>CAZUPA010000030.1:5367-8352 GCA_964622205.1 uncultured Sphaerobacteraceae bacterium
ATGCCTCGTATCAAACGCATCGTGCGCTCTTTCAGGCTTTGTGGGTCACGGATTAACGCAACCACCTCCTCGGCGGTCGCGGTCGTCAGGCCCGGCTCAACGTACCGGTACCAGGCGCCCTCCTCGACCGGGCTCGGGGCCGCGAGCCCGGTGCCGAGGTCCTGGTGAACCCGGTCCAAAGCGCGTATCGCCATATCCCGGTACTCGCCTGGATCGAGTTCGCCCAGAAACCACAGCAAGTCATCGACGGACGCGCCAACACGGTCCTCGCGCAATGGCTCGAACCGCATGATCGGTTCTTCCATGTAGTAGAGCAGCCGGCCCGAGAATCCATGCAGCAGGTCGAGATCCTCCTGCAACTGCCGGGGCAATTGTCTCCGCGCGGCAATCAGCCACCGGTCCAGCCCGCTTCCAGGCACCGCCCGGTACAGCAACGACATGACCGAGACCATATCGAGCGGAATCGAAACGGCTGATTTAACCTGGAGTGCAGGACGTCCGACGACGAGTTCGCCCATGTAACGGTCCATTTCCTGACTATGCGCGCCATTGCAGGGATGTACGGAGTACGGATTACCGGCGCGGTTTCGATGCGTCGGGACGAGCGGAGCGGCGGATTCTCCAGCGCCACCCGACGATGTAATCATCACGATATTAGCATAGAGCCTGTTTTGTGCTTCACGTCACGAAAACAGGCTTCGTTCACGGTTTCACAATTGCTCCAGCGCTTCACCGGTGACGTTCAGTCGTGATGCGGCGGCCTCCGGTCTCGCTCTTTGCCTACGAGCCAGCTTGACATTCGTGGCCGTACAAGCCTAGTCTCCAGCCATCGTCTCCGTCGAACGTTCGTTCCATTTCCGGAGTCCCCGATGCCCGAGCATTCCAACCAGCCAGCCACCCCAGATGCCAACGGCCGCGCTTCACGTTTCCGTGGTCGCGACGCCGTCACCAATCACGAGCGCGACCTTCCTCCGTCGGACAATGCCGCGAACCAGCGGCTTGAAGAGGCGGCTCCTCGCGTCAGGCCGGACCAGTTGGACCTCTTCAAGATCGCCGATAACGGCCGTTTCATCGCGGCAACCGGCGGGCTGCCACCCGTTACCGCACGGTCCAGTCTCGAACTGGCCCGCACCGCCTGGCGGAAGCACCTTGAGGCCCAGATGCACCCAACCAACACCATCGAGTCCTACTGTTACGATCTCCAGGTCTTCGAGAACCTCATCGGCCCACGCTCGATCAATCGCATCGAACGTACCGATGTGGCCCTGTACCTCGGCGATGCCTCCAGCAAGTCCACCCGCAAGCGCCGGCTCACCTCATTGCGTCGCTTCTTTGGCTATCTCATTGAAGACGCCCGCGTGCTGAAGTTCGACCCAACCGAGGGGTATTACCCCCACGCCATCAACCTCCGCGTCCCCGTTCCGCTCTTCACCAACGAGCAGGCCGCTCTCCTCGCCGCCGCCGAAGCCGACGAAGCATGGTCCGCTCCCGCCATCTGGCTCATGATGCGATTGGGTTTGACCCGATCCGAACTCCTCGCCCTCCACCGCGACCATATCGATCGCACCAACCCCGATTCACCGGTGGTCTACGTCGTCTACGACGCGCTGTCACGCCAATCGAAGGACCGCAAGCTCGCCGCGGGCGGCGAATTCTCTCGCCTCTACGATACTTATCTCGAATCGCGGAACCCGGCGGACATCCTCTTCCCGGTCGGACCCCAGGCGGTAAACGGCATGGTCGATCGCGTCCGGAAAGCCGCCGGGCTCGTCAAGTCCGTCACGCCTCAAACGCTGCGCGCAACGTTCGCCATCGAAATGGCGCGCGGCGGCGCCGACCAGCAAGACCTGCTGGCCCTGCTTGGACTCGTCAATGACCCGCGAAACAGGGCGAGTGTCGACCGGTATATCCACCTGGCCGCCGAACCGTTGGCAACCGGGGTGATCGATCAGTCGTCGTAAGCAACTTCCTCGCCAGGGAGATGAAAACACATGACCACTGGCCAGTTGGTCGTTATCTCACTCCGCTTGATCGTTCCATTGTTCATCTTCCGTAAGCCGCTGCCAGGCACAATCGCCGCGCTGCTGCTCGATGCCCTGGATGTCGTCATCGTCGAATTCTTCGGCGAAGGCGGAATGGGAGATCACTACCACGGCATCGACAAGCTCCTCGATCTCTACTATCTCAGCATCTGCGCGTATGTGTCCTGGACGTGGACCGAGCGCATCCCCAGATTCATCGCCCTCGCGCTCTTTGCCTACCGGCTCATTGGAGTGGCGCTCTTCCAGATCACCGGCTGGAGACCGCTCCTGTTCATCTTCCCCAACCTCTTCGAGAACTGGTTCATCTTTGTCCTCGTCGTCTGGCGTTTCTTCCCCGGCGTGAATCTCAATTCCTGGAAGCGTTCGCTGATCTGGCTGTTCATCCTCCTCATCCCGAAAATGGGTCAGGAATATCTGCTTCACGTCGCCGAAGCCCAACCGTGGGACTGGTTCAAGTCGCAGGTCGGCTGGTAGAGATATCGCCCGTGGCGCCTGAAAGCGCCGCCACGTCCACGGGGTTCGAGCCAGCCGCCAGCGCGGGTTCCACCACCTCCGCCTCCAGTTCCGGGACCCAGCATACGAGCGCCTTCGCATCCCCAGCTGCCTCCAGGTGAACATCCTCCTGTCCAGCCCACACCACCGCCGATTGGCCCGGTCCAACCTGCTGACCCGCGATCTCAACACTCCCTTCGAGAACCGTCACCACCGAGGGACTCCCATGGCGCCCGGACATCGCGCTACCGCCCGCCGCAAGCTCAAGCCGTTCCAGCGCGAAATACCGGCAGGCCGTCAATAGCTCTCTCGTCCCACCATCGACCTCGAGCCTCACCGGAGTGATCGTCTCCGGCCGAATCGCCGGCCGTGACACCGCGAATCCAGCCTCCAGGTGCATGTCGCGCGAGTTTCCCTGGCTGTCGACCCGCCCCCAGTCGTCGAGCCTGTA
>CAZUPA010000030.1:8452-25893 GCA_964622205.1 uncultured Sphaerobacteraceae bacterium
CACCATATCCGCTCGTTACCACCGCGTCGCCAGCCGTCACCAGCGCCTCGCCAATGCGCTCCGCTTCCGGCAGTGCGATACCGAACCGGTCCAGCCGCCTTCCACCCCACGGCTTGGCATCCAGGCGGGGGGCCACGATCGATATCCTGGGCTTCACGTTCACGGCTCCTTCAGTCATCCACGTCACCTTCGCACCCTATTCGGTCAATTCGGATAGAGTTCATCGTACTATTCAACGGGAAAGCGGCGCCTGGACATCGAAGACTCAAGACATGGGCGGGGAGTAGACCACGCATGACGGAGAAACGAAACGGATCGAGCGCTGGCAACTTCTGGGCTGTCATACCGGCCGGCGGATCCGGCACGCGGCTGTGGCCCCTCAGCCGCGCGGCCCGGCCAAAGTTCCTGCTTCCATTGCTTGGGAACGACTCCCTGCTCCAGCAAACATGGGCTCGCTTGACGACACTCACCGATCCCGCGCATATCGTCGTCGTCTGCGGTCCCGCCCACGTTGCCGCCATCGCGCGCCAATTGCCGGATCTCCCTTCGGCGAATCTCATCGTGGAACCCGTCCCCAGCGGCACCGGCCCCGCGCTTGCCCTGGCGTCCGCCCTGATCGCCGCGCGTGACCCCGGCGCCATCATGGGCAGCTTCGCCGCCGACCACGACATCGCCCAGATCGATCAGTTCCAGCGCGCGGTCAAAACCGCCATCGCCGCCGCCCGCACGGGCGAACTCGTCACCATCGGCCTCGAACCTACCCGGCCCGAGACCGGCTATGGCTACATCGAGCGCACCAGCGATCCCGTGGTCGAAACCACCACTGGCACGGCCTTCCACGCCTCCCGGTTCGTTGAAAAACCCGACCTCGAAACCGCTCAATCCTACGTGGAAGCCGGAACCTTCCTCTGGAACGCGGGCATGTTCGTCTGGCGGGTGAAGTCGCTAATGACCGAGCTGGAACGGCAACAACCCGCCATCCACGCGGGAGTGCTTCACATCGCCCGCTCCTGGGACACCCGAAATCGCGAGAAGGTGCTGACCGAGACCTGGCCCACCTTGCCAAACGAGACGATCGACACCGGCATCATGGAACACGCCGAACGCGTCGCCGTCGTGCCCGCCGACATGGGGTGGTCGGATGTTGGTGACTGGAGTGGGCTCGGCGATCTCATCGAGCAGGACGGCCTCGGCAACTCGGTTCGTGGCGACCTGCTGCAAATCGAAACCACCAACAGCGTCATCTGGTCGGAGACTGGCCGTGTGGTCGCGATGATCGGCCTGGACAACATCATCGTCGTCGACACCGCCGATGCCCTGCTTGTGATCGACCGCGACCAGGCGCAGGAGGTCAAGCAGGTCGTCGACCGGTTGAAAACCGGTAATCGCAAGGAACTGAGTTAATCCGCCAGGATCGTGTCAGCCAGCTATCGCCAACGAGCCGACCGCCAGGCGGCAATCTAGCCCTGCGCCAGGTACGCCAGGCTGATCAGCGTCAACTGCGTGCATCGCTGCACACCCAGCATCGAGAGGGTATCCGGTGTATCGCCAGTCGTATGATGGTACGGACTCTGTCCGTACAATTCCCGCCCGATCATGATTGAGGCGATGCCGTTTTCACGCAATCGATTGTCATCCGCCACGATCGCCTCATTGGTCATCGCGTTGATCGTCTGATTCAACCCGTACGCATCGTTCAGCCGTATAAAGAGGTCGGTCATCCATGTGGTCGTGGCGTCGCCGTTAAGCACAACGTAGCTGTATTGCCGCTGGGCGCCAATCGAGTCGAGATTGAACACGCCGTTGTAGGGAATGCCTTGCTCGCTCGCGTTCTGGGCAAAACGCTCGCTCCCAACGATCCCCACTTCCTCCACGTTAACGAAGATAATCCGCACTGGATGATGCAGCTGATACTCCGAGAGAACGCGGGCGATCTCCAGCGACGCCGAAATCCCCGTCGCGTTGTCGTCCGCCCCGGGAGATACGGCCAGATCGGTCGAAATCGTATCGAAATGGGCCATCACGCCGTAAATCTCGGATGCGTCATCGCCCGGAACCTCCCCGATGACATTCACCACCAGGTAGCCTTCCCAGGTCAGGAAGTCCTCGTACCACACGTTCAGGCCATACGTCTCGAGCCTGGTGAACAGGTATTCGGCCGCCATCATGTTCGACGCGGATGTGTAGTACCGCGTCCCGATTCCGGAACCATCGGTGGAACCCATGCCAACCAGGTCCGTGATCGATGACTCGAGATTGCTCTCCGACACATCGTCGATCAGCGATCCGATCTCGATTGACGCGAGGGAAACCGGCTCTTCGGGCCGAATGACCTCCAGCGGTGGGGCCGGCGCGACCTTCTCGACCTGATATCCCCAATCGGTCAAGGGCCGCACATTGGCCGGAACGCTGCCTACCCGCACGAGCCGCCACTGATCCGCGGAATCGAGGATCGTGCCAAAGCTCTTGACCCGGTCGTCGCTCGTCTCCTCGCTCGGAACCAGCGTCATGTACAGCGCCAGCGTGTCCGCGGACTCGGCGACCATCGTCGTGTCGGTGTTCTGCTCGAACCAGGCGATGCCGTCAGGCTCGGCCACCACCCACGCCCAACCGTCCGCGCTGAACGAGGCTCGCGTGTTCGCGTCGTTCATCAGTTGGCCGGCGTTTCCATCGTCCGCGATTCGGACCAGGCACCGATCCGGACAACTGCTCGCGACGGGCCCGAGTTCGATACCGTCCAGTGGATCGTCCGACGAAGCGCCGGGCGTCCCTTCGTCATCGTCCACATTACGCTGGTTGTCACCGCCACGCCGAGTCTCCTGCGTGGCGGTCGGCTCATCGTCGGATTGTGTGGGTACCTGAGGAACGAACACCGACGGCGTGGAATCGTCATCCTCCTCGGTTCCCGTCAATGGCGCGTCGATCACCGATTCCTCGGTGGGAGTCGGGATTGGATCGCCATCCCCACCGCCCCGGCCCACGAGATACCAGATAAGGAGAATCAGCGCGAGGAGCGCTAACAGAATACCGCCGAGAATCGTCCAGTTGGGCCGTCCATCATCCTGGAAAGCCCACGGAAACCGGTCCCGGTATCCGCCGCCGTCTCCCGAGCCGTCGTTTTCGAGAATCCCGGTCTCAACATCGTCGACCTTCTCGACGACCGCCGAGTCTCGCCAGCGGCGCGCTGGCCGCTCCCGGGCCGTCGATCCTTGAGCAGGGGCATTTTGAGCAGGTGTGCCGGGTTCCGGGCTGGACTCACGCGCCTTCTCGGATTCTGGTGTACGGCTCTGCGAACCTTGCCGCCGCGATCGCGACGAGGCGGACCTTGCTGGCGTGCCGAACAATTCCGCGGATGACCGCACCGTGGACGAAACATATGACCCGAAGTCGACGTCGTTGCCCTGTTCGCTTGCGCCAGCCTCTCCGCTTCCGGGTAGGGGCGAGCGCGAATCGTCGACCCGGTCGTCCGCTGGGGGCCGAGCTGATTGCTGCGATGGTTTTCGTGAATCGCCAGATGGCATGAATGGCTCCGCGTTCTCAGCCGTCACAATCGCCCATCGATTCGAGTGGTGCGGATTGGGAATGTGACGCTCAAGCGCGAGTAATGATCCGGACTCTTCAGGTGTCCCCGTCCGGACCACATTCATGAAGAGCTTTGCGAAGTCTAGCCTAACAAACTCGTGGAGAACATGACGAATCGTACGTACACCTGCAGCGATTCCGCCCCGGCCCGCTACGATCCGAAAGTCGCAAGCTCGAGGTCGAGCAACGTTTCGACGATCGCCCGCAACTGGTTCGTCGCCTGTCCCAGAATCGCCGAACCCGCGCCGGCGGACGCCGCGCTGGAATCGCCCGTCGCGCCAGTCTTACTCAACGCCCCCTGGGAAGCAGGCAGGACCCCGCCCGCCGCCCGTACGATCTCTTGCGCCCCGCGAAGCTCCTCATTCACCATTCGTGAGCCCAACGCTTCCCGCGCCACCAGTTCCGGCCGGATTGCCTGCATCACCGAGGTCTCATCGCCGCCGCCATGGCCAATCGCCTCGTCGCCCAGCACGTCTCGCGCGGCGTTGGCGATAAGCGTGTAGGCGAATACCGGCACGACAAGCGGCACACCCATCTCGCGGTGGCTACGCTCGGCGGCGATCTGGAGCGCCGCGTTGTTCCCGCCATGGATGTTCACCAGAACGAACCGCTTCACGCCATGCCTGTGCAGTGACTCCACCACGTCCATGACGAGTGAAATCAGCGTTTCCTCGCGGAGCGTGATCGTTCCTGGAAACCCCATGTGATGCCACGAGACACCCCATGGGATCGCTGGCGCGACCGCCACTCTTGGCGCAAGCAGCGTCGAGGTCAGGGCCGAAAGCACCTGCGCCGAAACCGCGTCGGTGGATACTGGAAGCGCCGGTCCATGCTGCTCATGCGCCCCCACCGGAATCAGCACGGCTTCAATGTCGCTGAGCGCCGCCTCGAATCCCGGAGAGGTCAGGTCGGCCAGCAACAAGGGACCGCGCGTGACCGCTTCACCACCGTCTCCGTCGCTGTTCGCGGTCGCTTCCGGATGTCCATTGTGCTGCATAGGATCCTGTGTCATGACGTTGGACTACCTTCCATGGTTACCGTCGCATGCAAGGCAATGGTCCCGCACTTTCCCCTATCTCTCAAACGCGCGCCGCCTGACAGGAGCCCGGAACGTCTCCCCGCTCGCACGTGACTACATCCTCTTGAGCGCTCACTTTCCCTGCGTCGCGGCGACTCGATCCGGTATCATGCACACCCACCGCGAGACGCTCCTCCCACGAACAGGGTCCCGCCATGCCGCGTTCCTCCGTTCCATCGAGATCGATGCTCCTGATGTTGCTGCTTCTGCTTACCATTCTCCCGCCAACGTCGAGTCCAAGGGAAACCGCCGCTCAGCCAGCCACGACAGTGGGCCGGATCGACCAGGGCGTCTACCGTGTCTACGCCACCCGCGAAGGACTCGTTGGCGGCTGGACAACTTCCAATCGCCAAATCATCGAGAACGACTTCTTCGTCGCCCTCCCCGCCTGCACCCCATCGAACTGCCCCGAGGGTGCGCCCCGCGGAACCATGACCAACTGTGGCGACTCGTGCTATGTCAAGGTCACCAACCCCGCGCAAGACAAATGCCGCGTAGAGCCAATCAGGGATACAGGACCCTGGTTCACGGTCGATGACTGGTGGAATCCGGAGAAGATTCGCTACCTGAACACGATGCCATCGACTTCTCCCAAACTCCCCCAGGGATACCCGGCCGCCGAGGCCGCCAGCGACGGCCAGGATGTTGGCTATGGAGTGGGCCCGTCCGGCATCGGCTACGACAACACCCACCAGATCTACGGCCGACCTCATCGCGAGGTTGGAAACCGCGCCGCCATCGACCTCGCCGATGGCACCTGGTGGAATCTCGAACTCGTCGCGGAAGACACTGTCGGCGCCCGTGTCGTTGTCGAGATGCTGTGGCAGACAGGCGAGGATCCGTACACCGCCGCGGTGAATTGCGGCCACAAGCTCAACACTCCCGGCGACATCCCTGCCTGGGTCAGTCCCGTTGCCTCACCCGCTCCACCTGACCCTGGCAGAGACACGTCTGGCGCCCGCCACGGTCCTTACCATTCGCGTGTCGCAAACCGCCTCACGCCGCTCCCTTGCATAGTCGCCACCCAGCCGGGTACCATCTCCGCCAACGAACGGGTCCCTAAATAACAAGATGCACCGATCGCTCGCCAACACGTCCCTGCGCGTGGCGATTGCCATATCCGATTGGGTTTCCCATGGCGCACCTCCGGCGGCGACTCGCTGAACGCTTTCCCACGCTCTCCATCTTCGGCGTGGTGCTAATTCTCACCGCCATGATCCCTCCCCTGCCGGCCTCGGCCGTCGATCCTCTCCCCACCAGCATGGTTGGGCAGGGCACCTATTACGTCTACGCTACCCGCGAGGGCCTCGTTGGCGGCACCACCTCCTCGGGTCATCGCATCGTCGAGAATGACTTCTTCGTCTCTCTCCCCGCCTGCACGCCGCAAAACTGCCCGCGAGGCGCCACCCGGGGCAACATGACGCAATGTGGAAGCAGTTGTTACGTGCGGGTCCTTAACCCGGTCACCAACCAGTGCCGGGTCGAACCGATCAAGGACATCGGCCCCTGGTTCACCGTCGACGACTGGTGGAATCCCACCGAAACCCGTTACCTCAACTCACTCTCAACAAATCCGAACACCCTCCCACAGGGCTACACCGGCTCCGATGCCGCTCGCGACGGGCTCGACGTTGGCTACGGTCGTAGTAGCTCTGGCATCGGCCGCGACAACACCCACCAGCTTGTCAATCGCGGACCTCGCGCGGTTGGCAATCGCGCGGCCATCGACCTCGCCGACGGCACCTGGCGAAACCTCCGCCTGACCTCGCCCGACTCCATCGGTTCCCGCGTATTCGTGACGCTCCTCTGGCAAAGTGGCGGCAACCCGGCAAGCGAGGCCGCCGCCTGCGGACACCAGCTCAACCAGCGCGGTGGGACCCTGTACACTCTCCCGCCCCAGCCCGGGAATCCGTATCCCTATCCGCCTCCTGTCGCGACGGTAGCCGTCACCCCGGTTTCTGACAGCTTCGCCATCGTCTCCGGCACCGGCGGCGTGGGACTGCGCTGCCGAACCGGTCCCAGTACTGGCGCGGGGGTCATCACGACCCTGGCCGAGGGAGCCAGGATCTCAGTCCGCGGCGTCGAGCTGGCCGGATGGCAACCTGTCACCTGCAATGGCCAGGACGGCTGGGCCTCGACGTCCTATCTCCGCGTGACGTACGCAACCACCACACCAACTCCTGCTCCCACCGAAACGCCGGTCTCAACGCCCACGAGTGAAAGCGGCACGCCCACCGCCGAGACCGGCACCCCAACCACCGATGCCGGTACACCCACGGAGCAACCAGCGACGCCGACGGAGGTAACCGGCACTCCTACCGAGCCCGCCGAAGGCACACCATCCGCGACCCCCACCAGCATCCCGCCGACTTCGACGACCACACCGCAACCCACGGTCCAGGCTGTCGTCACCGGAACGGGCGGCGCTGGCCTTCGCTGCCGAACCGCTCCTTCGACCGCTGGGGCTCGCATCACTGGGTTACCCGAGGGATCGACTGTTGCAATCCGAGGCGTCTCGCTCGGGGGCTGGACTCCAGTTACCTGTGCCGGACAGGATGGATGGGTGTCCGCCAACTACCTCCGGACCATCGCGGCTCCGTCACCAACCACTCCGACCCCCTCACCAACACCGGCCGTGACACCTTCCGTCACGCCCACCGCGCCGCCCGGCTCGCAATTAGGAGAAGCCACGGTGAGCGGAACGGGTGGCCTTGGCCTGCGCTGCCGGACCGCGCCATCTACCGCCGGAGTGCAGATCACGACCATGGCGGAGGGCGCCCGCGTTCCGGTCATTGGCCCCGCCACCGGAACCTGGCTCCCGGTCAGGTGCGCCGGACGCGATGGGTGGTCTTCCCTGACCTATCTCCGCGTTACATGGACCGCGGACCAGGTGTCGACCCCCACCGCAACTCCCGGCGAAGCGGCCACCGGAACCGTCGCCAACTCTGGCGGCGCCAATGTGCGATGCCGCGCGCTCCCGTCTCCGCAGGGAACCATCCTCGCCAGCCTCGCTCCCGGAACGCGCGTCGATGTACTCGGTCCGATTGATGGAGGCTGGTTGCCAGTTCGTTGCGCCGGCCGCGATGGCTACATGTGGGCCGAGTACATCGTGGTCAACTCCATGCAGGCGTCCCGCCAGGTCACCACGCTTGCGACCGGCGAACCAGCGGCTCCCACCGACAGCCCAACATCCACGGCGGACCCGGCCACGACCCAACCGGAATCCACGGCCATCCCCGTCACCGGGGGCGGCTACATCGCCAGCGCCGATGGCGGCGCGGTCAATTGCCGGGTCGAGCCCTCGACCGGATCGCCTGTCATCGGCGTACTCGAACACGGCGCCTGGATCGAGGTCCGCGGCTCTCCATTCGATGGCTGGCAAGGCGTTCGCTGCGCTGGCGTGGACGGCTTCGTTGCCGCGCAATTCATCAGCGACACTCTTCCGCCCGCGCCAACCGAACCTCCAGCCGAACCGGAGGAGCCCGCGCCCGGCCACGGCGAACCAGCCGAATCGGCCCCTGTCTCCGCGCCAGCCGGATCCCATCCGGAGTTCAGTGGAAGCGTTCTGTCCCCATCATCCGCCTGGGACACCAACGGCGGCTCCTCCGTCTGGAACGCCCTCGATGGCGATTCCGGCACCGCCTGGTCATCGATACCTGGCGCCGGGCAGGCAAGCGTCACCATCGATCTGGGCCAGCCTTCGCAATTGTCTGGAGTCCGCTGGATGTTCAGCCAGCCGGGCGGCGCCAGCGACATCGCGCTCCTGGTGTCTCTTGACGGCGAATCCTGGACGCACATCGCCTCATCCTCGAACCGCGCTCCCGGAACCTGGGAAGGAGCCTGGGCATCGACCACCGCCCGGTATGTCCGACTCTCCTTCAACAGCGCGGCGGGCGAACCGGTCCTGGGCCATGTCGCCGAGATTCAGGTCTGGGGCAGCGCCACCAGTTCGACTTTCGCGCTTACAGCGGATCGGGGCATTGTCTCCCCACATCGCCGATCCGTTTACGGTCGCCGGGCACGGTTCGGCGGTAAACTTCCCGTAGCGTAGGTCTCGCGCCAAAGGTGACCAATGGGCGCCGCGCGGACCACCAGCGGGAGGCGACTGAACCGGAGATCGCCGGAGACAGGCACTCCCAAACATGGAAGCAGGTTAACTCATGTACGACCGGATTATTGTCCCGCTCGACGGCTCCGAACTCGCCAGCGAAGCCCTCACCCACGCCAGGGAACTCTCCCGGCGGCTCGATGCCGAACTCCATCTCGTTCGCGCCATCGATCCCACCACGCTCAACCGCGCCAGCACGGTCGGTATGGGTTTCGACTACACCATCGTCGACGAACTCCTCTCCGAAGAGGAGGAGGACGCCACGAAGTTCATCGACGAGCAGGTCGCCGCGATCAGCGGCGAGGGTCTCAAGGTCAGCGGTGTCGTTCTTCGCGGTTATGCCGCCGCCGCCATCATCTCCGTCACCGAAACCGGCGACCTAATCGTCATGGCCTCGCACGGCCGAACCGGAGTCCGCCGCTGGTTCCTCGGCAGCGTCGCCGAGGAAGTCCTCCGCCAGTCCAACGTCCCGGTCCTGCTCATCCGCCAGCACGAGCCGGACGACAAGTAACGACCGTCACGGAAGGGCGTCCACACCAGGAAGTCCTTCCGGTCTCTCTCACCCGCTATCCTCCCTCCACCAAAGGCGCCCGCCCAGCGCCACCGTGTGGAAGTCCCGCGGCCTCATCTCCGATCACCACATCCAGGCCACGCGCCAATCATTGACAGGCCTCCGTCGCGATGCGATGGTCATGGTCCGGAAACGCCTGCGTCGTCATCCGCGCGAACCCCAGGGCACGAATGGCCAGAACCGCTCCATCGCCTCCAGTAGAACCCGACGATCCCCCTTCGTCCGATCCAGTCGACTCCCCCGGCGAACGTCCACCAGGACGTTTTGCCGCCCTTGCCTACCGCAACTATCGCCTCTTCTTCTTCGGCCAACTCATCTCCGTCACTGGCACGTGGATGCAGTCGCTCGCGCAGTCGTATCTCGTTTACGATGTCCTCGATGCGTCGCCGTTCGAACTCGGTCTCGTCAACGTCTTCCAGTTCGCCCCGGTTCTCCTGCTGGGAATTCCCGCCGGGGTCATCGCCGACCGTTTTCCCAAACGAACGCTGCTCGTCCTCACCCAGTCCACGTTCGCGGTGCTCGCCGCCGCCCTGGCCATCCTGGTCAGTTTCGGGCATGTCCAACTCTGGCAGGTCTACCTCATCGCCGGGTTGTTCGGCATCACGAACGCCCTGGACATGCCAACGCGCCAGTCGTTCGTCCCCGAACTCATCGGCAAACACGCGCTGATGAACGCGATCGCGCTCAACTCCACCATGTTCAATACCGGCCGGGTTATCGGCCCCGCCATCGCGGGCATCGTTCTGGCCGCTTTCGGACCCGTCGTCTGCTTCGCCATCAATGCCATCTCCTATGGTGGCGTGATCACTGGCCTGTTGCTCATGAAGGTCGCGCCGATCGCCAGAACCCAGGCGGGATCGGCCGCCACACGGCTCCGCGAGGGCATCGACTACGTCCGCTCCACTCCCGCCATCTATCGAACCATCATCCTCGTCGGCGCGCTCGGCACCTTCGGCATGAACTTCAACGTATGGGTTCCCATGTTGGCCTCCGACAGCTTCGATTCCGGCCCCGGCGCCTACGGTGTCCTGTTCACCGCCATGGGTCTCGGGTCGCTCTGTGGCGCGCTCACCCTGGCCATGTTCGGGCGCTCGCCCAATCGAGGGCGCATGCTCGGCGCGGTCATCGCCCTTGGAGCCGTGGAGATAGGCATCGCCTTTACCGCGACCATCCCCACCGCGGTCATCGGCGGAGCAATCGGGCTCGCCATCGCCGGCTTCCTTTCCAGCACCGCCATGGCCACCGCCAACACCTCCGTGCAAACCGTCGCCACCTCCGAACTCCGGGGCAGGGTCATGGCCGTCTACATGACGGTATTCGCCGGTTCCACGCCACTTGGGGCGCTCCTCTCCGGTGGCATCGCCGACCGTTTCGGAATACCCGCCGCCATCGGCTTCGGCGGGCTCGCCACACTCATCGCGGCCGTCGCCATCGCCTGGGTCCAGCGCGAACGGCTTGCTCCACCGCTGCATCATCAGGTGACGGGTTCCCCCTGAACAGAGACCCGTCAAGGACCTATCATTGCCTCACGGTCCTCCACCGGGATGACCAATCCGATCGTTGAACGTCGCTGGATGCCACTCGCATGTCTTTTGGCCCGTTTGCCATTATCAGTCTCATCTATGTGGTCATCGGCATCCGCGTCGTCTACCAGCTCGTCGGGTCCTGGTCGTCGGTCTGGGATCGCCGGTTTACCCAGCAGGATCGCGGGATCGTCGACCAGGCCGCCTTTTTCGTCCTCGTCCCGGTCTCGGTCGCCCTCCACGAACTCGGCCATGCCATGGCCATCTGGATCATGGGGGGCGAAGTCGTCGACTGGGGCTTTTACGGATTCGCCGGATTCGTCTCCTACTACCCGGCCCAGTTCACCGATGTCCAGCAGACCGTCATCGCGGCGGCTGGCTCGCTCGTCAATCTCATTCTCTGCCTGCTCGCCTTTGGCCTCGTTCTGCTCCGGCGTCCCCCGATGCGCGCCGCGTACAACGAACTCCTCATCCAGTTCGCGTTCCTCTCCGGCGCCAACGCATTCATTGTCTACCCGCTTCTCGATCTAGCTTCTGGCATGAACGGCGACTGGCGCCAGATGTACGACAGCGGTGTTTCGTGGCTCACGGCCATCATCGTGAGCGTTCAGCTCGGCACGCTCGCCCTCGGCTACTGGCTCGCCACCAACCCCGCCATGAAGGCCCGTTTCGCCAGCCTCACCGATGTCCCCGGCGGCTTCGAACGTGGGCTCTTCGGCGGCATCAAGCCCGGCCAAATCGACATCGCCACGCTCTCCCCCAGCGAGCGCACGCTCCAGGAAGCGTCCGAGCGGGTTAGCAGCGGTTGGTCGCAACCGGTCAAGTCGCAGGTGCAACGGTTCGACGCCGGAACCGCCATCGTCCTCGAATGGGGTCAGCAACCAGCCCGCAACGCCGTCGCCACGCGCGTATTCAAGAACGGACGCACGGACATCGTGCGCCTCCACGCGACGCGCGCCAGCGACCAGCCCCGCCCCCCGCAACTCCTGCATCAATGGGCCGGGCTCCCCAACGCCGACCAGCTCACCCTCGCCCTTCGCGTCTCCATGGAAGCGATTGACCAATCCGGCTGAACTGGCTCGCCCTCGCCTTGCCGGAACATCGTTGGATCAGGTAGTAGCCGGGAATCAGGGTTCCCTGGTCGAATGGCTGGACCGCACGCCGGCCAATGCCGCTCGCAGCCGCTCGGCATATGGAAGCCGCTGATCGGCGGTCACGGAATCCGGGTGGATCGACGTGAAACGGCGCTTGTCTCGATGTCCCGTGTCCTGCCGGCTGCGTTCGTGCAGGGGCAGCCACACGCTCGGATTGCCCACGTCCGCCACCGCCGCGGTCATCCTCGCCGCCTTCCAGCGATACAACATCCAGCCTGGCCCCCAGCTCTTCGAGCGCAATCCCGACCTTGTCTGGGGTCTCATCGCCAGCCTCTACATCGGAAACCTGATGCTGCTGGTCCTGAACCTGCCCCTGGTCGGCCTCTGGGTCCGGCTGCTGGCGATTCCCCGGCCCCTGCTTTACGGCGGCATCCTCGTCTTCGCCGGACTGGGAACCTGGGCCCAAAGCCAGTCCATCACCGCCCTCGTCATGCTTCACGCGATCGGCATCGTCGGCTACATTATGCGCCGCTTCGACATTCGCGTCGGTCCCGCCGTCGTCGGCTGCATCCTTGGTCCCGCGCTCGAAGCCCAGTATCGCCGCGCCATGATGATCAGCCAGGGCGACGAGATGGTCCTAATCAGCCGGCCAATCTCCGGAACGATCTTCGCGATCGCGGCCATACTCTTCTTCGGACCACGCATCTGGAGCGGGGTCTCACGCTACCGCCGCCGACATCCTGGGGCTCTGGCGCCGTAACCGTCACGAACACAACGCCCACCCCGGTAAACTTCAACCATGGGCGCCGCCACGCGCGTCACGATTCGACTACCGGAACCACCACGAGGGACCGCCGGGTGAGAACGCTTCGCCGCTACTACATCGTTTTCTGCGTCATGCTCAACATGTTCGGCTTCGCGCTGATACTCGTCATTCTAGGTAATGGCGAGCAAGTCGAGAACCTGCGCTACATCGCCGATAGCGATGCGGCCGTCGCCTCGACCGTCGCCGTGTTCGGCATCCTCGCCAACCTTGGGCTCGCCTACGCGCTGTGGAAGGTCGGTCTCGAACGGCGACGCCGTGACGCGGCGCTCGCCCGGGACCAGCGGCCCCCATTCACCGGCGCCTGACACCGAACCCGGGCGATTGGCAAGGACAGCCACATACTCGCCTACGGCCCGCGCCAGCGGGTCTGTAGGTCCAGTCCCCGCCCGCAAGTGCTCTCCCGGGTTCCGTATCAGCCGTCCGTGGCGCCCTTCACCCACCGGCCGTCGTCGTTCTTGTGATAGCTCTTCTTCACCGCGCCCCACGCCACCCGGTGGGCGCGCTCCTCATCGTGGTTGTATTCGTCCCACGCGCTGTTGAAGGCTTCCTTGTAGATGCCTTGAGCGTGGTCGGGCAGGTTGTCCTTCACGCTGTCTGGCAGGTCGCTTCGCTTGTCGTAGCGCGAGTTAGGCCCCTTCGAGAATCGGAACCGTCAGAATCCGGCGAGGGTCAGGCGCATTTGGCGCTAGCCCGCCCCTTCGGTTCCATCGGACTGCACAGTATACGGCCCCACGGCAACGGCGTCGTTGCCCTGAGCCGCGATCACCTCCAGGTACCGTTCCCAACTCACCCTGTACTGCCACGGCCGGATTTCGTTCGTGGTCGTCGGCCCCAGCGGGTCACGGATGATGACGTCCCGAGCATCGAACCCCATCACGATGAGCGCATGGTCATTCGTCAGCACCACCGGATACTCGTCGCCGTCCGGACAAATCCATGTCGCCTGCCGCCAGTCGAGGAAATCCACGGTCGATTTGAAGAACACCGGCTCGCCACGTAGCAATGCCTGCTCGGTCGAAGCCCGGTCGGGCGTCTCCGCCACCGTCAGGTCAACCGCGTCGAACGCCTTGCGCACCGCGCTGGTTCGTGCTCGCGCAAGAATATTGTCCACGTAGTCGCCCGAGAACATTTCCGCGATGTCACCGCCATACACGGTGATCGCCGAGGGCGTTTCTTCCCAATACGGCTCCACTCGCAGGTCATGCCCGACGTGCGCCATCTGCTCCTCAAGGCTCATGTCATGACCGTATGCCTTGAGGATGATCCACGCCGAGTCGAACTCGCAGGTGTAGTGGAAATCCTGGCCTTCCTTGATTGGAAGCTGGATGTACGCGTCCCAGGTCGTGCCGTCGTGCATGACCGGCTCGATCTCGGTCGCCGCCTGTCCCGGCGCCTGCCCGACGTCGACCGTCGCCTCCATCGCCGTGATGTACTGGAATGGATCCCGGTCCTGGGCGCGCAGGGCCGCGGGCGCAACCCCGCCCGCCGCAATCGCCGCGGCGGCCAGCGCGGCTCCACCCAGAAGGCGCCGACGCGTGACTGGAATCCCCGATCCGGGTGAACGTATACCGCTGAACTCACGTGAATCCGTGGAGTCGTGGTGCAATGATGTGGTCATGTGGACTCCTGTTGTAACGTGGCGAAACCGTTCGAAACGCGAACCATTTCACCTTTTCCCCTTAATCATGATACGGTCATATCCAAAGCGTGGATGGGTCTGGGCTGCACACTTGGGGAGGAACAGGGAACGGATGATCGCGCAAATCGACCACGTCATCGTGCTGGCGAACGACCTCGTCATCGCCACCGAAAACGCTCGTTCCGCCGGATTCACCGTCCATCCCGGCGGCATTCACGACGACCAGGCCACCCACAACGTCCTCATCCCGTTCGCCGACGGCTCCTACATTGAAATCATCTCGTTCGTCGACGCCACGCCCCCGCCGAACCATTACTTCGGCGAGCGATACCGCCAGGGCTCGGGTCTCACCGATATTGGGCTCCTCAGCACCGACATCGACCTGGATGTCCAGGACATCACCAATTCCGGCCTTCCTTTTCCAATTCCCACTCACTTCGGCCGGCACTGCATCGATGGCCAGCTCATCACCTGGCGGATGAGCCTTCCCGGCAACCTCCACCCCACCAGCGGGTTTCCCTTCCTCATCCAGGACATCACCGATCGCGCCCTCCGGGTCCCTTCCAGCGCCGCGGCAACGTGCCACCCCAACGGGGCCCTCGGGATCGCCGGTGTCACCTTTCTCGTGGAGGACATCGCCGCCGCAGATGCTCACTTCCGAGCCATTCTCGGATCGGCGGCCATGGGCCGCACGGAACATTTCCGCGGGCGCGGCCTCTCCGTGATTCCCCTGGGCGACGAAACCAATCAGTGGATAGGCTTGATGCAGCCGGTCGCCGATTCAGCCCCCCAGCGCCATATCGAGCGGTTCGGACATGGCCCATACGCGATAAGCCTCAAAACGACCGCTGGCGGAGCGATGTATCCCGGAGCCGGCAAGCTCATCTCGCCCGACCTGCTCGAGGGAGCCAGGTTCTACGTGCAACAGGAGCCGGAAGAGGAGGGGTAGGAGAAACGCCCGCGAATCGAACGTCGCGAGCGTCTCTCTCCAGGGTACCGGCGGATTGCTAGCCCTTCACCGAGCCCGCCGTGAGACCGGCCACCATGTACTTCTGCGCCACCATGTAGATGACCGCCACCGGTATCGCCGTCATGATGCTCGCCGCGAACATCTGCCCGAATGGGAAGATATCGCCAATCACCATGTTGCCTAATCCAACCGGCAGCGTCCGCTGGGAATCCGGGGACACCAGCACGAATGCCAGCAGGAACTCGTTCCACGAACTCGTGATCGCGAACAGCGCCACCGCCAGCAACGCCGGCAGCGTCAGTGGCAATACGATCTTCACGAAGCATTGGAAGTGATTGGCCCCGTCGACCAGCGCCGCGTCCTCCAGGTCCTTCGGAATCGATCGGTAGTAGCCCATCAGCAACCAGCACGCGAACGGAAGTCCGAAGGTCGGATACGCGATCATCAGCGCGTAAATCGTGTTGATCAGCTTCAGGTTCGTGAATATCTGGTACAGCGGGATGAACAGTAGTACCGTCGGCATCAGGTAGGCGAACAGGATCGCCGTTTGCACGAAGCCCGCCCCGCGCCACTTCAGCCGAACCATCGCGTATGCCCCGAACGCCGCCACGAACACCGAGATCAGGGTGCTCACCACCGCGACTTGCACGGTGTTCCAGAACCAGGTTGGAAACTGCGATTGAGTGAGCATGTAATCGTAATGCTCGAACGTCCACGGGTTGGGCCAGAACGGCGACGACATCGTCCGGATCTGCTCCGATCCCTTGAACGACGTGACGATGACCCAGTAGAACGGGAACAGGAGGAACAGCAACAGGGTTCCCAGCGTCACGTAGGCGCCAATGTCGCCCAGCTTGCTCATGAGCCTTCTGTACCCCGGCTCCCGCGAGTCTTCACCTTTCACGTACCAGTCGTGGAAACCATCGGAGATTTTCTGTGCCGTCCATCCAAACGGATATGTGACAATGCCCAGAATCCAGACCACCAGCTCGCCAACCTTGCCAATCGGCCAGATCGCCACCGACATGATGTGCGCCATGATGTTCGGTTTCTCGTTCGGCTGGTCGTTGTCCACCCGCATGAACCGGCCCAGGATCACGATGATCACCAGCAAGGCCGGTACGATCGCCATCGCGACCGCCACGCCCATGCTGTACCGCATCTGCCCAAGCGCATACTCGTAGGACAGGATCGAGAAGATTCTCGTCGCTCCACCAGGACCACCGCCGGTCATCAGATACACGAGGCCGAACGCGTTGAGTGTCCAGATCAGCGAGAGCAAACACGCCACGACAATCACGTACCGTAGACCCGGCAGCGTGATATCGCGGAACTTCTGCATGCCCGTGGCGCCGTCCACCGACGCGGCGTCATACAGTTCCTTGTCGATCGCTTTCAGCCCAGCCAGGAACAGGATCGTGAAGAACGGAATGCCCTTCCACACGTTCACAGCGATCACCGATGGCAACGCCAGGTTGTAATCACCCAGCCAGACGATTCCCGTATCGATGATCCCCAGTTGCTTCAGCAACACATTGAGTCCACCGAAGATCGGGTCATAGAGCCCGCGCCACGTCAGCGCCGCCACGACTTCCGGAATGATCCACGGCAACAGGACAAGGCCGGTGAACACGCTGCTGAACTTGAGGTTCGCCCTGTTCAGGATGCAGGCCGCCAGCAACCCGAGCCAGAACTTGAAGAACACCGAGTACACCGCGAACTTGACGGTATTCGCCACCGAATCGCGGAACCGCTCGTCACTCCACAATCGCTGGTAGTTGTCCAACCCCACGAATCCGCGGTTGGTTACGCCCGTCACGTTGTAGAAACTCATCCGCAACGCGTCGAACAGCGGATACCCAATCAGTCCGAACAACAGGATCACGGTCGGAGCGACGAACAGGAACCCTACCGGCCAATCGCGCCCGAGAATGCGCTTGGATACACGCCAGAAGTTGCTCGACGCCGGTTCATCGACGCGTGGAGCAACTGACTTCTGCTCGGCGGAATGTACGGCCATTGAATAACCTCGATCTGGCCCGGGATGTCA
>CAZUPA010000031.1:0-16393 GCA_964622205.1 uncultured Sphaerobacteraceae bacterium
TGGCGCGGACGACCGAGCGCTGGTTGTATTCGGCGGCGCTGACGTCCCATTCACCGCCGCAAGTGATGAGCGTGAGCGACTCGTTGTCCGTGGGGCCGAGCGCATCGTCGGGCGGGGGATCGGCGGCCGGGAATGGCTCCATCCAGTCGACGATGTAGCGATAGATCTCGCCGTCGTCCCCAGTGACCTCGACGAGATCGCCCGGTTGGAGGGTGGCGAGGCGGAAGAAGACCGCTTCCGGTACGCCCCACCAGTTCAGGTGCCCGGCGAGCAGGATGTTGCCCGTTTCGCCGAGCCGGGCGGTTTGCTTGTACCAGGCCACGTTGATCTCGCCGGTCGGCTGCTCCATTTCGCCATCGATGAAGTCCAGGTATTCGATCGGCGCGTCGACCTCGATCGACGGGATCGCGATCTGGACGGGGACCGCGCCCCGGGCACACGCGACTGGCGTGCCCGGGATGACGGATTCGGGGGTTGCGGGATGCAGGCAACCGGGATCGACGGAAGGCGAGGCTTCCGGGGTGGCCGGGATGTCGAGCGGGACGATATCCTGGGCGCTGAAGGCCCTGTTGGACATCAGCGCCGCGCCGGAGGTGACGACCGCGCCGCCGAACGCCACGCGGAGGACGTTCCGGCGGGAGCGGGCGATGCCGAGCATGGCGCCGATGGCGGGCAGGGTGGCGGTTCCGCCCGGCGGGGTCGTTGCCGGCGGTTCGGTCGATTCCGGAGCGACGCCGGTGTTCGGGAACTTGGTCGGGGTCTTGCCCTTCGGCACGGGCGTGCCGCAGTTGTAGACATTGACGGTGGTTCCGGCGCCAGCGTTCACTCCGACGTAGCCGCCCGGGGTGATGACGCTGGACTTGATGAGGCAGGGCGTGGAGCCGCGCTCGACCAGCCGGTAGTCTCCGGGTTGGAGCGACGAGAAGGTGACCTGGCCCGCGTTGTTGGTGGTGGCGGTGGCGACCGTCACCCACGACTGGCCCTGGGAGGTTTGCAGATCGAAGGTGTGGCCCGCTCCGCCGCGATAGCAGTCGATGTCCGACTGGTAGGTGACGGTGGCGCAGTGGTACTTGCTCAGCGAGAGCCAGCCGTACGCCGGCTCGTATGGCGGAACGTTCATCCAGTTACAGGCGATGCGGTCGCCAGCGGCCACGGTGACGGTGAGCGATGAGCCGGTCGCCAGGGGCGCGGGATGAACGGCACTGGTGCGGAGCCCGACGCAGTTCCAGACGAAGCTGCCGGTGATGCCGGAGGGGACACTTTCGCGGACCTCCCAGGTGCCGGGCTGGAGCGTGCCGAAAGTGACCGTGCCGTTCTGGCTGGTGCTGGACTCGTAGGTTCCGGAGGGTCCGTCGATGGAGAAGGAGACGTTGCCCATCGGCGTGCCGCAGTCGTTGCGCGGATCGGCCTGCCAGGCGGTGTAGTCGTACCCGGCGGGGCAGAGCCACTTGTAGACGGTGATCTCACCCGCGCCGAGGTACTGGTTGTACCAGTCGCAGCGGACTTCCTGGCCGGAGGTGTCGAGCGACATGGTTACGGTGTGGTTGACGACGGAGTAGGTCAGTGGCGGCGTGTTCTCGCCGATGGTGGCGCAGGATACGTATGGTTGCGGCGAATAGCCCAGCGGGAGGTCTTCGGTGAGCGTGACGACGCCGAGCGGTACATCGGTCCAGGAGGCGACGCCGCCGGAGGTGGTCACGGGCGTGCTTCCGGCGGAGGATTCGAGGGAGAAGGTGACGCCATCCAGCGGGGTCACGCAGGAGGCCTGGTAGGCGGCGTGGGTGCGCTCGATCTCGATGCCTTCCGGGCAGTCCCACTTGTAGAGGGTGACGGAGCCTGGCTCGATGGGGATGTTGTACCAGTGGCAGGTGTACTCCCAGTCCTGAACCATGGGCGGGGAGAGGAGGATACCGCCATCGGTGGCCGCTGGTGACGCCATGGCCGTGGCGCGGGGATCGATGTTGACCTCGCAGGAGACGACCGGCGTGCCGTATCCGGCGGGAATGGATTCGCGGATCGAGATGTTGCCCATTTCGTTGGCGACGACGTTCTCCCAGCGGACCATGCCGGAGAGCGTTTCGCCGGTTCGGGAGCCGTTCGCGTCCTCAAGTTCGAACTCGAAGCCGTCTCCTGGGGTGGTGCAAGTGTCCGCATAGTCCACCGGAGCCTGGCTGGACCCCGTGTCCGCCGGGCAGGTCCACTTGTAGAGGGTGACTTCGCCGGAATAGTCGTCCACCACCTGCTGGCCGAATTCGTTGAAGAAGTCGCAGCTTAGGCGATCGCCATCCTCGAGGGGGTAGGCGATGGTCGAGCCGGTGTACGGGGTGGAAGCGTAATCCGTGCCGGTGGTGCAGTAGACCGCCGCCAGCGCGGAACCAGGAGACAGGTATTCGGTGACGGAGACCGGACCGTAGTGGGTCGGGATGTCCTGGAAATAGACCATGGCATCCCGGTCGATGGTGGCCTGGTCGTGGTGGTCACCGGCGGTGACGGTGTAGACGACCTCGCCCGGATCGGCCGTGCATGCTTCGCGAAGGTCGGTGTGGGACGCCATGTTCCAGTCGATTTCCTGGCCGCAGGCGTACTTGGTGAGGGTGACGCTGGCGTAGCCGGGTTCCTGTTCTTCGTCGTCGGTGGCGATGTTAAAGAACTCGCAGGCGAGGATGTCGCGAGGCTCGGTGGTCACGCGGACGCTGCTGGAGGGATCGGGCGTGAGCGATTCCCAGACCGGCTCGTAGGCATCGTTGTCGTGGTCTTTCAGCGGGACGATGGCGCAGTAGACCGCGGCAAGGCGGGTCGATTTGGGGGTGATTTCCCGGATGGTGACATCGCCAGAGGGGACCGGATACAGGCCCGCCATGCCCTCATCGGTGTATATGGATTCTTCCAGCGGGCCGGAGGTGATGAGGAATTCGACCGGGTCCATCAGGTACGAGCACGACTCGCGCAGGCTGGAATGGGAAGCGTTGCCGATATCCATGCCATCGGGGCAGGAGTATTTCACGAGTTCCAGTTCGATCGAGAGGTTGTGCTCGATGAAGAGATGGCATTCCAGGCGAGTGTGGGCGGCAAGCTGGACATCGACACGGGGTTGCTCGCGGATATCGAACGATGTCGTTTCGAAGGGAACCTGTGGGTTATCGCTGTCGATGCCGACGGCACGGCAGTAGACGCTGGCGAGAACAAGGTCCTCCGGCAGGTCGACATACACGTTGTACGGGCCGGTTGGCAGGTCCGGCAGCAGCGCGCCGTTCGGCCATTCCGGGCTGGATGGCGGATTGGTGTAGACCCATTCATCGACGCCTTGCTGGCCGCCCACGACGCCAAGTCCGATAGGATCGAACGGCTCGGCGCATCCGGTGACCAGGTCCCGGTGGTCGTAGCGAATCGTTTCGAGGCCGCTGGGGCAGACAAACGCGGTGAGGGCGATGTCGCCGGATTCCATGGGGTCGATGGCGAACCAGCGGCAACTGATGGTTTCGGCCGGGCCGATTTCGATGTCCAGCGACGCGTTGGGCAGGTTGCGCTGGGTGTAGGGACGGGTGTTTCCGCGATCCGGGTCGAGCGACTCCAGAACATCGCACCAGGCGGCCATCGGCCAGCCGGGGAGCCCAGGCAGGCTGATTCGATAGGCGCCGGGAGGAACGAAGGCGAATTCGGCCATGCCGCCGGTCGATCGCTGACCGCTCATGTACGTCGATCCCGGATCGGTTCCGGTCAGCTCGAAGTTGGCCTCGCCCAGTTCGGAGCAGATGGTCTCAAGCTCGGCGGTGAGGAGGTCCGTTCCGAGCGGGCAGATCCGGTAGTGGACATCGAGGCTGCCGGGCTGGTCGTCGTTCGCCGCGCGCATTTCGGGCTCGGCGGGTGGGTTGGTCGCCTCAGGCTCGGCGATGGTGGTTGGCGGTGGCGCGGTGGTTGGTTCGGGCGGAAGCGTGGGTTCGACCGTCGGTGGCGCCTCGGTGGGGATGGCCGGTGGCTCGGTGGGCGCCGATTCCTGGGGAGCTTCCTCGCCGGTGTCCTGGCTGGTTCCGGTGAGGTCGTCGCCATCCTGCGCGGTGGCCAGTTGCCATGGCGCGCTCAGCGACGCGATCAGCAAGGTGGCGACCAGGAACGCCAGCCAGTGCCGGTTGCGGGAAGAAGGTTTGGACAGTTTCATGCATCGGTCCTTTTTCCGTGAAGGTGATTCATGCGCCCCTGGCGCGGTCGATTGGGAAGCCGTGACGAATCCAGGCGGCCAGGCCACCTTCCATGTGCGCGATATCCTCGAACCCCAGTTGCTGGAGTGTGTGGGCCGCGAGCGCTGACCGCGCGCCGTTCGAGCAGACGACGATCAGGCTCGCGTGCATTTCGAACGCGTCCTGATGGTCGGGACTGCTTGGGTCGGCGTGGAATTCCAGCATGCCCCGTGGCGCATGATGTGATGGGACGATCCGCCCATCGGCGACGATCTCTGACTCCTCGCGGACGTCGATCAACCGGGCGCTCTTGTGGATCAAGGCGAGCGCCACCTGATCGGGCGAGAGTTTCCGTACCTGGGCCCGCGCCCGGGCCACCATTTGTGCTGCCGATTGCTGCATGGTCTATCCCTGTTCGAACGAGAGGCCGGGCCGCGCACCGGTCGATGGTTCCATCGTGAATGACGCGTTCACTGGCCGCATCGGCAGGAACTACGCAAATTCATCCGCGATCCATCACACTCGTGGTCAGGTATTACCCAAGTCAGTTGATCCGGTCTCTACGCGCCTCCCGATTCGCTGGCTTCGACGAGGGCGGCCGCCTCGCGGCGGGTGCGAACATCGAGCTTGCCGAGAACGCCGGAGACGTGACGCGCGACGGTGCGAGGACTGATGGAAAGTGTGCCGGCGATTTCCTTGTCGGTATAGCGGCGGCCAAGCAGGGTGAGGACATCGATTTCGCGCGGGGTGAGGGCGTGAAGTGCGGCGAGATGGTCGATGACCAGACTGGTATCCGCGGTGGAGGTCTCCAGCAACGACGGGGCGGCGGCGGAGAGCTGGGCGATCATGTCGTCGAGACTGATCCAGCGCCCGCGCGCCACCAGCCGCTCGTAGACCTGGTCGCCCAGCGCGGCGCGAGCCTCGGATTCGGCCTGGCGATGATCCGCTTCCTCGTGGACCTGCAATGGGCTGGACGTGGCGACCCTGGTGACCTCGGCGACCCCGATGGCCTGGGCGGTGAGTTCGGCGTTGCCGACGGCGGCCATCCACAGGGCCATCGCTTCGAGCCAGACGAGAAGGCCGGCGGGATCGCCGACCTCCTGGCGGTAGGGCAGGGATTCGGCGTGGGCGTTCCAGGCGAACTCGAGGTCGCCGAGGGCGCGGGCGCACTTCCCGGCATGGTCGAGCGAAACGGCCAGCCCGCGAACATCGACGAGGGTGCGGTCGATGGCCAGCGATTCGTGGCAGCAGACCATTGCTTCCTCGAAGCGGCCAGTGCAGTAGAGGGCGATGCCCATGGTGTCGATGCTGTGGGACGCGCCGTAGAGGTTGCCGAGTTCCCTGAACCTATCGCGGGACTCGGTGCAATACTCGATCACCTGGCCGTAGTCGCCCACATCGAGCGCGAGGATGGCGAGGTTGTTGAGGGCGCCCGCCAGGTTGTTGGCGTCGTTGGCCCGGCGGTGGCGGGCTGCGGACTCCTTCATGCGTTCCCAGGCTTGTTCCCGCCGGTTGTGGCGGCTGTCGATGATGGAGAGCAGGCGGAGCGCGAGGCCAGCGTTGTTGTCGTCGTTCGCCGCCTGGGCGATGGCCAGGGAGGCATCGCCGTACCGGGTGGCGGTATCGGTATCGCCGTGTTCGAGCGCGAGCCAACCGGCCATGAACAGGGAACTTGCCTGGAGATCGGCGGAAAGCGACTCCCGGCAGGGTGGATCGAGCACGATTTCGAACCAGGCGCGGCCCTCGGCGAGCATGCCGCGCAGCCGCCAGAATCGCCACATGGCGCCGGCCAGGCGGGTCATGGACTCGATGTCCCCGGCATCCCGGAGGGTGCGCAGGGCGAGGCGGACATTGTCGAGTTCGAGGTCGAGAATGTTGGAGAGTTCGGCCTGGTCCGGTCCGATCAGGAGGGGGGCGATCGCTTCGGCCTTCGATACGTACCAGGCGGCGTGGCGATTGGCGACCTCGTCGTGTTCCCTGGCCGCTTCGAGATGTTCCAGCGCGAAGTGGCGCACCGTTTCGATCAGGTGGAAGCGCGGTTTGCCCTCCTCGCGGCGGGTGCGCTGGACCAGGCTCTTGTCCACGAGCGATGTGAGGATGTCGACGGCTTCGATCGAGGCCGGCACCCCCGCGGCGGGCGCCATGCACACCGCCGCCATCGCTTCCATGGTGAATCCGCTGACGAAGATGCCCAACCGGCGGAAGACGGCCTGTTCGCGCTCGCCAAGGAGGTCGAAGCTCCAGGCGATGGTGTCGCGGATGGTGCGCTGGTGCATGGGGCGGTCCATCGGGCCGCCAGTGAGGAGCGCGAGGCGGTGCTGGAGATGCTCCAGCAGGTCGGGCGGCGAGAAGACCTTGAGGCGGGCGGCGGCGAGTTCGAGGGCGAGCGGCAGGCCGTCCAACTGGGTGCAGATTTCGACAAGCGATTCGAGATTCTCGTGCGTGACCTGGAAGTCCGGCGCCCCCTGGCGGGTGCGATCGACCAGCAGGGCGACGCTTTCGACCTGTTCGATGCCGTGCGGGCTGGCGAAGTCGTTATTTTCCGGGAGTTCCATCGGTGGGACCACGTACTCGAATTCCCCGGAAAGCCGGAGGCGCTCGCGGCTGGTGGCCAGGATCGTGAGGCCGGGACAGGAGCCGAGCAGGCGGGCGAGGAAAGGCAGGGGCAGCAGGTGTTCGAGGTTGTCGAGCACGAGCAGGGCCTTGCGGTCGCGCAGGTGATCGAGCAGCCGCGACTCGATCGACTCGTTGCCGGCCGACTGGATGCGAAATGCCTCGGCGAGGATGAGGGGCAGGCGGGCGCGGTCCACGGCCGAGGCGAATGAGACGAAATGGACATCGTTCGCGAAAAGCGGTTGGGCCTGGATGGCGGCCATTTCGGCGAGCCGGGTCTTGCCGACGCCACCGGGGCCGGTCAGCGTGAGCAGGCGCACGCTGGCGTCCTTCAGCAGCGCGGCGATGCCGGCCAGTTGAGTGGAACGCCCGATGAACGAGGTGAGGGCGGGACCATGCCCGACATGCTCGGCGGACGGCTGGTCTGAGGCGGCGGGGGCGCGGATGTCGACTTCGTTCGGCATCGTGAGTCGTCCTCGGTCTCTCCAGGAGAGAAAGTGGCTTGTTCGGTGGGACCCATTGACTGTGTCAATCGAGGCATTGTACAGGACATTATCCATTGAAGGCTCGAAAATCCGGGGATTATCGGACGGGACCGGCGGATTCCATGCACGCCGAACCCCTCTCGCCCGACAGGCACCGTGTTTCCGCCTCGGCGAGCCGAGCCGGCGCATGCACTCAATCGTTCGCCGCCCACGCTCCGGGCGCCGGCCCTCACCGGGGAACGGAACGTTTCTGGGCGGTTTTTTTGCGTGGCCGTGAGCCAGCGCTTGACGTGGGGCGATCGGCATGATAATTTGCAGGAATCTGACAACGTTTCCACATCGATTCCCTGACACAGGCACGAATCCGCGACGTCGTGCATCCATGTCTGCAAACGCTTTCACAAGCGGAGGCCGTCTGCCCGCCGTTCCGATGGAGCATTCATGAGCCAGAATCGTCCCAACGACCGGGTCACCATCATCGATGTGGCGAAGGAAGCGAACGTGTCGTTCGCGACCGTTTCGCGGGTGGTGAATGGCAAGGGATACGTCAGTGCGCAGACGCGGGAACGCGTGATGCAAGCGATGACCAGGATTGGCTACACCGTTAACCGGCAGGCGCGGGTGCTGGCCGGGGGGAGGACGCAGGTGATCGGCCTGCTGGTGCCCGACCTGGATACGAGCTACATCGGCGAGATCCTGAAGGGGATCGATGAAGAGCTGGCGGCGGCGTCCTACGACCTCATGCTGTACACCACGCACCAGCGCAAGACGCGGGAATCGGTATTCGTGACCTCGCTGACGAACGGGCTCACCGATGGCCTTCTCATGGTGCTGCCAATGGCGCCGGAGGCCTACGTCGACTCGATCAAACGGCGCGGCTTCCCGTTCATCCTGATCGATCACGAAGGGCTGGACCGGGAGGGACCTTCGGTGGGGGCGACGAACCGGGAAGGGGCGAAGGCGGCCTACCAGTACCTGCTGGAACTCGGGCACCGGCGGATCGGCATCATCACCGGGAACATGGAGATGGATTGCGCCCGCGAGCGGCTGGCCGGTTGCGACGAGGCGCTCACAGAGGCCGGGTTGCCCCACGTTCCCGAGCTCGTGAAGAGGGGCGATTTCCACCGGTCGCTCGGCTACAGCCTGACCCAGGAACTGCTTCGACTACCAGACCCACCCACGGCGATTTTCGCCGCCAACGACGTATCGGCCTTCGGCGTGATGGATGCGATCCGGACATCGGGGTTGATGGTTGGGGACGATATCTCGGTGATTGGATTCGACGATATCCCGGACGCCCAATGGACGGCGCCGCCGTTGACGACGGTGCGGCAACCGATGCGGGAGATGGGGAAGCGCGCGACGCGGATGCTGCTGGAATCGATCAGCGATCCGGACACCCCGCGAGTGCGCGTGGAGCTGCCGACCGAACTGATTGTGCGCGAGACCTGCCGCCCGATAACCGCCTGAACCACCCGTTTACCACGTTCGTTCCAGCACGGCCTGGCACAGACCCGAGCCTGCTGGACCCGGGACACAACCGATTCGCGACTGGAGAAGGGAGAGATGCGCCAACACGATTCGTATTCCAGAAGGGGTAGATGAACCGCGCCGGTTCTGGCGCGCCAGGGTTTCATTTCCAGGAAGGACAGGATGACCATGCACGCTACCCGTCGACACCTTATCGCAGGCGGCTCCGCGCTCGCGGTGTCCACCGCGGCCGGACTTCGCGTAACCGGGGCGGCGGCCCAGGATTCCACCCTGATCCGGTGGTGGCATATCACGACGAACGAGGATCAGGCGGCGTTGATGCAGGCGGCGGCCGACGAATTCGTCGCCGCGAATCCAGGAGTCGAGATCGAGATCACGATCCTGGAGAACGAGGCGTTCAAGGCCCGGCTGACCACGGTGATGCAGTCGGGCGATCCGCCCGACGTGTTCCAGAGCTGGGGAGGCGGCGTGCTGTACCAGTACGCCGAGGCCGGGCTGGTGCGCGACCTGACCGATGCGCTGGCGGCCGATGGCTGGGGCGAGTCGTTCAGCCAGTCGGGACTCGGGCTGTGGGCGAACGAGGGCCGGAACTACGGCGTGCCGTGGAACCTGGGCCTGGTGGGGTTCTGGTACAGCAAGTCGAAGTTCGCGGAGGCGGGAATCGAGGCGCCGCCCGCGACCTGGACCGAACTGCTGGCGGCGGTGGAGACGCTGAAGGCGGCCGGGATCACCCCAATCGCTCTCGGCGGCGGCGACAAGTGGCCGGTGCATTTCTACTGGGTGTACCTGGCGATCCGCAACGGCGGCAAGGCGGCGTTCGATGCGGCCTACACGCGCGAGGGATCGTTCGCCGACGAGCCATTCGTGAAGGCCGGGGCCGACCTGATCCAGCTCGCGGAACTCGAACCGTTCCAGGATGGGTTCCTGGGGGCGACCTGGCCCGATTCGGGGCTGGTGTACGCCAATGGCGGGGCGGCGATGATGCTGATGGGCCATTGGTTCCCCTCGGGGGCGCTGGACGCCAACCTGGACGATTCGGCCGAAATGCGGGCCGACCTGGGCTGGTTCCCGTTCCCGGAGGTTGAAGGCGGCGCTGGCGAGCCGAACGACGTGCTGGGCGGCGGCAACGGGTTCGCGGTGGGCGCCAACGCGCCGGACATCGCGGTGGACTTCGTGCGGTTCCTGACGAGCGAGGAGATGCAGTCGAGTTGGGCGGCCGAAGGCTTCGCCGTGCCGCCGGGAGTGAACGCGGCGGCGGAGGCCGTGACCGACGAGAACCTGCTGCCGATCATGGACTACCTGGCCGAGGCGGGCTACTTCCAGCTCTATTACGACCAGTTCCTGCCGCCCGCCGTGGGTGGCGTGGTGAACGACGAGTCGCAGGCGCTGGTGGCGGGATCGCAGACGCCGGAGGGCGCGGCCGAGGCGATCGAGGCCTCGTTCGCGATGGAAGCCGGGGGCTGATCGAGCGCCGGTGGCGGGAGCGACGGCTGCCGCCACCGGTTGTCGCCGGAGATGGGTCGCGGGCTGACCCCGCGACTCAGCGGCGCGTTGCTCGCCGTACCTGGCAAGGGGGAGTTCCTGAATGCAACCCGCTCTGCGGACGACCGCCGCCGGTCCCCCGGTGGCGAGGGAAGGCTCGCGCGGGGGCCGGTGGCGGAACACGCTGACGATTACCGCGCTGGTGCTGCCCGCGCTGCTCGTCTACGTCCTGTTCGTGCTGTACCCCATGATCCGGGCTGTCTGGTACAGCATGTACGACTGGAACGGGCTGGGTCCGATGGACGACTTCGTCGGCTGGGAGAACTTTGACCGCATCCTCTCCGACACGGCGTTCCGGATGGCGGTACGGCACAACTTCACGCTGATCGTGCTGTCGCTGGTGATCCAGTTGCCGATCGCGCTGGCGGTGGCGTTGCTGATTCGGGACAACATTCCGGGGCGGGCGGCGTTCAGGACGATCTTCTTCCTGCCCTACGTGCTGTCGGAAGTAATCACGGGGGTGGTGTGGACGTTCATCTACCGGCCGCAGAATGGCCTGATGAACAACTTCCTCGGGGCGGTCTGGCCGGGCTACGAATCGAAGGCGCTGCTGGCGGATACGAACACGGTGCTGTACGCGATCTTCGCGGTGATTACGTGGAAGTTCTTCGGGTTCCACATGATCCTGTACCTCGCCGGCTTGCAGAACATCCCATCGGAACTGGAAGACGCGGCGCGAGTCGATGGCGCATCGCCGATGCGGGTGCTGCGCGATATCACGCTGCCGCTGCTGGGACCGACGGTGCGGGTATCGGTGTTTTTCTCGGTGCTGGGGTCGCTGCAATTCTTCGACCTGATCTGGATCATGACCAAGGGCGGTCCGGTGAACGCCAGCAGCACAATGGCGACCTATATGTACACGCATGGATTCACGCGGTTCCAGCTTGGATATGGGGCGGCGGTGTCGCTGGTGATCTTCGCGATCTGCTTTGTGTTCTCGATCCTGTACCAGCGGTTCGTGATGCGCCGCGACCTGGAAGGAGCGCTGACCTGATGGCGACGGCGCCGATGAACGCGCGTGGCGCGGAGACTCCGAAGGACAGAACCAGGATTTCGGCGTGGATGGTGGCCAGGTACGCCGCGCTGGTTGTGGTGGCGGGCGTGGTGATTATCCCGCTGGCGGTGGCGGTGATCGGCGGGTTCAAGACGAACGCCGATCTGCAGAACCGGCCGGGCGGGCTGCCGCAACCCTGGATTGTGTCGAACTACACGGACATCATCACGACGTGGCCGTTCTGGCAGAAGACGCTCAACAGCGTGATCGTGATGCTGCTGACGACGGTGATCGTGCTGTCGTTGTCGAGCGCGGCGGCGTTCGTGTTTTCGCGGATGCGGTTCCGGGGGCGGGAGACGCTGTTCAACTTCTTCGTGCTGGGGCTGCTGTTCCCGCTGCCGGTGGCGATATTGCCGCTCTACCTGCTGCTGCGGTCGATCGGGCTGGTCGATTCGTTGTGGGGCGTAATCCTGCCACAGGTGGCGTTCAGCCTGCCATTCAACATCCTGCTGCTGCGAACGTTCTTCTCGGCGGTGCCGCGGGATTTGGAGGACGCGGCCTACGTGGATGGGGCGACGCCGCTTCAGTTCCTCCTGCGCATCCTGCTGCCGCTGGTACGCCCGGCGCTGGCGGCGGTGGCGGTGATCGCGATGGTGGGAAGCTGGAACAACTTCTTCCTACCGCTGGTGGTGCTGAACAGCGAGCGGTTGTACACGTTGCCGCTGGGCGTGCAGCAGTTCCAGGGAGAGTGGGCGACCGATTGGGCGCGGGTGCTGGCGTACGTGACGCTGGCGCTGGTTCCGGCGGTGGCGTTCTACCTGGTGGCGGAGCGGCACATCATCGCCGGGTTGACGGCGGGTTCGGTGAAGGGATGAGCCCGCCGTCTACGACGTGACGGTAGTCGAGGCGGATTCTGGCTGAAGTAAGTGTTCACGTTTGAGGGGGCGAGTTTCGAACACGGCGCTTGAAGGTCTCTATCCTGTGGGGTCGCGAGGCGATGTGCCCATCATCTTGTGTCGAGAGGCATACGACATCCTCACCGCCCCCACAATTCTGAACAGTTACTGGCTGAATCGTGTTGCGGATCTCGTTCCCAATTCGCTCTTCGGCGACGCGCAGGTCGTATATCTGCTTCGGGGACGAGCCCATCCAGCGAGCGAGGCGCATGGCGGGGCTCCTGACGCGGGACGGAGAGACGGTGTCCCAGTTTACCGCCTCCCCCCATACGGTCGCACATCACGCATGACAGACTACTAGGACAAAATGAAGGACAGCTCGCCAAGGGGAAGGCAGAAATGAGCCGATCCGGAACGGTCTCGCCGATCACTCCTCGGGCTTCACATTCGGGTTGAGCCGGAACAGGTTCGTTGGATCGTACTGTTGTTTCAGCGCAACCAGTCGATCGTAGTTCTCCCCGAACGATGCCCTTATTTTTCGCGAACTGTCATCGCCCGCGATATGGTTCACGTAGGCAGTCCCTGAGATCAGTGGCTCGATCCGCCCCCACAACTCGCGCGTCCAGGCGATGTGTTGAGACGACTCGGCAGGGTCGATCCACTGCGACATCACATTGAAGTCCCACTTGTTCCCCCGCAGCCCGACCGCTGTCGCGCCCGCCGGCACGCGCGTCGCGGCCCCATGGATATTGAAGATCAAGATCGCGCTGAACGGTGAGCTGAACATTCGGGCCCCATCAATGAGCACGTCGATGAGTTCATCGCTGATCGTTTCGTTGAAGCCGGACTTCCAGTAGCGGTGGATCCCATGTACCGCGTTGCCTTCGTCCATCATGGCCTGCCGCGCGACATAGGGCATCGGCTGAACGAGATCGGCCAACGGCGTGCCAAACCGCCGCGCCGGGGCCAACACCTGTTCGCCCTCTTCAATGGGACCGTTGTAGCCCAGAACGAGCGCGACGACCGGATGGCCATCAGGCGTGGTCAGGAGTGCTGCGTAGGCCTCGGCCTCGTCCGGCAGATCGCTGGAGAATTCGCGGTAGAACCGCAACACCTCCTGGGCCTGGTCGAGCGGATGGATCACCAGCCCACCCAGGATGATCGGCCCGACCTCGTGCAGCTGATACTCAAACGACGTCACGATCCCGAAGTTGCCACCTCCACCACGCAGCCCCCAGAACAGGTCGGCATGATCGTCGGCACTCGCCGTCAGGAAGCGCCCGTCGGCGGTGACCACGTCCACCGAACGCAGGTTATCAACGCTGTATCCATGCTTGCCCATTAGCCAGCCCAGCCCACCGCCCAGCGTCAGCCCGGCGATGCCTGTATTCGAGACCACTCCGCCGGTTGTCGCCAGCCCGAACGCCTGCGTCTCGGCGTCAAGCTCCTTCCACAGGACGCCAGCCTGGGCCCGCGCGATTCGCCGTTGCGGATCAACCCAGATGCCCTTCATCGGCGCCAGGTCGATGACGATGCCGCCGTCGCAGGTACCATGCCCGGCCGCACTATGCGCGCCGCCTCGCACCGCGAGAACAAGATGGTTGTCCCGCGCAAAGTTGACCGCCGCGATAACGTCGGAGACGCCGGCGCAGCGCACGATGAGCGCGGGCCGGCGGTCGATGTTGCCGTTCCAGACGTGCCGCGCCCGATCGTACTCCTCGTCACCGGGAAGAATCAGGCAGCCTCGCACAGTCGTGCGCAGTTCGCCTACACGTGCATCGCCGAGGGTAGAGGTTGCCCCGTCAAGAGTCGTCACCTGCAGGTCGACCATTGCTTTCTCCCCTGTCTGCTATTCAGTTTGCAAGACGCGCCACGCCACGGTCCCGGATATCTGGATTATGGGAGCCGTGCCTCCCCAAGTCAACGCGTCGAGGGCAAATTAGGTAGAGGCCATCGCGGGTGAAATGAGGTGGTTTCACCGGATACCGGACCCATGAATTCTGCAAGGAGCGGAGCTTGCTTTTTCGCTGCCTTGGTGAGGTTGGGCTAAAAGGAATGGGTGAAGAGGCTGGAGACGGATTCGCCGTGGTGGATGCGGTGGATCGCTTCGCCCATGAGTGGGGCGATGGAGAGCACGGTCATATTGGGGAGTCGCTTCTCCGGCGGCACCGGGACGGTGTTGGTGGTGACGATTTCGTGGAGATCGCGGGAGGCGAGGCGTTCGATGGCCTTGCCGGTGAACAGACCGTGGGTGCAAGCGAGCGAGATGCGCTGGACATCGAGTTCGTGGAGCTTGCGGAGTAGTTCGAGGATGGAGCCGCCGGTGGCGATTTCGTCGTCGAGGATGATGACGTTCCTGCCGCGGACATCGCCGACGATGGCGTCGATCACGACCTTGTCGTCGGCCAGGCGCTGCTTGCTGCCGGCGGCGACCGGGAGATTGAGGGAACGGGCGAACTGGGTGGCGTTCTTGGCGTTGCCGAGGTCTGGCGAGACGACGACGGTGTTGGTGAGGTCCTGTTGCAGGAAGTGCTCGGCGAGGACGCCGAGGGCGTTGAGGTGGTCGACCGGGACGCTGAAGAAGCCGTGGACCTGGGGAGCGTGCAGGGCCATGGTGAGCACGCGGTCGGCGCCGGCGGTGTTGATGAGGTCGGCTACGAGGCGGGCGCTGATGGAGATGCGGGGGGCGTCCTTCTTGTCGGATCGGGCATAGGCGTAGTGGGGGATGACGGCGGTGATGCGGGCGGCCGACGCGCCGCGGGCGGCGTCGAGCATGAGCATCAGTTCCATCACGTTTTCCTGCACCGGCGGGCACAGCGGCTGGATGATGTAGACATCCTGCTCGCGGCAGTTCGCCTGCAACTGAACCTGGAGGCAATCGTTGCTGAAGCGGGTGATGCTGGTTTGGTTGAGCGGGATTTCGAGACGTGCGCAAATCTCGGCCGCCAGGTCGGGGTGGGCGCTGCCGCTGAAAATGCCGATTCCTCGCATGGTGTGGGTGGTTTCTCCTGGGAAGGGTGGATCGCGGCCCGGCGTGAAACCGGGGTATCAAGCAGATGCTACCCCGATGTGGCGAAGTCCACAATCCAGCGGACACGACACCGGCTCCGGAACGTTCCGGAGCCGATGGGTGGTCGCGATAGCCGCGGGAGGTTAGCGGAAGCCGTGCCGGGTTACCGGCGCGATCGGCTGGAGCCGATCCCCGGCCGTGTCCGGCGCGGTGGCTTCGCCATCCTCGCCGCAGGCTGCCCACAGGCCCATGCCTTCCGCCCGAGCGGAGGATTCGGAGCCGAGGAGCCAGCCAGCGAAGCGGGTATTCGGTTCGCTGATGCCGGCCGTGGCCGCGCCTTCGGAGACGAGCGCCTCGGAAACAAGCACCTGGCCGCCATCTTCGGCGGTGACCCAGACATCGCGGACCCAGTTGCCCTGGGCGTCGACATCGGTGGCCTGGCGTTCGATGCGGACGACCTGGCCTTCGACGAGCGAGCGGTTCGCTTCGGTGGCTTCGCCGGCGAAGCAGTCATCGCCGGTCGGGACATCGATCCCGAGGTAGCGGACGGTTTGGCGGACGCCATCGATCTCGATAACGATGGTTTCGGCATCGATCACCCCGACGACGGTCGCCTCGATGGAGGTGGATTCCGCCGATTCAGTCGGGGCGGCGCCAGAGCCGACCGGTGACGCCGAGCTCGTGCTGGCGGTGAGGTCGATCACCTGGTCACCGGCGACAAGGGTGAGCGATTCGACGCCGCGCGGGGCGAGGAAGGTGAGCGTGAACTCGTGGCCTTCGCCCGATGCCCAGAGAATGGCGTCGGTGTTGCCATAGGCTGGGGTTTGGCCGAGCAGGCCGCTGACCCAGCCGTTTCCGACATCGAGGAGGACTTCCTGGCCGTCGGCATGGAGCTGGAACTGGCTCATGTCGAAGACCTGCTGTTCATCGCTCACGTTCTGGCCGGCGACGGTGAGGACGACCCACTCGCCGGTTTCGACCGGAGCGAGGTCGGGGAGTTCGGCGATGGTCTCGCCGCGCGAGACGCCGGTGACGGTGTACCGGAACTGCCCGCTAACCACTTCCTGACCCGGTGGGATATCGGGATTGACGCTGGGCGGTTGGGACTCGAGGGTCGGTTCCGGTGTGGATGCATCCTCGGTGACCGGGATCTCGGTCGGCTCCTCGGTGGCAGGCTCCTCCGTGGG
>CAZUPA010000031.1:16493-25282 GCA_964622205.1 uncultured Sphaerobacteraceae bacterium
CATCCTCGGTGACCGGGATCTCGGTCGGCTCCTCGGTGGCAGGCTCCTCCGTGGGTGTCGCGGTCGCGGGTACTTCCGTTGGTTCCCCGGTGGCCGGGATTTCGGTTGGCTCTTCGGTCGCCGGAATCTCGGTCGGTTCCTCGGTGACAGGTTTCTGGGTTGGTTCTTCGGTTACCGGCTCTTCGGTCACAGGCGGTTCGGTTGGCGCTTCGGTGGCCGGTTCCTCGGTAACGGGCGGCTCGGTCGGCGCTTCGGTGGCTGGCTCTTCGGTCGCGACCGGTTCCGTCGCCGGTTCTTCGGTGGCGGGTTCCTGGGTGACCACCTCTTCGGTTGGATCCTCGACGGGATCCTGGCGACCCGGTATGTCGTTGCCATCGCCGGTTTCCGGGTCGGTGGCAGGTTCCTCGGTCGCCGGGACCTCTACCTCGGGTTCGCTGGTGGGCTCGTCGTCCTGGTACTCACCGATGCCGGGATCGGCCGGGGTGATCTCGCCATTGTTGCCGCCGAGGCCCTGCTCGTTGACGTCTTCGGCGTTGCTGGCCCCACTGGTGCCGTCCGAGGACGGGGAGGTGGCGGTGGGTTCCTGTCCAGTCGAACCCGTGCCCGGTGAATCCACGGGCACCTGGCTCACATCGGTTGGCGGTTCCTCGTCGTCACCCAGGCCGAACCGGTCCTGGACGGCGGCCGGAAGCTGGAAGGTGAGGTCCTGTGGCAGGCGGTCGTGACCGAAGTAGACGGCCGTGCCGACGAGCACGGCGAGGATGAGCGAACGCAGACCCCAGACCAGACCGCGGTTGAACTGGCGATGATCGTCCGGAGCGGGCGTCGCCCCGGCGGGTTGGTTGGTATGCGTCGCCGGGGAAGCCGGGGCTTCGTCGTCGAGGTGTTCGGAGACCCAGGTGGAAATCGACGGGGCCGGAGTGGCCATTTGGGCTGGCGGGGGGGCTGGCTTGACGGCGTCCTGTTCGACCGGGGGCCACGACCGGGTGGCGCGGGCGAGCGCGGGATCGTCGTCGAAATCGGGAAGCGGTGGCAGGGCCATGGGAGAGGCGGCGCCGACGGTGTTGGTCCAGGCGGCGGGCGCCTCGGAGCGGGTGATGCCCCGCTCTTCGCGCGGGGAGACGATGCGCCCAGTAATGGAACTGACGAGGCGGGCTGCCTCGCCGCGTCCGTCGCGCACCCTGATGGTGATGCGATCGGTATCGGAGGCCGACCCGGTGGCGCCGTGAGGCGTGATGGAGAGGCGGACGGCGTCGGCCGCGAGCAGCTTGGGCTCGGGCCGGAGCCAGGCGCGCGGGGCTTCCAGGGCGGGTTGGCCGTTGCTGAAAAGGAGCAGGCGGGAGCCGGTGAGCACGAGGAAGGCGGGAATGTCGATTCCCGATCCGGCGAGCAGCACCTGGCCTTCCCACTGGATACCGTCTTCGCGCAGGGCATTCCATTCCTGTCCGGATGGACGAGGGGCGGGAGGGGGACCGGGTTGGGATGAGCGGCTGGCCTGGTGACCACCTGGACGTGAATCGAATGCCATCGTGATGACCTCCGTTGCTGGCTGGGCGGGCCGCATCGGGTGAGTGACTGCGAAAGAGTTCCTGGTCGCCAGCGCAGTCCAGGCGTGCGAGAAACACATTGCGGAGCAGTGCGCAGGCAGGTGAGTAGCCCAATCACCGGCAGCGGCTGCACGTTGTGTACGTACACTATAGCATAGGAGTGAGGATGGAAACATGGGAGTTGGCTGTATTGTACGTACGGAGTGTGGATGCGGACAGGATTGGTGGTGTGCATGGTGTCGTTTCGGGGGTTTTGGGGCGGATGGTGAGCGTGATGTCGCCGGCCGTTCCGGGTGCGGTACTTCGCTGACGCTCAGCACAGGCTGGTCGGACCCTACAAGAGAACGTCCTGAAGCGGGGAAAATGCGTGCCGCCATACGCCAAAGACGCGGGCTTCATCGCGAAACGGGAAGGCCTCGATGGTCTGAGCCGGTGCGCGGGTAGAGGATCGACGGCCCCGCTGGCGCGGGCAGTCGATCCATACATTTCCGCTTGTTCGGGCACACGCATGCCGCCAGTGCCTTCATTGCTCACCAGAAGCCCGCTGTTGGGGCGAGGCGGTGGAACCTCCGCCACTGGCGACGAGCTTCGCCGCCAATGACGGTAGGCGTTGGCTTGAAGGCGGGTAGGCGTGGGTGGCTCGGGCAGACACTCTCCGCGCGTGAATGGAATGGACCAGAATGAACGAGGATCCGACTATACGCATCTTCGTGACGCATTATGGGGGGTGAGCGACGCTGTGGTTTGAGCACGGGGCACCGCCTGACGGCGGAAGGACTTCGTCCGGCGATCCTTCGCTACGCTCAGGATGACGGGTAAAGGTGTCGTATCTCTTGAGGTGAGTGACAGGTCAGGTGAGCCGGGGTGGAGCTGGGGGGAGTTCGGCGCCGAGGAGGGCGAGGTGGATGCCGAGACGGCCGGTGGGGTCGTCGGGGTCGAGGCTGAGGAATTCGCGAATCTGGCGCATGCGGTAGGTGAGCGTGTTGCGGTGGATGCCGAGACGTTCCGAGGTGGCACGCTGGGCGCCGCCATGCTGAAGGTAGACGAGGAGGGTTTCGCGGAGCTGGCCGCGACGGTCTTCGCGGAGGAGGTCGCCGACGACGTGCTCGATATAGCGACGCTGTTCCGGCGTTCCCCACTGATCGTAGAGCAGGCGGAATGCGCCAAGCTGGACATCGTCGTCGAAGTGGACTTCGTTGGCCTCGATCATCCCGCGCTGCTGGAGGCCAGCGATGTACCGGGCCTGGCGAACGGCTTCCGGCAGGTGACGGGCGAATGGGATGGCGGCCGAGACGGCGATGTGGGCGGGCGATGCGGGGCCGCTGGGCGACACCATGATGGTGCGAGGGCGGTTTTCCTGGACGGTGACGATTTCGGCGATGAGGCCATCGATCGTCCCGGCGTCGTGCAGGGCGCCGAAGGCGGCCAGGCGGCGGCGGGCGTCCTGGTCGTGGTCGCCTGGCTGAAGGAGGGCCACGCGCAGGTGGGCGCCCGCCGGGAGGCCGGCCCGGACGGCGTTGGCGGCGAGTTGGTCGGCGGAAACGCCAGGGCCGGGCTGGAGGAGGGCGTTGAGGGCCTGGACACGGGCGGATCCGTGCGGGGCGGTGGCGTCGGCCTGATCGAGCGAGCGTTGGACGCCTTCGCGCAGGCGGCGAATGACGATGCGGCCGAGGGCACGCTGGTTGGGCGCGACCGGGCCGATCCAGAGCATGCGCTGGCCGAGGAGGGGTTGTTTTATCCATTCTCCATCGCCCTGCCCAGGATAATCGGGTGGGGATGGGCGCGTTCCGGCCTGTTCGGAGGTGGAGAAGAGCACGGCGCCGGTGGAGGTGGTGACGGTGATGCCGAGTCCGAGGCGGGAGGAGAGGCTCTCGATCAACTCGCCGGGGCGAGCGTCGCGGGCGGTGAGTTCGGCAATGGTGCGTTCGATATCGGCGCCGGTGCGGAGGAGGTCGCCCCGGCGGGAGGTGAGGAGCCGGTTGATATCGGTTTCGAGTTCGTTGGAGATGATGGGGACGCCAAGGATGGGGAGTTTTGCGCCGGGCGGCGGGGTGGCGGGGTGGTCGATGACGACGCCGGCCACGGGTTGGTTGGCGAGTTCGTTGATGAGCATGGCGAGGGGAACGCCAGATTCGGTGACGATGCGGTGGGGCATGAGGACGAGTTCGCCGCCACGGAGCTGGGGCAGCATGGGCGCGCCGGTGCGGGCGGTGACGACCCATTCGACATCGCGGTCGAGCGGGTCTTCCGTGCCGGTGGGGTGGTCGTGACTGAGGACCCGGAGATGCGGTTCCCAGGCGACGAGGTCGCGGAGGGTGATTTCCCCGTTTTGTGATGCCATGGTTCACCTGCCTGCCAGGAGACGCGACGGTGTGGGAGGGCGATGGACCTGGCCGCCGCGAGATGGTTTTTCGCGTTGGCCGACCCGGACCGTTTCCATTGAACAGGTTTCTGTGCATTCTGACCACTGCCGGTCGAGGCGGTCTTAAGGCGATGGTTTTTGCCTTGTGCAATGCGCCTGAATGGATTGCCTGTCGATTTGTGACCCACGGTGACCGAGGAGTGTTCCGGGCGTCGCGCGGTATGCTGGGTGCGAAGCCGGGGGCGGTTTGGGGAAGCTCACGTGCCCGCGGGAGTCGAGGATGGCTCGCGTGGGAAGCTCACACGCCGGCACATTGAGCATGGGATGGCCTATCTGGTGCATGATGTGGCGCGGTTGGGCCGAAGCTCTGCCTGGCCAGCGAGTTTCTGCGGGGATTGGGCTTCCTGGTTGGTATCGGTGGAGCGGGACAGGTGTGATCGAAGCGGGAGAGCAGGGGAGATGGAGGCCGGGGGTGGTGCTGGCGGTGGCCAGCGCCATCGGGCTCGGCTGTTTCCTTTACCCGTTTTTCCTGGCCCCCAGTCAGCGGGCGGACGGTGGCAACCAGGCGCATGTGGGGCTGGCGCCGGTGCTGTTCGCCGCGGTCGGCGGGGTGTGCCTGGTGGCGATGCTGGTGACGCTGGCGGAGGAGCGGCCAGTCTCGCGATCCCGGTCGGTGGCGTTGCTCGGGGTGCTGGTGGCGATCGACGCGACGCTGCGGCTGGCGCCGAGCCTGCTGGGGGCATCGACGATTTTCCTGCTAATCATGCTGGTGGGGGCGGTGTTCGGGGCATCGATGGGGTTCCAGATGGGGGTGTTGACGCTCCTGTTCTCGGCGATGATCACGGGCGGTCTCGGGCCGTGGCTGCCGTTCCAGATGATGGCGGCGGGCTGGGTTGGGATGACGGCGGGGTGGCTGCCGCGGAACCATTCCATACGGGCGCGGCTGGCGGTGCTCGCGGTGTTCGCGGCCGCGTGGGGTGTGCTGTTCGGGGCGCTGATGAACCTGTGGTTCTGGCCGTTCACGGCGCCCGGGGTCGAGGCGGACGCCGGGCTGTACTGGAGTCCCGGGCTGGGGGTGATGGAGACGGTTCGGCGGTACGCCGCCTTCTATATGGTGACATCGCTGGGGTTCGATGTGACGCGGGCGATTGGCAACGTGCTGCTGCTGGTGGTGTTCGGCGGGCCGGTGTTGCGGCTGCTGGAGCGCTATCGCTCCCGGTTCGTGTGGGAACCATGGGTGGAACACGAGCCGGTTTCTCCGCGGACCCATGGCGGCGCTGGCGCCGGTGGATAGCGCGAGGGGGCGGGAGCGCAGCCATTGATTGATTGAAGTTAACAGGCACGGATAGCCCTCGGAGTCGCCCGCAGCGAGCGGACTACAGGCGTGGCGGTCCCTGGCGGACGCGTTCGAGGAGACTCTCGTAGCTGACCGGGGCTTCCCAGCGGGATTCGATCCACCAGGTGGCGCCGGCGTCCGCGCGCGGGCGGAGGGTTTCTTCGACCCAGGCCTGGTCGTCGCCGGGTGAGATGCCTTCCAGCACGACGTCGAACGGCGCATCGGAGTCGCGGTGTTGCTTCATCCAGTCGATGATGGCGGCGATCTCCTCGGGTGAGGGTTGGCGGAACGGATCGACGGAAATCGAGGGGATGACGCCATCGAGGCGGGCGGCACGGGCCATCGATTTCGGACGCGGCCAGGAGCCGACGGCCCAGATGGGTATGCGCGGCTGCTGAACCGAAGGCGGCAGGAAGCGGATCTCGTCGAGCTGGTAGTGCGTCCCTTCGTACGAGAACGTCTGGCCGCTCCAGGCGAGGTTGAGGATATCGAGCGTTTCATCAAGGCGTTCGGCTCGCTCGCGCCGGTCGGTGACTTCCGGGCGTACCTTGGCGAACCCGCCTTCGTCGATCGCGCCAAGGCCGACTGGGATGATGAGCCGGCCGTTGGATAGATGGTCGACGGTGAGCGTTTCGCGGGCGACCTTCCAGGGGCGTCGCCGTGAGAGGGGGAAGACCATTGCGCCAAGGCGGACGCGCGTGGTTTTGACCGCGACGGCGGCGAGGATCGACCACGGGTCGAAGACGTCGAAACCAGCGGGCTGGCCCTGGCCGTCTTCCCAGAACTCGCCCGTGCCGGGCGCGATGCCATCCCAGTGGAAGAAGCCGTCCCAGCCGTGGGCTTCGGCTTCGGTGGCGAGGTGAAGGATTTCGCTGGCGGTTCCTGTCGAGGCGATGAAGCCAAATTGCATGGTGGGTTCTCCCCTGGGGTGTGGGCATTTCGTTCAGCGAGACTGGGCGGGACAGGTGGTTCTGGCAGGTATAACGCGCCGGTGGCACTGGCGTGAGAGGGCGGAGTCGCCTGGGATTGGTGAACGTTTCCGGGCCAGGGAGGGGCTGATTCGGACGGCGGGCCGTCTTCAGAGCGCGTTTCCACCAGATTGGGATGAATGGGCAAGGCTTCCGGGACGCAGAGGCAAGCCGGGGATGCCCTGGTTTGGGATAGTTGACTGTATGCATTGGGGTCGCGAAACCATCGCCAGGCGGGAGCCACGTCTACCATGACGGCGCGACCCGGCGACTTGATCAGAACGACAGGGATGCTTCCATGAAATCCGCCGCGTCGACCTTTCATCGCCTGGGGATCTTCCTTCTTCTGATCGGGTTATTCGCGCCACTCGTGCCGCCCGAAGCCGCTGCCCAGGATGAGGAACCAGCGGCCACTGGCGCCCTCCAGATTTGGGTGACCGGCAGCGACGGCCTGGCGCTCTCCGGGGCCAGCTTCCAGATCGTCGACGCCGCTGGAGCCACCTTCACCACCGCCTCCAGCAATGGCCTGGCGACCGCCAGCGGTCTGGCGGAGGGCTGGGCGACCGTCGTCCAGACCGGGGCCGCAGGTGCCTACCATGTCGCAACCGGATCGCTCGACGCCACGATCGTCGGTGGGGCCACCGTCGACCTTTCCGTCATCAACACGGCGCCACCTCCCCCCGATGCCGACGGCGACGGCATTCCTGACGCTCAGGACCGCACGCCCTATGGGGAATCCGACAGCGACGACATTCCGGATGACGCCGATAACTGCCCATCCATCACCAATCCGGGCCAGGAAGACGCGGACGGCGATGGCATCGGGGATGCCTGCGACGAGACGCCATTCCCGGTGGTTGACAGTGACGGTGACGGCATCCCTGACGATCAGGATTCAACGCCCCATGGCGAATCCGACGCCGACGATATTCCGGACGATCTTGACAACTGCCCCACGGCCGATAACCCCGGTCAGGAAGATGCCGACGGAGACGGGATTGGCGATGCCTGTGCCGAGCCAGGTGATTCCGCGGCAGCGGAGGATGATGTCGGATTTGGGATCATGGCAGTCGGGGTCTGGTTGGACGTGTTTGTCGCTCATCCCGGCGACAGCCCCACCTATAGCATCTTCGCCAAACCGGGCGATGTCATCGAAGTCCATGTTATCGCTGACAACTCGTTGGGCGAGGAGGCAGAGACCGTCACCATTACGGGCACGGTCCCCAGTCAGATCACCATCACGAGTATCAGCTCCAATCTCCCTTGCACCTCGGCGCTGCCCACCAGCGGCAATACCGCCAGCTGTACCGCGACCGTGGCTGCCGGGAGCACTCTGGACATGGTGTTCACCGGGACGGTAAATGCAACCCAGACCGAAACCGACTGCGTGGCTGGTCTGGCGCCCACGGGAGTGATGTCGCCTGCTGGCTATGACAACCAGGCCCAGATCGACCTCGACTGTCCCATCTCAACTGTGCCAGTGGCTCCTACCTTTGCCGCTGGTACCTGTGTGAACAGCACGTTTACGCCCGCCATGGTGACGGAGACACCGACTCCAGGCGTTATCTACACCTACGATCCGCCGCTGGACAAGGTGCTGGTTCACGGCGGCCTTGTCTCCATCTTCGCCAACCTGCAGAGTGGCTATAGCTGGGGGGACTTCGCCTCTCCCTGGCTCGTTACCCCTGGTAGCCCAGGAGTTCTTCACCTGCCTCCAGGTTTCGTAACGGTTCCGTCCTGTATCACCGCCGTGGCGGAGGTGAGTAACGACGGCGGGACAACCTATCACTCCGCGGTTTCCGCCGGACCAGGCGACGAGCTCAGCCTTGCCATGACCATCACCAACATCGGTGGTGACTTCATTGTCAACGGCCTGATCAGCGGTGACCGCCTGCCGTCCTTCGTGGAGCTAACCAGCCCTACCATCGGCTGCTCCCTCCCTCCGACGCCAGAGGGCCCGAGCCTGCTCTGCGTGCTGTCCAACAATCTGAATCATGATGAGTCGAAGACCTTTTCCGTGACTGCCAGGATCGCTACGACGCTGAGCGAAGGAGACTGCGCGGCAGGGTTCGACTGGAGGGTGGTTCCCAACAACGGTGGTGGGGCTGAGACGTTCAACGGTCCCGCCAGCACCGCCCACATTTCGTTCGACTGCCCGGAGCAACTTGCTCCGCAGCTACCCACCATCACTACTCCCGCTTCCTGCGTCAACGGGGTGTTCACGGCGCCAGTCATCACCCCGGACACCACGCCAGGCATCACCTACGAGTACACGCCGAGCCTCGAAGTGCTCGCAGCTTCCGGCGGGCAGACGACTGTACGCGCCACCAAGTCGGACAGGGATACCTGGTCCGTGGATGAGACAGTCTGGAACGTGGACGGCAACACGGCCTCGGCCACCGTCGATGTGACCGTGCCGCCCTGTCTCACCATCACCAAGGAAGTCCGCACCACCGTCCTGAATTTCTCGCCAGGGCCGGTGACGGTGCTTGCCAACGAGATCAGGGAGTTCCGGATCACGGTCACCAACACCGGCTCGATTGCCACTGGCTATCAGGTGACGGACATCATCCAGG
>CAZUPA010000032.1:0-22413 GCA_964622205.1 uncultured Sphaerobacteraceae bacterium
GCCTTCGGCGGATGGCCACACGGCGCCGCGCGCCTGGGCCATCCCTCCGGCTGTCCCTACCCGTACACAGCCGGCAGGACACGGGACATCGAGACAGGCGCCGTTTCACGTCGATCCACCCGGATTCCGTATTACCGCTGTTTCCCGGGCCGGCACAGCCGCGTGAGCATGCATCAGAGACAATAGCGCCAGAACCGCCAACTACCAGGGAATCACGGGCGATCCTCGACCGGGATCGCTTCCAACATCGCGTCAGCCACGGCCTCAGGTCCGGGCTCACCGGTCCCCCGCAGGCCGTCGATCACCCCCAGCCGATCGGTCACCGTGCGATTCTGGCCCAGCTTCCACTTCCCGATCATGCGGGACACCGGCAACTCGATTCCGACGATGTTCCCGAGCATGAACTCCATGAAGTCGGCGGGGGCGTCGGCCATCTTCCACGGCGCCGGTTGGCTGGATTCCATCTTCTTGGTGAGCCGCCCGACGACACCACGAATCCACCGCTCATCGTCGTGAACCACCAGTTCACCATAGGCATGGACGGTGACATAGTTCCAGGTAGGCACCGTGCGATGCGTGTCGGCTTTGGACGGGTACCAGTTCGGTGAGACGTACGCCTCGCTGGCCTGGAAGACCGCCAACGACTCGCCCTCATGATTGCCGTCGCGCCAGAGGTCGTTGTTCCTGGCGACATGGCCGATGAGCCGTTCCTGGCCATCGTCGTCCACCAGAAGGATGAACGGAATCTGGTTGGCCGCGAGGCCATCCGGGCCAGTGGTGATCAGCAGTCCCAGTGGCTGGTCGCGAATGCAGCCATGGATCAGTTCACGGTCGGGTTGGTCGTTGGCGGCGGGCAGGTAAACCATTGGGTTCAATCCTCACGGCAGGCGGACGCGCGGTTCGCTCGTATCGTACCCCGCCTCTTCCTCGGCGATGGCGGCAAGGCCATCCCGTTCGAGACCGTGGACAAGCTCGACGAGCCAGGGCAGGTCGGATTCGCTGTAATCGGGCTTCACGAGCGGACCAAGCGCCGAGACAGGCATGCCGGTGTCACGATGCTCGCGGAGGAGGTCGACGATCCGGCCCCGGAAGTACCGGTTGGTCTGCTTGAACGGCGCTTCGGCCTTCGCCTTCGATCCGCGCGGATAGGTGGAGATCAGCGACTGGATGTCCGGCCATGCATCGCAGATCGACTGCATGGGGCAGACCACGCAGAGCGGCTTGCGGGCGGTACATTGGAGCGCGCCGAACTCGATCAACGCCTGGTTCCAGTCCCAGCCGCGGCCGCCCGGAATGATCGAGGCGGCCAGTGCGGTGATTTCGCGGTCGTTGGCGAGCAGTTCCGGAAGTTCGGGTCCGAGGAAGACCCGGTGCAGAACCCGCCGCATGTTGGTGTCGATGAACGGGACGTCCTGTTCGAAGGCGAAGCAGGCGATGGCCCCGGCGGTGTATGGGCCGATGCCGGGAAGTTGCTTCAGCGACTCGACGTCGTCCGGGAACGTTCCGCCGCGCTCGACCACGGCCTGGGCGGTGCGCTGGAGGTTGACGGCGCGGCGGTTGTACCCGAGCCCGGCCCAGAGCCGGATCACCTCGGCGGTGGGAGCGGCGGCGAGCGCCTCGACATTCGGGAAGGCTTCCAGCCAGCGCTCGTAGTAGGGGATGACGCGGTCGACCTGGGTTTGCTGAAGCATCACCTCGGAGACGAGGATGCGGTAGGGGTCGCGGGTGGTTCGCCAGGGGAGGTCTCGACGGTTGGCGGACCACCAATCGAGCAGGCGTTGCTGAAACTCGGACACGGTGCCGGGGTCGATGGGCGAAAAGGTCGTACTCATGGGCAGATTGTAGCCGGGAAGGCCCTGCTGGCGGGCGGCGAAACGGGCTCCCGGTTCGCGTCTCCTGAATGGATGACGCGATCCGGAAGCCCGTGGGTGATGAGGTGCGTGGAAAGGACTACGCGCGGGGCGGCTGCGGCCGCTTGATTTCCCGCACTTCCGGCCGGTCGCGGACGGTGGTCACGAACTCGTTCCAGAACGTGACCGGGTCCTTCGGCAGGTTGCGGAAGTTGACCTGGAGGTAGGCCCCTTCGCCATTCTCGAACATGATGGTCGGGGTGCCGAACACGCCAAGCTTGCGGCCCGTGGTGTAGTCATCCTCGATCACCGCGAACACTTCGTCGGAGGTGAGGTCGGCGCGGAACTGGTCGAGGTCGAGCCCCGCCTCCTCGGCGGCGCTTTCGAGCACTTCCTGCTTGCTCAGGTTGCGGCCATCGACGTGACGCTTGCGATACAGCGCGGCGATGAAGTTACTGTACGCTTCATTGCCCTGCTTGCCAGCGGCGTGCGCGCCCTGAAAGGAGCGGAGGCTGCTGGATGTGCCATCGTTCGGTTGCTCCCAGAGCTTGAAGCCAGGATCGCTGGCATTCACCTGCTCGAGCGGGAAGTACCGCCAGTTGATCTCCAGGTCGTCGCCCAGTTCCTCGCGGACCTGATCCAGCCACACCTGCGAGCCCCATGCCCACGGGCATGCGAAATCAAAGTAGACATCGATCTTCTCGGCCATGAAAAACACAGAACCTTTCAGTGAACGCTGGTTTCGCCGGCGGACGCGACCGGAAGCGCGTGCCATGCACGCATCACCTGCTCGCGGGTTTGCTCGACCGTTCCAGAGTTATCGACCACGAGATCGGCCCGTTTGAGCTTCGACTCCAGGGGAGGCTGGGCATCAACGCGCCGTCTCGCTTCATCCTCTGACAGTTTATTACGGTTCATAAGTCTCGTCACCTGCTCGTCGGGCGAGGTGATGACGACCCAAACCGCGTCGCAGCGTTCGGCATGGCCGCTTTCGATCAGTTTCACCGCGTCCAGCACCACCACGCCGTGCTCGATCTCCTCGACCCGGCGGTCGACCTCGGCGATGACGGCGGGATGGGTGATGCGATCCAGGTCGGCGAGAGCCCCGGGATCGGAGAAGACGATCTTCCCGAGGGCTGGCCGGTCCAGCGAGCCATCGGCGGCGACGATGTCCTCGCCGAACCTGCTGGCGAGTACGCGAAGGAGCGGCTGGCCGGGACTCACCAGCTCGCGATACACGAGGTCGGAGTCGATCACGGTCGCCCCGAGTTCGCTCAGGATGCCGCTGACCGTGGACTTGCCGCTGGCGATGTTCCCCGTAATCCCAAGGACGAAGTCAGGCACCCGTCATCACCGTCTCGACGGAGTGAGAGACTGTTTCCCAGCGGGCATAAGCCTCGTCCAGGTCGTTCTGGGCCTTCTCGTACTCTTCGCCGAGGCGGGCGATCGCGCCCGTGTCCTCGTCGATGCTGGCGACCGCGAGGGCATCGCTCAGTTCGTTGAGGCGGGCTTCGAGCCTGGCGATCTGACGCTCAACCTGGCCGAGTTCCTTCTGGACGGCGGCATCGGTCAGGCGGCGTGGCTTCCCCTTCGACGTGGTAATCACCTCGCCATTGGATGGCTGCTCGACCACCGGCGCGGGCGCTTCCACGGGTTCGGGCTCTGGCTCCTGGGCGGCGGCCTCACGGTGACCGAGGGCGCGCTGGAAGTCGGTGTAGTTGCCAAGCTCGGTGGTGATGGTCTCGTCATCCACAATCCACAGGCCGGTGGCGATGCGGTCCATGAAATAGCGGTCGTGGGAGACGAAGAGGATGGTGCCGTCGAAATCGGACAGCATTTGCTCAAGCGTCTCGCGGGCGTGAATATCGAGGTGGTTGGTCGGCTCGTCGAGGATCAGGAAGTTCGCCCGCTCCAGCAGCAGCACCGACAGCGCGAGCCGTGACCGCTCACCGCCGGAGAGCGAGTCGATCTGCTTGTATACATCGTCGCCGGAGAAGAGGAAGCGGCCAAGATAGGTCCGGGCGTATTCCTCATTCATCGGGCCGGTATCGAGGATGGCCGAGAGCGGGGTACCCTTTCCCTTGCCCCGAAGCTGCTCGTGCGACTGGGCGTAGTAGCCCGGCTTCACGTTGGTTCCAAGCTGGTACTCACCCTTGAGGGCGGGCAGCGCGCCCATCAGTGTCTTCAGGAAGGTGGTCTTGCCGCTGCCGTTCGGCCCGAGCAGGCCGATCCGGTCCCCGCGCTCGATTTCCAGCTCCGGGGTGCGGATGAGGCGCTTTGGACCGTCCGGATCGATGTAGCCGATGTCCATCTCGGTCGTGGAGAGGACGGTGCGGCCACTGCGGACCGCGCCGGTAACGCGCATGTGGAGGCGGTCGTGTTCCTGAGGACGTGGTATCCGCTCCAGGCGGTCGAGCTTCTTCTGGCGGCCGCGGGCCTCGCGGTAGCGCTGTCCGTTGCCGTACTTGCGGATGAACTCTTCCTGGCGGGCGATGTATTCCTGCTGTTCCTCGTATTCCTTGAGGCGGCGAGCCATGCGCTCCTCGCGCATCGGCAGATGCTTCGCATAGGGAGCAGGGTAGTCCTCAAGGCGGCCGAACGACAGGTCCAGCGTGCGGCTCGTGACGCGATCGAGGAAGTACCGGTCGTGGGAAACGATCAGGCAGGCGCCGTGCCAGGTGCGGAGGAACGTTTCGAGCCACTCCAGCATCTCGAGATCGAGGTGGTTGGTTGGCTCGTCGAGCAGCAACAGATCGGGATCGGCGAGCAGGGCCTTGGCGAGCGCGACACGAGTCTTCTGGCCACCGCTGAGACGGTCGACCGGCGAATCGAAGAGGTCCTCGGTGAAGCCGAGCCCGAACAGAACTTCGTCGGTGCGGTGCTCGATGTCGTACCCGTGGGCGGAGTGGAAACGGGTCTGGAGATGATCGTACTCCTCCAGCAGGGCGTCCAGTTCATCCCCGGCATCGGCCATGTCATGCTCGATCTGGCGCATGCGGTCGGCCATTTCGAGGACATGGGAGAAGGCCGAAATCGCTTCCTCGCGCAGGGTGTTGTCGCTGGTGAAGTTCGATTCCTGCGGAAGGTACGTGATACGGAGCCCAGCCGCCTGGATGATGTCGCCGGCGTTGGCGTGTTCGATCCCGGCGATGATCCGGAGCACGGTGGACTTGCCGGCGCCGTTCACGCCGACCAGCGCGACGTGCTCGCGCTCGGCGACCTGGAAGGTCACCCCGGAGAAAATCTCCTCGGTGATAAAGGTCTTGGCAAGATTGGAGACAGTCAGGATTGTGGTTGCGGCCATGGATTCGTCCGTAGGTGGGTGAAGGCGTTTCAATGCGGGGCACACGAGCGATGGCACGCCTGGCGGGATTCACCGCCGCGCGCTTGGGCCAGCTTCACACCCTGAGGTGGTCAACCGGCATATGGCGCATCATCTCTCGGTTCGGTGAAACATCTCGCCTACGTTCTACACGACATGCCGCATTCAGGGGTGCGCGGGACACGACTCGTGCCCGTTCGCTTCCTCAAGTATAGCAGCGCAACCCGATCAGGCGACCCGTCGCGAGCGCGTGTGGCGAACGGTGTCGACCGTGAGCAGCGTGAGCGCGATCCAGACGAGGCCGAATCCCACCCAGCGAACGGGAGGAACCTGCTCGCCAAGCACCACCACCGCCACGATGAGCTGGAGGATGGGCGCGAGGAATTGCAGGAAGCCCATCGTTGACAGCGAAACCCGGCTGGCGGCGGCCGAGAAGCAGATGAGGGGCACGGCTGTGATGATTCCGGAGAGCATCAGCGCGACCGTATGGGAGGGCCCTTCGGAGAAGAGCGTGCCGTCGCCGCTGGCCTCGATCCAGACGAGGACGCCCAGCGCGATCGGGGCCAGGATCGCCGTTTCGACCGTCATGCTCTCCAGCGCGCCGATCACCGGACCCAGCCGCTTCTTGAGGAAGCCATAGATCGCGAACGAGAAGGCAAGGGTGAGGGCGATCCAGGGTGGGCGTCCGTAATCGAAGGCGATGACGAGCACCGCGAGCGCTCCGATACCAAGCGCGATCCACTGGGTGGGCCGGAGCCGTTCCTTCAGGATCAGCACGCCCATCAACACCAGCACGAGCGGGTTGATGAAATACCCGAGCGAGGTTTCGACCACGTTGTCCTGGTTCACGGCGTAGATGTACGCGCCCCAGTTGATGGCGAGCACGAACGCCGCCAGGGCGAGCAGAGACATCCGGCTCGGCACCGCCAGCAGTGGACGAACCCAGGAGACATCGCGCAGGTAAAGCCAGGCGGCCGAGCAGAAGACGATGGACCAGACAACCCGGTTCACCAGGATCTCGACGGTGCCCGCCGGGGCGAGGATGGTGAAGTAGAGCGGGAAGATTCCCCACATGCCATACGCGGCGATGCCGAACAGCACGCCACGTTCGGACTCCGTGCGGCCGGATGCCCGGATTTCACTGCCTTGGGTCACGTGTACTCGATCCTGGAGAGGCGGAAGGAAGCACGGCCGCGGGAGCGAACCGTTTCCTTGCCCAGTATTGGGGAATCGACGGTGAGGCGGCAACCTGCCCAACGCACGGGACGGCCAGTACAATGCAGGCCGAGAACCGGTGCGTTTCACCACGCGACTGAATCAGGACCATTCCCATGCCATCCACCGAAGTCCGGGTCGCCCCAGCCGGCCCCTGGCCCCGCACGACACGCCGCGACGACGCGGGAGTACTCGAAGTCGGCGGAGCGTCCCTTGTGGACCTGGCCACGAAATATGGCACGCCCCTCTACGTGTTCGACGAGGCAAGCATCCGGGAGGCCGCGCGGGAGTTCCGCGATACGTTCGCGGCGGCGTACCCGCGGTCGCGAGTGGTGTACGCGGGCAAGGCGTTCCTCTCCACGACGCTCGTCGGCATCCTGCGCGAGGAGGGGATCGGGCTCGATGTCGTCTCCGGCGGGGAGTTGTACATCGGACTGCGGGGCGGGATGCCGCCGGAAGAGATCAGCCTTCACGGCAACAACAAGACCCCGCGCGAATTGCGTGAGGCGCTGGCGGCCGGGTGCGGCAAGATCGTGATCGACAACGAGTACGAGATTTCGCTGCTGGAGGAAATGACGGCGGACCTGACCGAGCCGGTAACTGTGATGATCCGGCTCAACCCCGGGGTCGATGTCCACACCCATCGCAAGATCAGCACGGGCGTGGCCGACTCGAAGTTCGGCTTCCCGATAGGCGATGGGCAGGCGGAAGCGGCGGTGGTTCGCCTGAAGGCGGTTCCCGGCCTGCGTCTGGTTGGGCTGCACGCCCACGTTGGATCGCAACTGTTCGATTCCGACGCGAACACCGCGGCGATCGACGAGTTGCTGGCTTTCGCGAGCGACATGAAGAACCGTCAAGGATTCGAGATGGAACACCTCTCGCCCGGCGGCGGGTTCGGCATCGCCCATACCGACGATGACGCGCCGCTAGCGGTGGCGGCCTGGGCCGAACGGCTGGCCGCGGCGGTGACAGCCGGATGTGAGCGCCACGGGCTACCGCTTCCCACGGTCACCATCGAACCTGGCCGGGCAATCGCGGGACCGGCGGCGGTGGCGGTCTATACGGTTGGCGCGACAAAGGCGCTGCCGGAAATTCGCACCTACGTGTCGGTGGATGGCGGAATGGCGGACAACATCCGGCCGGCGCTGTACGAGGCCAGGTACGCGGCGGCGCTCGCCAACCGCGATGACGCGGCCAGCGCCCAGGCGGTGACGATCGCCGGGAAATTCTGCGAGTCGGGCGATATCCTGATCGAGGATGTGGTGCTCCCCGCGCTCTCGCCCGGAGACCTGCTGGCGATTCCCGCCGCCGGAGCCTACACGCTGTCGATGGCGAGCAACTACAATGCCGCTCCACGTCCGGCCGTGGTCCTGGCCGGGAACGGGGTTGCGAGAGCGATCCGCCGGCGCGAGACTTACCATGACCTGGTCCGGGCGGAAATCGATCGCTGATTCGATCTCACAGGTCGAGAGCCAGGGCGTTCTAGGACCAGGGCAGCGCGCGCGGCCCCGTCGCCAGCGAGAAGACTGGCTTTCAGGCGTGCGCGTCAGCCGCCCCATCTCTTGAATTCCAACCTTGTGGCGTGTATCTTCCGTTACTCGTGACACGCCATGCTCCGGAGCGTTCCGGGTTGCCAAAGGACAACGACAGCGACGCTCGAGCCCGGCCCGAGAGTGCCAAGCGTGCAGCACTCTGGCCGCCCCCGAAACAGGCATCCCAAGCGGCACGCAACCAGGCGAACCTCCCACGCAGCACCGGGATACCTTCAGGACGTGCCCAGTTCCGTGTATCGACCCTGACCACGGCATAGCAATGCCGCCCGGCCTGCCTTGAGGGGTTAGGGGGTCACCACATTGAGCGAAGACCTGATCAACAATGTCATCGACGAGGAAACCGAAGATTACGGTCTCGATTCCCTTAAGCAGACCGTGCCATTGACCCCGGCGAAGGCGTCATTGATATCGCTGGAAGACCGCCTCGCCGACCTCAGTTCGCTGATGGCGTCGGACGACGATGAAGATACCGAGCCGGATGCCGCGAATGAGCCTGGGCTGATACTGCTCGAAGACGATGACATCGACACCGATGTCGGCGGCGGCGTCACCGTGGAAGCGATCGCCGACAGCGACCTGGCGGCGGTCAGCCTCGACGATCCGGTGCGGATGTACCTGCGCGAAATCGGCCGGGTGCCACTGCTGAGCGCCGCCCGCGAGGTCGAACTCGCCAAGGCAATGGAGCGCGGTGAGTACATCTCGCGCGTGATCGAGCAACTCTCGGGCACCGGCGGGGTTGAGCCGGGTCCGAGCGAAGTCGGCATGGCGGTCTACCACTCGTTCAGGGCCGGGTGGCCGATGGTGCTCTTCCTCTGGAAGGAAGCACATCCGGATATCGACCAACCGGCACGAGCCGACGTGGTCGACCAGGCGCTGCCGATCACCAACGTGCCGGAAGCCGCCATCCAGGCGACCTGCGCCCGGTTCGAGATCGAAGAAAGCGCGCTGGAGGAGCAACTCCGGCTGCGAACGGTGGAGTGGGAGTTGCTCCCTGGTCCGCTGCAGCAGGTGCTGGAGTCGACGGCCACCTGGCCAGACGATGAGGCCGTCCAGGAGATGTTCGACACCCGCCACGTGCGAATGGTCCGCCGCTGGCGCGACACCCAGGTCGCGGGTCGGCAGGCGAAGGTCGCCTTGACCGAGGCCAACCTGCGCCTGGTGGTGAGCGTGGCCAAGAAATACGGCGGGCGCGGCATGGGCATGCTCGACCTGATTCAGGAAGGCAATCTCGGCCTGATCCGGGCGGTCGAGAAGTTCCAGTACCACAAGGGCTTCAAGTTCAGCACCTACGCCACCTGGTGGATCCGGCAGGCCATCACCCGGGCCATCGCCGACCAGGCCCGCACCATCCGGATTCCGGTACACATGGTGGAGACCATCAACCGGCTCCTTCGCACCAGCCGCCGGATGCAGCAGGAACTCGGCCGCGAGCCGACCACCGACGAGTTGGCCAGGGAAATGGAGATGACCGCGGACCGGGTTCGGGAAATCCTCAAGATCAGCCAGGACCCAGTCTCGCTGGAGATGCCGATCGGCGAGGAAGAGGACAGCCATCTCGGCGATTTCATCGAAGACCAGAAGATGCCGGCCCCGGCCGACGCCGCCAGCCGCCAACTCCTGCGCGAACAGGTGGAGGCCGTGCTCGACACCCTCACCGAGCGGGAGCGCGATGTGCTGTACATGCGCTACGGTCTCGATGATGGCCGGACACGCACGCTCGAGGAGGTCGGGCGGCAGTTTGGGGTGACGCGCGAACGCATCCGCCAGATCGAGGCCAAGGCGCTGCGCAAGCTCCGCCAGCCAAACCGGGCGAACCAGTTGCGCGATTACCTGGAGTAGGCCGGCGCGAGCGAGGCCGCTCCCGCGGTAAGCTATGTATTGACAAGTCGCGCGAGCAGCCGGCGCTCCAAGCTGGCTGCTCGTGTCGTGTTCGCGGTTCGCGGCATGTGCCGGCCACCGTTCCCCATCCCACCCACTATCCAGAGGAGGTCGACGTGCTGGTCGATCAGGCACGCATATTCGTGAAAGCCGGCAACGGCGGCAATGGTTCCGCCTCATTCCGGCGCGAGAAGTACATCCCCAAGGGCGGCCCCGACGGAGGGGATGGCGGCAAGGGCGGCGATGTCATCCTGGTGGTGGCCGACAACCTGAACAGCCTGCTGCCGTTCTCCTACGTTCAGCACTATGAGGCTGAAAAGGGCGTCTCCGGTGCGAGCCGCCAGAAGCAGGGCCGGCAGGGCAAATCGAGAATTGTGAAGGTGCCACCCGGAACGGTGGTCTACCTGGAGGATGGCGACGAACCGATCGCCGATCTCACCACTCACGGCGAGGAGTTCGTGATCGCCAAGGGCGGCAAGGGCGGGCTCGGCAACGTCCACTTCAAGTCGTCGACCCACCAGGCGCCCCGGATGGCGGAACTCGGTGAGCCCGGCGAGCAACGATGGCTTCGCCTGGAACTCCGCCTGATCGCCGACGTTGGGCTGGTGGGCCTGCCGAACGCCGGCAAGTCGACCCTGCTCGCGGCGGCGACGCGCGCCCGCCCGAAGATCGCGGACTATCCGTTCACCACGCTCTCCCCGAACCTGGGGGTCGTGGCGATTGGCGGACCCGGTGGCCAGACCTTTGTGATGGCCGACATTCCGGGCCTGATCGAGGGCGCGGCCGGCGGCGCGGGTCTCGGGCATGACTTCCTGCGACACGTCCACCGCACGCGGGCGCTTGTGCATGTGCTCGACGCGGCCGGTGGCCTGGAAGGACGCGATCCGCTGGAGGACTTCCGCACGATCAACGCGGAAATCGCGGCGTTCGACCTGGACATGGCTTCGAAGCCGATGATCGTGGCGCTCAACAAGGTTGATCTTGTCGAGGCACGCGACAACCTCCCTCGCCTGCATGAAATGCTCGAAGGCGAGGGGCACAGGGTGCTCGATATCTCGGCGGCGACCGGCGAGGGCGTGACCGGCCTCTTCAACGAGGTTGGCGCGATCCTGCGGGAACTCGAACTGGTCGAGGCGGAACAGCGCAAGAGCCAGGCCGAAAGGCCCAAGCGCCGGGTGTACACGATCGGCAACGTTGACGAACGCGCCTGGGACGTCTCCCGCACGGGCGAGAATTCGTTCCGCGTCACTGGTGTCGGCATCGAGCGCTTCACACACATGACCAACTTCGATCTGTGGGAGGCGTCGGAACGCTTCCAGCGCGTCCTCGATCGCAGTGGGATTACCTCGGAGTTGAACCGCCAGGGCGTGCGGCAGGGCGACGTGGTGATGATCGCCAATCACGAGATGGTGTGGGGCGAGCAGGAAGACGAGGACGGATCGTTCATCATTCCGGATGAGGGTAAGGACGCCGAAGTCGTTTGGCTCGATGACGACGATGAACCCGTGGAAGAAGCCTGATCAGCGAATCAGGGCCTCGCCAGAGCGGTCGACGATGGCGGAGACCGTCTCCTCGACGGTCAGTTCCGAGGTATCGAGCCATAAGCCAAGCCGGGGAGTATCCCGCCGCAGCCCTTCATCCAGTTCGGCCGCGGTCCAGGCACCGTATCCCGTCTTGGCGCGGTCGCGGTCGCGCCGGGCGGCTATATCGGGTCTGGGCGCGAGCATGACCACGTGCAGCCGGTTCGGCGCCGGCGCCAGGAGATCGACGACCCGCTGAAGATCGGGACCGAGGATCACATCCTGGTAGAAGACCGTGAACCCGGCTCCGGCGTACTCGATCGCCGCCTGCGCCGCGATGCGATACCGGAGATGAAGCTGGCATTCGGCCTGCTCCCAGTTTTCCGGTGTGACCGCCGCCTGGCCGTTGACGATCATCCGCCGGAACAGGTCGCCACGCAGGTGAACGCTCTGGGGCAAATGCTCGGCCAGCGCCTGAGCCACCGTCGACTTGCCAGCGGCCATGATTCCGGTGATGAGGACCACGTCGCCCGTGGTAATCATGCGTCTGGCGTGGGTTCGCCGTAGACGCCGCGATAGGACTCTGGCAGCAGTTCGGCGACGCGGCTCATGGCGAGGTTGATCGCTTCCTCGGAGGTCATGCGCTTGCCATCTTCCTTCGGTTCGAGCATGAACGGTTCGCCGAATGTCACGGTTACCTTCCACCAACCGCGCTCCGCTCGTTCGCCCGGCCGCAACTGCTTGGAGCCGTTGAACGGCAGCCGTTCGGACCCGACGATGGCGGCCGGCACGATTGGCGCGTTGCCCCTGAGGGCGATCAGGCCCGCGCCAGGAAGCACTCGTTCGATACGGCGGGAAACGCTGCGGGTGCCCTCGGGAAACATCCCGACCGCGATCCCCTGCTGAAGCTTCTCGGTGGCGGTCACGATCGCCTGCCGGTCGGCCCGACCGCGATCCACTGGGAACGCGCCGCCGTAGCGGATGACGCGGCCTACTATCGGGACGTTCATCAGTTCTTTCTTCGCCATGTAGTGCATCGGGCGGGGACAGGCGATGGAGATCAGCACCGGGTCGGCGTTGTGCAGGTGGTTCGAGACGATCAGGATGCCGCCCTCCGCCGGGACGTTATCGATGCCCACGATGTTCATCCGCGTCAGGACCCGGCAGAGCGCGAGCAGGATCGTGCGTACGATGGTGAACGTGCGCCCCCGCAATTTGCCTTCCATGTGGTCAATGGGAGATGTGCGAGCCGTATTGTCAACCATCGATGCCCACCCATGTCTCATCGGCCAGCCGGGCAATCTCGTCGACGATCTCCTCGACGGCGCGGCCATCGGTGTTGACGATCGCCGCGTCGCCAGCAGGCGCGAGCGGGGCCGTTTCGCGGGACGAATCGAAGTCGTCGCGCGCCTGGAGATCGGCGAGCACGGTGTCGTAGTCGGCTTCGATGCCGCGCCGCTGAAGTTCGAGGAAACGACGGCGGGCCCGTTCCTCCGTGCTGGCGTCGAGGAATACCTTGACCCCGGCGCGCGGTATGACCACGGTGCCAATGTCCCGGCCCACCATCACGACCCGCGCGCCATCGGCGATCGACCGCTGGACATCCAGCAGTTCCTCGCGAACGAGCGCCTGCGCGGACACCTCGGAGACCCTGGCATCGATCTCCGGCGCGCGGATCGCCCAGGTCACATCCTCGCCGTCGAGCAGCACGGTCACCTGGCGGCCGTCCTCGACGGTGGGCGGTTCGATATCGATCCGATGGACGCGGGCAAGGTGGGCGAGGCGGGTCGAGTCCGCCCCATCGACGCCCTGGCGAACGGCGAGCAGCGTCACGGCGCGGTAGAGGGCGCCCGTGTCGAACAGCATCGCGCCGGTACGGGCGGCCAGTCGCTGGGCCACCGTGGACTTACCCGCCGCTCCGGGGCCGTCGATTGCGATGACCTGACGGTGATCGAGTGTCATGTGCCCTCCCGGGGCTGTGCGATGAACGAGACTGGTTGCCTTGCGAGCGAGGTTTCCCGCCCGTCGATGGAGATGAAGGGCGTGTCCCAGCGGGACCGCTGACCGGAGCCGGTTTCGAAACGGGGGCACTCCCATCGCTTTCGCGCGTGCCGTGGGCGAACCCGCCGACCGGCAAGAGTTGGATGGTGCGCCGGGCATTCGCCTTCTCCGCTTCCTCCACCGGTAAACCAAGCGCCTCATACAACTGGACGAGTTCGCCAGGCGTGAGATCGCGCCAGGCGCCAGGTGGAACGCCCTGCAACATCAGTGGCCCAAGCCGGACACGACGGAGTTTGATTACCTCGATGCCGACCTTGAGCATCATGGTGCGGACGACGTGGTACAGCCCCTCGTGGAGCACGATCCGGATGATGACACCCTCGCGGGTTTCGCGCAGCAGGCGGCATTCGTCCGGGACAACCAGGCGACCGTTGACCTCGATGCCCTCGTTGAGTTCCCGGAGCTGGGCGTCGCTGGGTCGCCGGTCGGCGATGACGTGATACTCCTTGGTCAGCCCATATCGCGGATGCATGACGCGGTTGGCGACATTGCCGTCGTTCGTCAGCAGCAACAGGCCCTGGGTTTCCCGGTCGAGGCGGCCAACCGGGTAGACGCGCTCCTGAACCTTGACGAGGTCCATCACCGTCCAGCGCTGTTTTTCGTCGCTGACGGTGGTGATGAAACCGCTTGGCTTGTTCAGCAGGATGTAGCGCGGCTTCTGGCGGCGGAGCGCCTTGCCATCGACCCGGATGAGGTCCTTGGCCGGGTCGACCCTGGTTCCCATTTCGGTGACGACCCTGCCGTTGACGGAGACGCGGCGAGCCCTAATCAGGTCTTCGGAGGCGCGGCGGCTGGCGACTCCGTTGGCAGCCAGCACCCGCTGGAGCCGCTCGCCTTCTGGCTGCCCGCCCTTCTGTTCCGGGGTATCTGGCTGTTCATGGTTCTTCGGCACTAGGTCGCATCCTGGCTGGCGGCGGAATTGGACGAAACCGGCGAGACCTCGACGGTCCCAACCTGCTCCTCGTCATAATACAGCCGGACATTCCCCGAGCCGCCAGCTTCGGCCAGCACAAGCTGGTACGCGGCGGTGGCGCCAGAGGTGGGATAGGGAATCGTCGGCGGATTGATGAATTGCACCCGCCAGACCGACATTTCCTCGGACAGACCGGGGAAGGTGCCCTCGGCCCCTGGGATCACCCAGGCGAACTGCTCGTCCATCGCCGAGAAAATCGCGCGGGCATCGTTCCAGCGCTGGTCGGAACCATCGACGATCATATCGTTGTTGTCGTACTCAACATCGGAGCCAAGAATGGCGGTGATGACCGTGCTGTTGCCGTCGTTGACTTCCCGGGCCAGCACCACGCAGGCGCCAGCCTCGCCGGTGGTGCCGGTCTTGCCGCCAACCACGCCAAGTTGCCCGAGCAGTTGATTGGTGTTCTGCGACTGGTAGTTGCGGCCCTCGGGGCCGACGGAAAAGAACGAATATGCGGGTTCGGCGACGATGTTGGCGAGCCGCTCGTTCTTCATCAACTCGCCGAACAGGATGGCGATGTCGTGAGCGGTGGAATAGGTGTTTTCGGAGTCGATGCCGCTGGGATTGGTGAAGCGGGTATCGACCAATCCGAGGCTGGCGACATAGTCATTCATGGCGCCGACGAATGCATCCATCGCCTGGTTTCGGTCATCGCACTCGCACATCCCCGAGCCGACGTGGCGGGCAAGCGCCAGGGCGCCGTCGTTGCCGGAAGGCAGGAGCAGCCCATACAGGAGCGTCCCGACGGTAAGGGTATCGCCCGCCTGCAACTGCATGTTGGAATAGATGGTGATGTCGACGGTATCGTCCTGCTCGATCAGGACTTCGTCGGCCGGATCGCCGTATTCCATCACGACCAGCGCGGTGGCGATCTTGACGGTGCTGCCGATCTGCATCTGCTCGTGTTCATTCTCGGCATAGAGCACGATGCCGGTTTCCATATCGTAGGAGTAAACGCCCTCGGCGGTAACGTCCGGCGGCGTAACAGCGGCCGATGCCGGACCTGGAATGCCGGCCACGAGCAGCAGCACAGCCGCCAGTATCGGGAGCAGCGCGTTGCGCCATGGTAAGTGGAAAAGACGAAGCACGGTTGACATCTCACAATTCACATCAGACGTGACCAGGAATGGCCCGTTCCAGTATAGAACTCCTTGAGGGTGGGAGGTGGTTCCACGATCCGCCCACTGCTTTCAGGCAGGACCAGTCCAGACGGCATGCGGTAGACTCGAAACCGTACGTGGGGCTGTTTTCATGCACCCGACCTGCCTGGCAACACGTCTTTCCGAGGAATCCAGGGCTTTGATTACCGCGCAACCAACGACAGAAATGGAAGAACAGAGACCGATCCGCATCGCGGCCATCGGCGACCTCCATCTTCGCACAACGATCCCGCGCCAGATGGAGGAGGACCTCCGCTCGGTCAACGGCATGGCCGACCTGCTGGTGATCGCGGGCGACATCACCGATGGCGGCAAGATCCCCGAGGTCGAACTCGCGGGCGAACTGCTGGCCGAAGTGCGGCTGCCGATCGTCGCCGTGCTGGGCAACCATGACCGGCGCGGCATCCGCCGAAAGGCGATGCGCGACATCCTCGAGCGGGCCGGGGTAACCCTGCTGGACGGCGATTCGCTGGTGATGCGGCTCGACGACAACCGGCGGCTCGGCATGGCCGGCGTGGGAGGATATGGCGGCGGATTCTGGCCCGAAGAGGTGCCCGACCTGGTTCACGCCCGTATCAGCAAGGCGGTCGGCGTCCGTGCCCGTCGCGAATCGATACGGCTGGACGCGGCGCTGGCGAGACTTTCCGGCGAACAGGTCGATGCCACGGTGGTGGTGATGCACTATTCGCCAACCGTCTCCACCCTCGGCAGCGAGCCGATCGTGAAGTACTGGATGTTGGGAAACTCGCTGCTTGGCAAGGTGATCGACAGCCATCCGGTCGACCTGGTGCTGCACGGGCACGCGCATCTCGGCAACAAGGAAGGTTCGACGCCAGCCGGAATTCCAGTGCGCAACGTGGCCGCGCACGTGACCGGGAGACCAACGATCTATGACGTGCGAACCGATCGCGACGTGACCGAGATCGCCACCCCTGGCATGCGCGATGCGTCCACGAACCCATACCTGGCGATGGGGTCCCGGCGATGAGCCACGACATCCAGCAAGCCACCAGGCGAGGCACGACCCACATCAAGCCGATGATCCGGCTGGACCATCTCCCGAATCCGCACGGACCGGTGGAACAGGTGATCGACGCGGTTGCCCGGTTCGACGGGTGGTCGTCGCGCGAGGGTGACCTCGCTGACGAACTGCGACGACGGCTCGCGGCCAGGGCCGGTGTGACCGCGGACTGGATCGTGCTGGCGAACGGCATCGACGAGCTTCACGCCATGATCGCCCAGTGGCGAGCCGACCAGGGACCGATCCTGCTCTTCCCGCCCAGCGATACCGGACTGGGGCACTGGCTGTTGCGACACAGTGCCCAGATCGAACTGATCCCGCGACGCAAGGACTTCTCGTTGCCGGTCGAGGCGATTGCGACAAACCTGCCTCGCGGCGGCACGGCCGTCGTGATGACACCAAACGACCCAACTGGAACGATCATGACCGTGCAGGAAGCCGTGCGATTGTCACGTCAATGCGCATTGGTGGTGATCGACGAGCGGCACGCGGCCTACAGCCCGCGAACCCTGGGACCGCTGGTGCGCGAATTCGAGAACATGGTGCTGTTGCAAACGTTCGAAACGTTCGCGGCGATGACCGCCTTCCCACTGGCGTGGGCAGTGGCCCCGCCCTCCCTCGCTCGCGAGATCGCGGCGCGTGCTCGCCCCTCCGGGCCGGCGAAGGTGTCGCTGGTTGCGGCGCTGGCGGCGGTCGACGCCCAGGATGAGATCGCGGCGACAGTGCGGCAAGTAACGGTCGAGAAGGGACGGCTGTTCCGCCAACTCCGGAAGTTGAGCATGATCAGCCCGCCATATCCGTCGTGGGCGAACTTCCTGCTGGCCCGGATCGAGCGCGGCGACTCGGACTTCTTCGTACCGAGGCTGGCCGACCGCGGCATCGCGGTCCACCGCGTGGATCACCCACGCCTGCCGGATCACCTGCGCATAAGCGCGGTATCGCTCGAAGCGACCTACGCGCTGAAGAAGGCGCTCATCGAGATCGCGCTCGACCTGTAGCGAACGGGCGGCTTGGCAACCCGCATGTTATCCACCCAATAGAGATGTGTAATAGCAAACTAATGCCGTCATTCTGAGCGAAGCGAAGAATCGCCGGACGAAGTCCAATCGCCGTCACCGGACTCAGCCGGTCACCTACTGAGAGAAACCCATCGCGTTGGGCAGGCGAGCCGCTGGTTGTGAAAGTGCAGGGCAGCCACACGCTCGCCTTCGGCTCGCTGGGCTGCCCCTCCACGCGCACGATCAGCGTGAGTCGAAAAATCGGAACACGCGCTGTTTCACGTCAATTCACCCGGATTCCGTATCAGAGGGATGGGGCTTCCAGCGCCTCGCGTTGTTTGGCGAAGAGTTCGGCCAACCCAGTGTTGGCGAGTCCCAGCATCGACGCAAGCGTGTCTGGCGAGAAAGGCTCCTGCTCGGCCGTGCCCTGAATCTCGACGTATGCGTTGCGGTCCGTCATCACGACGTTGGCGTCGACCTCGGCCTTCGAGTCCTCGCTGTAGTCAAGGTCCAACAGCGGCACGCCGCGCACCACGCCGACGCTCACCGCCGCGATCGCCGACTTCATCGGGTCCTTGCGGATGTGCCCTTCCGCCTTCAACTTTCGGCACGCCAGCGCCAGCGCCACGTACGAGCCGGTAATCGACGCACAGCGCGTGCCGCCGTCGGCCCGTAGCACGTCGCAGTCGAGGATGACGGAACGCTCGCCAAGGGCGGCGAGGTCGGTCACGGCACGTAACGCACGGCCAATCAACCGCTGGATCTCGACCGTGCGGCCATCCTGCTTGCCGGTGCGCGACTCGCGCCTGATCCGCTTCGGGCTCGATCGAGGAAGCATCGCGTATTCGGCGGTCACCCATCCCCGGCCTTTGCCCCTCATCCAGTCCGGAATCGTCGACTCGACCGTGGCGGTGCAGAGGACATGCGTCTCGCCTATCTTGATGAGCGCCGAGCCTTCGGCGTAGGGAGCCTCGTTGGGGATGATTTCCACAGGCCGAAGGTCGTCGAGGGCGCGGTCGTACGATCTCCGCATCGGGATCACTATCGTCATGCTGGCTCCGTTCCGGCTACTGATTCTGCTTGCGTTGCCGCGTCTGTTGGTCGGCGGTCTCACGATAGATTTCGCGAACACGTTCGAGGCGGCGGCCGAGGTCGCGTTCGAACCCGCGCTCGACCGGCTTGTAGTAGCTACGGCCCTTGAGATTGTCCGGCAGGTTCTGCTGGCCAATCACGCCCTCGTCGTAGTCGTGGGCATATTTGTAGCCCTCGCCATAGCCAAGATCCTTCATCAGCCGGGTGGGAGCGTTCCGCAGGTGTATGGGAACAGGATCGTTGCGCGTGCTCTCGACATCGGCCCGGGCCTGCCCATAGGCAACGTAGATGGCGTTGCTCTTGGGCGCGAGCGCGAGGTACACGGTGAGTTCGGCCAGCGCAAGCGCGCCCTCCGGCATGCCAAGGAAGTGGACGGCCTGCTGGGCCGCCATCGCCAGTTCCAGCGCCTGGGGATCGGCCAGGCCAACGTCCTCCGAGGCGAAGCGGATCAACCGCCGGACGACGTACAGCGGATCGTCGCCACGCTCGAGCATCCTGGCCAGCCAGTAGAGGGCGGCATCCGGATCGGAACCTCGAATGGTCTTGTGGAGCGCGGAGATGGTGTCGTAGTGGTCGTCACCGCCCTTGTCGTAGGTGGCGGCCCGGCGCTGGGCGGCCTCCCGCACCAGTTCGATCGTGAGCACGCGATCGTCACCTATTCCCGCCGAGGCAAGTTCGAGCGTATTGAGGGCGAAACGGGCGTCGCCGTTGGCCATGTTGGCGAGGAATTCCAGGCCTTCTTCCGTGATCGTGAGGTTCTCCCGGCCGAGGCCGCGCTCGGTATCGGCCAGCGCGCGACGGATGATGGTGGCGATGTCTTCGTCGCCGAGCGCCTGGAGCGTGATGACGCGGGACCGGGACAGCAGCGGCGCGTTGACCTCGAACGAGGGGTTCTCGGTGGTCGCGCCGATCAGGATGACGGTGCCGTCCTCCACGTAGGGGAGGATTGCGTCCTGCTGCGACTTGTTGAAGCGATGGATCTCGTCGATGAAGAGGAGAGTGCGCGTGCCATGCATTCCAAGCCGGTCGCGGGCTTCGCTGATCGCCTTCCGCAGGTCGGCAACGCCGGAACTGACCGCGCTGACCGAGACGAAGTGCGCCTTGGTCGTTGCCGCCACGATTCGCGCGAGCGTCGTCTTGCCCGAGCCTGGAGGCCCCCACAGGACGACCGAGGAGAGCCTGTCCGCCTCGATCGCCTTCCGCAGGAGCGTTCCAGGACCGATGACATGCTGCTGGCCAACGAGTTCGTCGAGCGACCGCGGCCGCATCCTGGCGGCCAGGGGACCACGCGACGCGAGTTGCTGGGCCCGGTTGGCCTCGAATAAATCCATGTGCCGGGCTACGAGCCCGCGAGGGATTCGAGTTCCCCGAGTTCGATCTCGAGCGCGTCGATGTACTCGATCAGCTCGTCGCGGTCCTTGATTCCCAGTTCATCGAGGGTGTCGAGGATGCTCTGGAGATCCTCGATGGTGTCGGAAAGCGACAGCAGGGCTTCGCTCGTGTCGTCCTGCCTGCCGCGAGCCCGTCCTCCTGAATTGCGCGAGTTATCGGTCATGATGGAAGAATCCCACTCCTGTTTCGTCTGGCGGAACAGCCAGGCTTAGGCAAGTACCGCAAGCAACAGCAAAAAGATACCGCCGACCCCGCCGAATTCCACCAGATCCCTGGTGGTGACGGTCTTGCGCTGTGCCCGGACCAGCAACAGCCCCGCGGCGACGTAGAACACAACCAGCAGCACGGCGCCCCCGGTCCAGCCATAGGTAGGCCACCAGTTGAGAGCCACCATGACCTGCGCCAGCACCCAGCCGCCGAGTATGGCGTAGAACACGCGCTGGGCGGGCGCGATGCCCCCGCGCTCGAGGGTTTCGAGTATCAACAGCCCACCGATCAAGCCAACCAGGGGCGCCGAAATCCATGAATCCAGCTTGTTGATGTACACGGCGCTGAATGCCAGAAACCCAATGCCATGCACCACCAGCGTATGGATGACCGAGGCGACCCGGGTCGATTGCTCGTCGGTTTCGTCCAACAGGTCGCGAGAAAGCAGCGCGCCGGCCGTCCCGAGGAAGGTGATGAGCGGGCCCACCACCAGCATCGCGCGGTTGTGATAGGTGGCCACCAGGAAAATGGCGGCGAATGTCGAAACCAGCGGCACGACCCAGGCCGTCGCCATCGCTGTCGATGGGCGAGGATGGCCTACGATTTCCGCCGCCTTCGCGGCGGTTCGCTCGGCGAATTGCGCGCCACCGGCGGCCAGCAACAGCGTCACCACGGCGAGCACCCAGAACAGCGTGCTGGTGGTTTCGAGCACGGGCGGATCGGAACGGTCGCCATCGCCGATCGCGATGATGGCGAGCAACAGCACGAGACCAGCCGTGAGCAGGCTGATGACCACGCCCTGCCCATAGGCTGGCTGGCGCGAATCGGCGTTGGAAATGCCCAGACCAAACACCTTGTGCTCGCTTGGCTGGACATCGTCGATGTCATCGACCAGCGTCTCATCGACGTCTCGCGCCGGAGGTCGCCTCGTGTTGGTATCGAGTGTCTCCCGATGACTCATGTGCCTCTCTTCGCCCTTTTCACGCCCCGGCCCCGCTACGTGGTCGCGGCCGGAACATGCCCCTCATCGACCCCGCCGTTCGACGCCGATCGCACCCGCGACCAGACAGCCTCGATATCCCCGGCGGGAATCGCGCCTTCCCGTATGACGGTGATGGTAGCATCCCGGAGCCCTATGACGGTGGAAGCGAGCCCGCCACGCGCGATTCCGCCATCCAGCACCAGGTCCAGGCGTCCGGCGAGGTCTGGATCGATGTCCTCGGGATGCGTCGCGGGCAGCTGGCCAGACACGTTGGCGCTGGTGACCGCCATCGCGCCGCCACAACGCTGGGCCAGAACCAGCGCGACCGAATGATCCGGCACACGGACGCCAACCGTGCCATCCGCCGCGACAACGTGGGGTGGGAGTTTGCCCGTTATGGCGGGGAGCGCCACGGTCAGTGGGCCGGGCCAGAAATGGCTGGCGAGACAGAGAAGATCCGGGTCGACATCACGGCTCACCAGGGCCAGGTCGTCGACCGAGCCGAGGAGCACTGGCAAGGTCCGGTCCCGGTCGCGAACCTTGCTCTCGTAGATGCGGTCAAGCGCGGCCGGGTGAGCCAGCGACGCGCCGATGCCGTAGACGGTATCGGTGGGGAAGGCGACCAGCCCGCCGTGCTGGAGGATGGCGATTGCCTTCTCCAGCGCGCGAGGCTCTTCTAGATGGAGCAGGGTCATGCGGGGCAGGCCTTTCACGGCGAGCGATACGTGACAAACCGCGAGTTTACAGCGAAGCCTTGATCTGGGCCGCGAGCTGGGCGTTGATGCCCTCGACGGCGCTCAAGTCCTCGAGCGACGCTTCACGGATTCCCCTGACGGAGCCAAATGCCCTGATCAGCGCCTTCTTCCGCTTGGGACCGACACCCGGCACATCGTCGAGGCTGGAATGGAACGCCGCCTTCGACCGCTTCGAGCGGTGGAACGTGAGTGCGAAGCGGTGCGCTTCGTCACGAACGCGCTGGACCAGGAAAAGCGACTGGGCATCGCGGGGCAACAGGATCGAATCCTTGCGTCCCGGCAGGAACAACTCTTCCTGTTCCTTGGCGAGGCCGCAAATCGGGACCTCCATGCCCACCTCGGCCAGCGCTTCAAGCGCGGCGTTGAGCTGGCCCTTGCCGCCGTCGATGATCACGAGGTCGGGCAGGGTTGTCCACTTGCCGTCCTCGTCCTCA
>CAZUPA010000032.1:22513-24679 GCA_964622205.1 uncultured Sphaerobacteraceae bacterium
GTGATCTTCTTGTCGCACTTGCGATAGGGAAAGAGGCGGTTGAGCAGGTTGATCGTCTTGTAGGCGGCTCCAGCGGTGGTATAGGGGCCAAAGTACCTGCTCCCATCGTTGACGATCTGGCGGGTGCTGATGACGCGGGGCCATTCCTCGTTGGTGATCCGGATGTAGGGGTACGTCTTGCTGTCCTTCAGCATGACGTTGTACTTGGGCAGGTGCTTCTTGATGAGTTCGTTTTCGAGGATCAGGGCCTCGGTGGGCGTGTCGGTGCGGATGACCTCGAAGTCCGCGATATGTGAGACCAGTTCGCGGGTCTTTGGATCCTTGTGGCGCTGCGACTGGAAGTAGGAGCGCACGCGGTTGCGGAGGGCGATGGCCTTGCCCACGTAGATGATGACGCCCTCGGCGTCCTTCATCAGGTACACGCCAGGTTCGAGCGCCAGGGCGGATAAACGCTTTCGGAAGTCGGGGTGCTCGTACATCTTGTTCACGATCCAATTATAGCGAACCCGCTCAGGTGTTCGAATGCCCGACCACGCCGATTGGCCAGTTGCCGCGTGACCTACACGCGCCAACCCGAATTGCCTGGCCACCAATTCCAGCAAGCACCATCCGAATGATTGCGGGATACGGCGTGCAAGCCGGGCATTGCGGTAGCGATCACGTTGCGGGTGGCCGACCGGAGACGCATCATTAAGGGCAACGAGCGCCCGCGACGCATGCGGGCATCCCCATCGAAGGAGCGTTGGCCATGACTACCCCCGAGAACCAGTACGCAGCCTGGTGGCTGTTCAAGCGCCGTGCCACGTGGCGCGACATCGCCAATGGCGGATTCGATGAAGCCGCCGCCGAATTCCAGGAGGCGGTCGAGCAGGGTGGCGAGGGCGTCACGCTTCGCGGCGCCTACTCATCGATCGGGCTCAGCGCCGGGGCGGACATGATCGTGTGGGCCCATGCCCCGAAGCTCCAGCAGCTTCAGGATATGGCGATCGGGATCGACAAGACCTCCCTCGCCAGGCATCTCGACGTGGCGTTCAACTACATCGGCGTGGGCGGCATGTCGCAATACGACCCAACCCACGGCCCAGCGTTCGTGAAGGGCATTCCGGCGAAGGACTACCTCAGCGTCTACCCGTTCACGAAAACCCCCGAGTGGTTCCTGATCGACTACAAGGAACGCCGTCGCTTGATGATCGAGCATGGCGAAATGGGCCGGGAGTTCCCCGAAATCCTCACCAACACCGTCAACTCCTTCGGCATCCAGGACCAGGAGTTCGTGGTGTGTCTTGAGGACGACAATCCCGAGCAGCTCATCAAGATGGTCCAGCGACTGCGCGCCGCCGAAGTTCGCAAGTGGACCGCGGTGGACACGCCCATCTTCCTGGGCCACCGCAAGCCGGTGACGGACGTCCTGAACGACATCCGGGGACGGTAGCGCTCGACCGCTGGAACGAACGGCGCCCCCGGCCTGTGGGCCAGCGGCGCCGTTCGTTCGTTGGGTTGTGACCAGCCCCACGGGTCGATGTTCCCGTTCGCGTCATCGTCCCGCGGGTTCGGGCTCGGCACGCAGCCAGCGGCCGCGTCGCGATCGAGGGTGTGGACTACAACACCTTGTTGAGTTCGCCCTTGACCGAGTTCACCACATCATCCTGGCTGGAGAAGGATGTCTTGCCCTTGGCGCCAAGGCTTTCAACCACGCTCAGCAACTGGCTGGGCGCGCCATTGTTCTTCAGCACCTGGACGAGGTCATCGATGCCGAGGGGATAGGTCGCGTCCTTGAGGTATTTTTCATAGCCGCCGAGCGGCAGGCTGCCGAGATCGACGTCTCCGCCCGAACCGCCAAAGAGTGACTTGATCTTGTCGAACATGGTTCCCCCTTGCTCTTCCACGCGAACCCGCCACGCAACATGCGGGCTGGTTGGCGCGATCGCGAGAGCAGGATGCTCCCACAAGTTTCAAATTTACCATAAGAGGATTCCAAATCCGTGCCCTGGGCTGGCGATTGATACATTTTCAGCCTTCAAGTATGGGGAGTTCTCGGCTATACTTGACAGGTTATGGCGGGTCCGGGCGTTCGCGTGCCCGGAACACACTCAATCCGCCGTCAGCAACCCAACAAGGAGTCCCCAGACCGCATGGCAACACACGGCAGCGACCCGCGGCTTTCCG
>CAZUPA010000033.1:0-24541 GCA_964622205.1 uncultured Sphaerobacteraceae bacterium
GCGATTCGAGAAGTCGGCCGATTCCGGCGGCAGCGGGCTCGGGCTGGCCATCGCCCGGGCACTGGTGGTGGCCCACGGCGGCACGATCTCCGCCGCCAGCCGCCTCACGGAGGGCACCACCATCACCATCCGGCTCCCGTCCGGAACACCATGAATCCGGTCACCACCTGCCCGCTCAACCGGCCCGGAAATACCCGAACTGTCCGATAATTCCCGGAAAGGATGTGTTTCATCCGAAGAAGGGACATCATGCAGGCATTTGTCATCGATCCGGCTACCCCCTCGTCCGCCGCCTGTCTCGAAGGCGCGATCGTGACGCATGAGGTCAGGGTTCCAGGCGGCGGCCGCATTCGCAAGGGCCAGGTGCTCGCCGCCGAAGATCTCGACCTCATCGCCCGGCTCGATGCCCCGATTCACGCGATCCGGCTGGAACCCGGCGAAATCCACGAGGACGAAGCCGCTACCAGGCTCGCCCGCCTCGCCATGGGGCCGGGTCTCATGGCACGCAAGCCGGTCCAGAGCCGGGTGAACGTCGTGGCGGAAACCAAGGGATTGCTTCGGGTCGATCCCGCCGCCGTGGAACTGGTGAACAACCAGGCGCCGCTCGGGCTGTTCACCGTGCTCGACCGGCTGCCCGTGGTTCCCGGCAAGATCGTGGCCGGAGCCAAGATCGGCACCGTCGCCATGCCCGAATCCACGCTGGCCAGCGTCGAGGCGACGATCGCCGCCCGCGATCGGCCGATCCTCGAAGTCAAGCCCTACCTCCGGCGCCTGGTCGGCATCGTCGTCACCGAAGGGCTCGCCGAGAAGGTGCGCGGCCGGTTCGAGGCGGCCGTCACCGCCAAGGTGCGCTGGTACGGGAGCGAGGCGCTGGGCTTCGACTACGTCGACAACGACACCTCCCACGTCCAGCGGGCCATCGAACGATTCCAGGCGGACGGCGCGAACATGATCTTCACGGCGGGCGGCAACATGATGGACCCGCTCGACGCCTCGCTCCAGGCCATGCCCGAAATCGGCGCGACCATCATTCGACTCGGAGCGCCCGCCCATCCCGGTTCGATGTTCTGGCTGGCCGCGGTCGAGGAATCCGGTCTGCCTATCGTCAACCTCGCCTCATGCTCCATGTACTCGCGGGCAACCGTCGCCGACCTCGTCCTGCCGTGGTTGATGAGCGGCGAGACCGTCTCCGAACGGGACATGGCGTCCATCGGCTACGGCGGCCTGCTCGACCGTGACATGGGTTGGCGCTTCCCCACCTACGACGTGGACACCGTCGACGAACCCGACGAGACCTGAACCCGGGCCCACCCAACGATCCTGGGAGCGGCCGGTCTGGACTACGGCGTCTGTCGCTACGGGGAACGCACGCGTTCGGGGCCAATTCGAACGATCGACCTGAATACCCATGCGCCGGCGGCGGGACTTCCCGGTCGCTTTTTTGTGCCGAATGCACCTCCGAACCGTCCGCTCCTGCCCTGAATGCACTAATAATCACTAAAGATTCATTGTCGTTTCACTGACGGACTGCTACAGTGTTGGCGCCACAAAGAACGGATCGCAGGTCGGCAAGGCGTCTGGAAATGTCCGAGAAGCGCGTCACCATATCCGATATCGCACGAGAAAGCGGCGCGTCGCCGACCACCGTCTCCCTGGTCCTGCGGGACAAGGGCGGGATTGGCATGGACACCCGGGAGCGGGTGCTGGCGGCCGCCCAGACGCTTGGCTACGAGCGCAAGCACGCCAGGCGATCCAGCGAGAGCGATGTCACCACCGCCGCGCTCCTGTTCCGCGCCAACTCGCCAAGCCCCACCGGCGGCTCGCCCGGCGTCAATCCGTTCTATTCATGGGTGCTCACTGGCGTGGAGGCGGTCGCCCGCGGCAAGCGGATCAGCCTGCTCTATGGCACCGTCGCCATCAACGAGTCGAACGAGATTCTCGAAATCCCGCATCACCTGCTGGGCGAGGGAACGGACGGCATCATCGTTGTCGGCGCCTTTGAGGACGATGCCGTGATGGCGTTGGCTGGAAAAACCACGCGGCCGGTTGTGCTGGTCGACGGGCCAGGTTCGTCTCCCCGGTTCGATGTGGTGGCCAGTGACAACGTTCAGGGAACCAGGACGATCACCAACCACCTGGTCGAGGCCGGCCATACCCGCATCGCCCTGCTGAGCCGCCTCGCCGAAGCCAATCCTAACTTTACCGCCCGGGAATCCGGCTATCGCCTGGCGCTCACCGACCATGGACTCTCGCCGGTCGTCGGGCGTATCGAACAGTGGAACGTGAGCGACGCCCTCGACCGGATCTTCGAGGAATCCCCCGATGTGACGGCGATCGTTTGCGTGAACGACCAGTTCGCGCTCGATGCCGGGAACGAACTTGAGCGGCGCGGCCTACGCATGCCGGACGATATCTCGCTGGTGGGGTTCGACAATACCGATCACGCCACCGCGCTCCGGCCTGGCCTGACCACCATGAGCGTCGACAAGGTAGGAATGGGCAGGCTCGCCATCACCCTGCTTGACTACCGCCTGCGCTGGCCGGATTCCGCCCCAGCCAGCGTCATGCTGACCCCCAGCCTGACTATTCGAGGGAGTGTCGCCAGCCCAAACCCCGATCGTCATCAAATAATCGCACCGCCACCAGTCACGGAGTCATTCCGATGAGCGCACAAGGGTCCTCACTCAAGGGCATCGAAGGTATCGAGTCCAGCGGCACCACCCGATGGCGACAGATCGTCCACGATCGGTGGATGTATCTGTTCATGCTGCCAGGGCTGCTGTACTTCCTGCTCTTCGTCTACTTCCCGATGCTGGGAAACATCATTGCCTTCAAGAACTACTCGCCATTCGTTGGCATCATGGACAGCCCGTGGGTGGGAATGGCCAACTTCGAGCGCCTGTTGACCGATCCGAACTTCAAGCAGGCGCTGAGGAACACCATCCAGATCGAGGCGCTGCAACTGTTGTTCGCCTTCCCGGCGCCGTTGCTGCTGGCCTTGCTGCTCAACTCCATGGTCAGCGAACGCATCAAGCGCTCGATCCAGAGCATCGTCTACCTCCCCTACTTCCTGTCGTGGGTCATCGTCATCGCCCTGTGGCAGCAGGTCTTCGGAGGGGCGGGCGTGCTCAACCAGTTTCTGCGAGACGGCGGGTACGACACCGTCAACATCATGTCCAATCCGGATTTCTTCAAGCCGCTCGTGGTGTTGCAATCGATGTGGAAGGAGATCGGCTGGGGCACCATCATCTTCCTGGCCGCCCTCACCAAGATCGACCCGCAACTCTATGAGGCCGCCGCGATGGATGGCGCCAACGGGCGTCGCCGGATGTTCGATGTCACGTTGCCGGGCATTCGCGGAATCGTGGTCCTGCTGCTCATCCTGCGGATGGGGTCGATGTTCTCCACCGGGTTCGAGCAGTACTTCCTGCAGCGGAACGCCGTGGGCCCGCAGGCCGCCGAAGTCATCGACACCCTTGTCTACACACTCGGATTCCAGTCTGGCCAGTGGAGCTTTGGCGCGGCCGTGGGATTGATGCGCGGCATTGTCGCCGCGATCCTGATCATCTTCGCGAACTGGATCGCCAAACGCTTCGGTGAGGAAGGACTGCTCTAATGGCGGAAGCAACGAAATCGCTCACGGCGCAAGGCGCGGCGCCCGTTCCTCCCGGCGGCATTCGTGGCTGGTTCTCCCGGCGCGGCGAATCGTCGAGCGAGGGGCGGCCAGTATGGATGGAAGAGCCCGGCCCGCTGATGAAGCTGGGCAAGGCGCTCACCCTGATCGCGATCGTGATCGTGATGCTGTTCCCGATGGTCTACGTGCTGTCGGTCAGTCTCACCTCGGCCGAGGATGCCGCCCGCGGCGGCCTGATCCTGTGGCCCCAGAACCCCACCCTGGATGCCTACCGGGCGATTCTCAGCGGTGGAGTGGTGCAGCGCGCGCTGCAGGTCAGCCTGGGACTGACCCTCTTCGGAACCGCCGCCCAAATGCTGTTCACGGCCACCATGGCCTATGGTCTCTCGCGGACCACGGTCATGGGCGCCAAGCCAGTGCTGTACATCGTGCTTGGCGCGATGATCTTCAGCCCGGGCATGATTCCCAGTTACCTGCTGGTGAAGGAACTCGGCCTGCTCAACACCTACCCAGCCCTGGTGCTGCCGGGCCTGATCAGCGCCTGGAACCTGATCATCGTCCGCAACTTCTTCATGAACATTCCGAGCGAACTGATGGACGCCGCCAAAATCGACGGCGCCAACGATGCGCAGATCTTCTATCAAATCGTGCTGCCGCTTTCCAAGGCGGTGCTGGCTGTAATCGCCCTGTTTTACGGTGTGGCGATCTGGAACAGCTTTTTCAACGCCATTCTGTACCTGAACGACACCGCCAAGTGGCCGATCCAGCTTGTGCTGCGCCAGTACGTGCTCATGGGCACCAACCTCGCCAGCGCCGAAGGACTCCAGTCGGGAGCCGCGCCACCGCCCGCCGAAACGATCAAGATGGCGATCGTGGTCGTCGCCACCGTTCCCATCCTGCTCGTCTATCCATTCCTGCAGAAGTACTTCACGAAGGGCGTGCTGACTGGATCGATCAAGGGATGATCGATCGCCCGCGCCCGCATACATCAGGAGGTGGCATAACCAATCACAGGTAGCGCAAGCGCCGGCCGGGTGCGTGAACACCCGGCCGGCGGGATCGACGACTCCCGGGAGGAATCATCGTGAGCCAATCGTACAAGGAAGAGACATCCATGACAGCCAACACGAATCGCCGGATTTCCCGCCGCTCGACCCTCAAGGCCGGAGCGGGCGCCGTCGCGGCCGCGGCCGTCGCGCCGCGCATCACCTTCGCCCAGGACGCATCGCCCGCGGCATCCCCATCTGGCGATGTGGTGGCCTCCGGTATCGACGGTGTGCCTGATGTGTTCCTGAAGTTCCCGGAGCCGAAGGTCACCTACGACGGCGTTCCGGGCAAGGGCGGCACCGTTCGCGCCTTCACCATCTCCTATTCGCCGCCGCCAACCCCGCGCGATGACAACGCCTACTGGCAGGAGCTGGAACGCCGGTTGGGTGTGACCTGGGAGATCGACATCACCCCGCAGCCGAACTACGGCGAGAAGTCGGCCGTATACATGGCCGGTGGCGACATTCCCGACCTCTTCTACCTCAATCCGGGCCAGAACGCTTCGCAGCAGTACCAGGCCATGGCCCAGGGCGCGTTCCTCGACCTCACCCCGTACGTGACCGGCGATGCGCTGGAGCAGTTCCAGAACCTCAAGACGTTCCCTTCCTATATGTGGGACAACCTGAAGTTCCAGGGCAAGATTCTCGGCATCCCGCGGCCGGCCGGCCGCGCCGCTGGCCAGCCGTTCTACCGCACCGACTGGGCCGAGACCGTTGGCATCAACCCCTCCGATCCCGAACAGCTCCGCCAGATGCTGGCCGCATTCAGCGGTGGCGATCCGGACGGCGATGGCTCGGCCAACACCTGGGGCCAGGGACGCTTCAACAGCGGCTGGTGGGTGTTCGACAACCGCATTTCGCAGCAGGCCTTCCGGGCGCCGAATAACTGGCGGCTGAATGACGACGGCACGATGACCTACGTGATCGAAACCGATGAGTACCGGCAGGCGATCGAGTTCCAGATCCAGATGTTCCAGGACGGTTCCTACCATCCGGATGCGGCCTCGATGACGTTCTCCGATTCGCAGAACGCCTTCATCGCGGGCGACGTTGGCCTTCACTACGAGGGCACCACGTCGTTCTTCGGCACCGGCAACGTAGGCTACCGCCAGCAACAGGCCAACCCCGCCGCGACAATCACCAATGTGCCGATCGTCGCCGCCGACGGTGGCCCGGGCGTGACCCACAACGGCACCGGCACCTTCGGCATGGTCGGTATCCCGGCCGCCCTGGGTGGAGACGAAGAGCGCGTGCTCGAACTGCTCCACATCCTCGACTACCTCGCCGCGCCGTTTGGCAGCGAAGAGCAACTCTTCCTCGCCAACGGCATCGAGGGCACCCACTTCGAGTTCAACGAAGCCGGCGCCCCGGTGGTCAACGACAGGCAGCGCGAGGATCGCTCCGATCTCGTCTACCTGATGGCTGGGCTGGAAGTCCTCTTCTACCCAACCGAGCCGGAGGTCGGGCTCCAGGTGCAGGAGGTGCTCAAGCAGTCGGTTGAAGTCGGCATCGAGGACCCGGCGCTGGTTCTCTACTCGCAGACGAACATCGACCAGGGGCCGATCCTCAACCAGCTCGGCATGGACCTGATCACCCCGATCGTGACCGGCCGCGAGCCGATCGACTCGCTGCAGGCCGCCATCGATCAGTGGCGGAGCCAGGGTGGCGACCAGATTCGCGCCGAATACGAGGAGGCATTGCAGCAGCAGGGATAGCACCTTCTTAACGCGCGGAAATAGCAACGGCGAGCGCTCCGGGGAGTCTTTCCCCGGGGCGTTTTGCCTGTCTCGCGCGCGTCAAGGAGCGTGTGGCTGCCCTAACAGGCACGGTCAGCATGAGTCGGGATATCGAGACACGCGCTGTTTCATGTCGATCCACCCGGATTCCGTATAACACATGTGTGAGGACAGATCGCAGGCGATGTGATGGCTTGGGTATGGACACCGCCTGACGGCGGAAGGACTTCGTCCGGGGTATCGCTACGCTGCCTTCCCTTCGGTCAGGATGACGGTCAAGGTTTGATTGTGCGTGTGGCGAGCGATGGGGTGCTTCGCGAGTGACAGGCACGAGGCCTGTCACTACGTGTGTCTGGGCGCGGGGGCATTGGCGAACCGTGCGATAGCGATCAGTTGAAGTGCGGCAGGACCTCGTTGATGAGCCGGTCCAGTTGCTCGCGCTGGTTCCATGACGTGATGCGAAGCGTGACGCCATCGAAGCCGATTGCCTCGTAGCGCTTCAGGCGTTCGACCACCTGCTCGGGGGTGCCCTGGGCGGTCCAACCCTGCACGTGCTCGATCGAGAAGTCCGCCGTGTAGTAGAGGTCGAGGAACTTCTTCGACTCGGCCGTGGCGGTGTCGATATCCGCGGTCAGGTTCACGTTGTGATAGAGGTGCGTGGCGAGCGAAGCTGGGTCCTTGCCCGCGTCCGCCGCCCGCTTCCGCAGGTCGACGATGCGCCATTCCAGGTCATCGAACGCCCACTTCGAGGTCTGCCAACCGTCGGCGTGGTTGATGATGCGGCGATGCGATAGGTCCACGGCCCGTTCGTTGTCGCGGGGAGCATGCACGGCCAGCCAGATCGGCAGGTCCCGGTTGAACGGCTTCGGCTCGATGGTGACGCCGCTGAAGGTGTACTGCTTGCCGGAGAACGACACGTTATCCTCGCGGAAGAGCTTGCGGACGATTTGGAGGCCCTCGCTGACACGCTCGACGCGGTCCTTCTTCGAGACGTTCCAGATGTCGCTCTCGACATGGACGCCCGCCTGGTCGACGTTGCCGTTGCAGGCGACGAGGATGGTGCGGCCCTGGGCGAGCTGGTCGAGGCTGGCCCACTGGTCGGCAAGCTGGATGGGATCGCGCAGCGGGAAGCTGGCGAGACAGGCCGGGCCGATCTTCACGCGCTCGGTGCGGGCGGCGATCGCGGCCAGGAGGGTGATGGCTTCCAGCCGCGGCTTGGCGAGCAGGCTGTCTCCCACCCAGACGCTGTCGAAGCCGCCGGAGCGGTCCGCGATCTCGGCGAGTTCAACGAGCTCGGCCGGGGTGGTGGCGTCGAACAGGACGCCGCGATTGGGAAGGGTCAGGCCGATCTTGAGGGTCATTTCCGGATTACTCCACTACTACCTGGCGACAGAAAAGGCCGCGCCATGCGTCAAATCAAGGGACAGGTCCTGATTGGTCCCGGTGAGCGCCACCGCCACCGGGCGTGAACCCCGGGTGGCGATCAGGCCCGCCACGTCGTCCGGAACATCGCCCGGTTCCACGATCCGGATGGACTGGTCGCCGACCGCGAACGTGCCTTCGCCGGTCGACTCTCCGAACAGCGCGGTATACGCGTGTATCCCCGCCGCCCGCGATGGCACGCCGAAGGTAACGCTGGCGATGCCGGTGGTTCCGTTGGCATGGTTCGCCAGCGGACCGCCTGGCACGCGCAGATCATGCGGGGTCACGTCCTCGATCACGAATGGCAACCGCACGCCGTTACTGGTGGCGATACGGGCCAGCCGCCAGGCGATTTCAACGCCGTCCGGGCGGTGTCGCCCACCCTGGAAGGGGTTGGCGACATCGAGCCCGGCTTCGCGGAGGCGGGCCGACTCCTCCATCAGACCGGCGGAGATCACCGCCGCGTCGACGAGCCCCTCCCCCAGCTGGAGGACATCCCACCAGTCGTTGTCCTTCACTGGCGGTTCGTGCTTGAAGGCGATCAGCTCGATGTAGCTGCCGTCCTGGAATACGATGAGGGCGTTGTGCGAGCCGCGATGGGCGTGATCGCCGCCGATGGTGACGGTGAAGCCCAGGCGCTCGTAGTCCTGGATGGTTTGCCGCAGGTCGTTGACCGCGACGACGACGTGATCGATGGCGATTGGCATCTGGTTCCTTGTCGCTATGCGTGCCGTGCCGCTGGTTAGCGGCGACGAGGGTCGAGTTCATCCCGGAGTCCGTCTCCGAGCAGGTTATAGGCGAGTACGGTAAACACCACGAGCAGGCCGGGGAACGTGGTGATCCACCAGGCCGTATCGAGGTACAGGCGTCCTTCGGCGGCCATGTTGCCCCAGGTTGGCGTTGGCGGGGTGACGCCCAGGCCGAAGTAGCTGAGGCTGGATTCGACCAGGATCACCGTGGCGACGCGCAACGTGGCCGCGACCACGATCACGGAGACGACGCCCGGCAGCAGGTGATGCCAGAGGATGCGCGGCATCGAGGCGCCGCCCACCCGGGCGGCGTCGATGTAGTCGCGGTGCTTGAGCGACAGCACTTCGGCCCGGATGGTCCTCGCCGTGAGCGGCCAGGCCGTGAGGCCGAGGAAGAGGATCATCAGGCGCAGGCTCGATCCGTAGATGGAGACCATGGTGATGAGCAGGATGAAGATCGGGAACGCCATGAGCATGTCGGTGCAGCGCATGATCAGCATGTCGACCATGCCGCCCGCGAACCCGGCGACCATCCCCAGCGTGACGCCGAGCACGATGGTGATCAGCATCGCCACCAGGCTGACCGAGAGGGAGATGCGGGTGGCGTAGATGGCGCGGGACAGGATATCGCGGCCGAGGCTGTCGGTTCCCAGCCAGTGATCGGCGCTGGGCGGTTTCAGCCGGTCGAGCAGGATCTGGGCGTTCGGATCCTGCGGGGCGAGCCACGGCGCCAGGATCGCGATCAGGTACATGATGACGAGCGTGGCGGTTCCGAGCGCGATCCGGTTGTTGGTCAGCATGCGCCGCCAGGTGGGCACACGCTTGCCCACGCGCATGCCCTGACCGGAACTGGTGGACGACGCGTCGGAGATGTCGCCCAGCGTGGCGCTGGCCTGGCTCATTCGCCGAGCCTTACGCGCGGATCGGCCAGGCCGTAGGCGATATCCGCCAGCAGGTTCCCGACCAGGACCAGGATCGCCACGAAGAGGTTGATGGTGAGGATCACCGGGTAGTCGCGGGCGATGACGGAATCCAGCGCCAGGCGGCCGATGCCAGGGAGGGCGAAGATCGATTCGATCGCGACGGTGCCGCCCAGCAGGTAAGGAATCTGCACGCCAAGCAGGGTAATCACCGGGAGCAGTGAGTTGCGCAGCGCGTGGCTCACGGTGACCGCGCGCTCGGAGAGCCCCTTGGCGCGGGCGGTCCGCAGGAAGTCCTGGCCCATGGTGTCGAGCATGGACGAGCGGGTGTAGCGGGCCACGCTGGCGATCAGGTTGGTGGACAGCACCAGCGTTGGCAGGACGAGATAGGGCGCGATCATGAACGGGTTCCAGCCAGACGTGTTCGTGGGCCGGATCCCGCTGGCGGGGAGCCAGTCGAGCCTCACCGAGAAGATCAGCATCAGCATCAGCGCCAGCCAGAAGGCGGGCACCGCGAACCCGAACAGCGAGAGGAATGTGAGGATGTCGTCGACGATGGTGTTGCGCTTCAGCGCCTGGAACACGCCGACCGCGATGCCCACCGTGAACCCGACCAGGATCACCGAGGTGGTGAGCACCAGGGTGGTGGGCAGCCGTTCGGCCATCATCTCGATCACCGGTTGCCGGGTCTTGAATGAGAGCAGGTCGCCCGTGAGCAGCGCCTGCATCGTTCGCAAGTACTGCACCACCAGCGGCTGGTCGAGCCCAAGCTGGCCCCGGATGGCCTCCATCTGTTCGGTGGTCAGCATCTCGGGGTCGGCGAGCACGCGGGCGGGATCGCCCGGCGCCAGCCGGATGATCCCGTAGGAGATGATCGAGATGCCGAACAGCATCGGGATCAGGAGCAGGATTCGACGCGTGATGTGACGACTCACAAAGACTCACCTGGCCAGGAAACATGAAACGATGCGAGAGCCGCGGGGCGCGCTGTTTCGCGCCCCACGGAAGCGATCAGGAGTTGATGGACCATTCTGGAATGCGGGCGTAAAGTTCGGCGAGCGAGCTCACCTCGGGCACGGACACGCGCTGGTTCGACACCAGCAGGTCCTGCTCCCGCCACAGGTAGACGAGTGGCGCGTCGGTTTCGATCAGGTTCTGGATCTCGAAGTAGATCGCCTTCTCGGTCTCCTGGTCGAGTTCCGCCCGGGCTTCGACGAACAGGGCGTCCACTTCGTCGTTCCTGTAGCCAGTCGTCTCCACCGGCTTCGGATTCTGGAACCAGCGCTGGAGATCGGCGCGCGGGTCGATGATGAAGTTGTTCCAGGCGTTGATCGTTGCCTCGAACTCGCCAACCGCGAGCGGGCCGGTCACCTGGCCAGCGCCGAGTTCCTCGATGGTGGCTTCGACACCGATTGCCTGGAGGAACGGCTGGGCCGCGAGGCCGTCCTGCCGGTAGGCCGTCGGCACCGTGAGGGTGAAGGCCAGACGCTCGCCCGCCTCGTTCACGCGGATGCCATCGTCACCGAGCGTCCAGCCCGCCTCGTCGAGCAGGGCGGCGGATGCATCGAGGTCGAACGGGTACTGTGGCGCGTCTTCATTGAAGATCCACGCCAGCGGGGTGATGAGGCTGCGGCCAACCTCGCCCTTGCCGAGCAGCAGGGCATCGATCACGGTCTGGCGGTCCACCGCGTGGCTGATCGCCTGGCGAACGCGCGGATCGCTGAAGATCGGCAGGGTCAGGTCGAACTGGAGGAAGATGATGCGGAGTCCGGGAAGTTCCTGAATCGCGAAGTTCGAATCGCTCTCGTAGGCGGCCAGAAGGTCAGGCGAAACGACTCCAACATCGAGCCCGCCGGAGGTGAGTTCGGCGTTGGCCGTCGCCTCGTCGGCGATGAAGCGGGCGACGAGGGTGTCGATGTTTGGCTTGCCCTCGAAGTACGACTCGTTGGCGCGGAAGGTAATGCTTTCGCCGTCCCGCCATTCCTCGACGATGTAGGCGCCGGTGTAGACCGGCTTGCGGGCGAACTCGCTTTTGTCGACATCGGCCGGCGCGATCGATTCGAGCAGGTGCTTGGGAAGGATGCGCTGGCGGCTGGCGGCCGAGGCGAGGAAGAGCGCGTCTGGCTGAATGAGGGTGATTTCGACGGTGGATTCGTCGATCACCTGAACGCCGGTCAATTCTTCCGCCTCACCGGCCTTGTGCTCGGTGGCCCCTTCGATTTGCGCGAAGTAGGAATCCAGCCCACCCGGCCAGTCGGCCTTGGTGACCAGGTCGTAGGTGAACTTCACGTCCTCGGCCGTGAATGGTTCGCCATCCTGCCAGGTGACGCCCGAGCGGAGGGCGAAGGTGTGGACCCGGGAATCCTCGGACACTTCCCACGACTCGGCCAGGTCGGGTTCCACCTCGAACGAGGGGTAGCCGGTCTTGACGAGCGCGTTGGCGATGATGCGCTGGATTTGCTGGTAGGAGGCGCCGGTGACGGGCGCGCCGGAGAGCAGGGTGGCTGGTTCCAGCCAGGAGCCGATCACGGCCTGGCCGCCGTCCTGCGCGAGGGCGGCCTTTGACCCGCCGGAGACTGGCGCGGCGGAAGCGACGCCAACGGTGGCGGTGGTGGCGATGCCAGCGACCGCGGCGGTCTGGACAAGCTGGCGGCGATTGAACGATGCGGATATCGGAGTGTTCTTCACGTGGGAGTCCTCTTTCGTCGAAACTTGTGCGGGTAACCCGCTATTTGACACTGGTGGGAGACACCGCGTCTCCCACGAATACCGCCGGTGATGTGTGCTGGCGCAGGAACTCCAGGGCCCGTGGCCATGCGTCGGCCCGTGCCCTGGCCAGCCCTTCGGGAGTGCCGCCAAGGTCGATGTACGCCTTTCTGATGGGGTGGAAGCTCTGGGTGACGGTGGTGGGGGAGATTCCCCCGCCGATCGAGTGTCCGGCATCGTCGTACGAGAGGTGCTCGGCGGCGAAGTCGAATCCCCGCTCCCGCAAGCGCTGCTCGATGAGCGTGCCGAGACGCGCGGAGGGCCACAGGGTGTCGGCCTTGCCGGTTATCAGTAAGACCGGGCCGTTGATGTTCTCCACCGGGATGAGCGCCGCGTTCGAGCGATTCTCGTCGGCGATGAAGTCGAGATAGGCGGGGGTGAGGTGAATGACTCCGTGTTCGTCGGGGGCGACCGCGTTGTTGCGTACGCGCCCGGCGTCTGGAATCGCCTCGCCGCCATACGTCCACGAGGCGAAGTAGTCGTCGCTCCCCTCTTCTTCGATCCGGGAGATCGCGCCCCAGACGTAGCCGCTGGGAACCCAGGCGACCACGGAGCGGATGTGCGGATAGCGTGAGGCGAGCAGCAGGGCGAGTTCACCGCCGCGCGACGTTCCGCTGACGGCGAGCCGGCTGGAGTCGAGCAACGGGTGCTCGCCGATCCAGTTGAGCGCGGCTTCGAAGTACTCCAGCGGAATCCGTCGTAACTCTTCGGGGAGCCCTTCAATGCCGAAGTAGGCCAGCGACACCGCGGCGAAGCCGTGGGAGGCGAGCAGCGCGGCCTGCCGGTCGGCGAATCCCCCACCCGAGCCGCCAAGCACGAGCACGGTTGGGTACGGCCCCTTGCCTTCGGGCAGGAAGAGGTTGGCGATCACGTCGTCCTCGCGGACTTCGACGAGATTCACCTCGCTCGAGACCTGGTTCCGCCGGATCGTGCTGGACACGGTGGTCTCGCCCTGGCTGGCGGTGACGATGAGGTCCCATGGCTCCAGCCCGGCGTTGAGCGCGCGGGCATTGGTGGCGGGGTCGTCGGGCCGAAGCGCCCAGATCAGGGCGTTGGCGTCGGCCACGGCGTAGCCGCCTGATTCGGGAGCCTGGGTATCGAGGTCGACCGCGCCGGTATCGTCCGAGACGTAGGTGACCGTCGCCGACCACGTGCCCGCCCCTTCGGTGAAGCTGGCCGAGGAATGCACGGTCACGGGTTCGTTGGGGCGGAATCCGCGCAGCGCCGCGTGGAGTGGTTCATCAATCAGCCCGTCCACCGGTGCGATGTCAATTGTTGGCGACGTGCTGGTCATTTGGGCGCTCCATCCTCGATCCGCGACGGCATGCGGTCGCCCATGCGTTCCCGGCGCGCGGTCCGCGTTTTGGGCGTCGCGCGTGACGGTCTGGCGGCCGCCTGGTCTGGTTTGCTGTTCATGGGTTGTTCGATCCTGGAAGACCGGGGCGCCGTTGGGGACGCCACCCGGTAGCTGTGTTCGCCATGCGACTGATCGGGGCACGCTGCTCGAAATCCGGCATCGCGCATGGCGATCAGTGCCGGAGCAGCCCTGTACAGCTACACATCGTGGTGCGTTTCAGCGGTTTCGCCACCCTCATGACTCCCTGGGGTCGATGCAAACAAAAACCACCCTCCGATTCCTGGAGGGTGGGACGCCGGTAAGTGAACTCATCTCTCGGACCGCTGTCCGACGGATTTGGCACCTGATACGTAACATCGTACAGGTTGCCGGGTTTCCAAGGGCCGTTCCCTCCACCACTCGCGATGAGCTCGCGTCTATTCGCTTATGCCGGTGAGCATACGGGCTTCCCGAAATGTTGTCAACTTCAATTTTGTTACTGGCTTCTCCAAATATATTATGTCCGCCGGGTCAGGCGATATGGTTGCTTGTTGGCTCGCTTTGCCCGCCAATCGCGAACGGGTCGTTGAGGAAGTCGATGGAGCGGTTGATATGCATGGAGGGCACATTCCCGAATAGTGGCCGTGTTCCGGCGGCCATTCGGGACTTGACACGCCATGACTTCGATTCGTATAGTGGCTATCAGAAGTGAAGATCGTTTTGCCTCATCCAGAGGGGTGGAGGGACCGGCCCGATGAAACCCCAGCAACCCGCCGTCACACGCGATGGTCAGGTGCTAATTCCGGCAGGTATCTGGAAGATGAGCGTGCGAATTGAGACGGGCACATTGCCCGCGCGATACGCCCTCATCGGAAAGATGAGGGAATTTTGATGTCAACGGACAGTGCACACCAACCAATCGATCACTTCCTCCGCCATCGGTTGCCAGCGACTCATGTCGTCGATCTGGTGACGTGGCATTCCTCCACCATGGCCACCCTCACCTCCTCCACGGGCCTGTGTACGAGCGGCGACTAGCGCCCGCCCGGGACCGTCGCCTCGCAACCCTCCCCCTGTCAATCCGGACATTGCTTTCGCCGCTGGCGGTACCCGCCAACGCGGTCGAGTCCGCCCATCCACCTGGTCTGTGCCATGCACGACCAGTGAGGAGTCCTTTCCCATGAGCCACAACCATCCACACTCCCCGTCCATCGCCAGCGAATCGATTGAAGTCTTCGATTTCGAGTCCTCCCGCCGCAACTTCCTGGCTGGCGCCGCCATCGTTGGCGTCGCCGCCCTCTCGTCACAACTGCCGCGCGCCGTGGGGGCCCAGGCCACGCCGGAGAGTGGGGCAACGCCTTCAAGCGCCACGCCGGTCGATCCCGGATCGGCCGTGCCTTCGTCCGGCGCCGAGAACCAGGAACGCGGCCAGGGTGGGGAGTTGCGCATCCTCCAGTGGCAGGCGGTCAGCACCCTGCTCAAGTACAACTCGACCGGCATCAAGGACACACTCGCGGGCCAACTCGTGCTGGAGCCGCTCTACCGGGTCGTTGCCGATGGGTCGCTCGCGCCGATCCTGGCCGTGGGTGTGCCTTCGAAGGAGGCCGGGACGCTGGCCGACGACCTGACATGGGTGACCATTTCGCTCAAACCGGGAGTGCTGTGGAGCGACGGCGCCCCATTTACCGCCGCTGACGTGAAGTTCACCTGGGAATGGAACCTGAACCCGGACAATGGGTCGTTCAGCTTCAACACCTTCGACACTATCAGCGAGATCGAGATCATCGACGATGTGACGTTCACAGCCACTTTCAGGAATACGAACCCAATCTGGTTCGAGCCGTTCTCGGGCTCGGGTGAGGCCGTGCTCCTGCCGAAGCACATCCTCGAGGGGCAACCGCCGGAAGCCAACGACGCATTCGGCCAGAACCCGGTTGGCACCGGCCCATACATCGTCGAGACCTTCGCCGCCAACGACCAGGTGACCTACACGGTAAACGAGAATTACCGGGAGCCGAACAAGCCCTACTTCAGCCGCGTCATCCTCAAGGGCGGAGGAGATGCCGCGTCGGCCGCGCGCGCCGTGCTCCAGACCGGCGACTACGACTTCGCCTGGAACCTGCAGGTAGAACCCGAAGTGCTGCAGGGACTCGTCAGTGACGATGGACCTGGCGTGATCGAGGTGACGCCACTCACCACGCTCGAAGAGATCGACATCAACCACTCCGATCCACGCACCGAGGTCGATGGCGAGGTATCACAGAAGGACACCCCGCATCCGATCTTCTCTGACCTGCGCGTTCGCCAGGCCTTGACCTACGCGATCAATCGCGAGCAAATCTCCGAGGCGTTCTACCTGCCTGGGAACCCCGCGACCGCCAACGTCGTGACTGGCAACCCGCTCATCAAGTCGCAAATCACCTTCCTCGAATACAACCCGGACAAGGCGGCGGCCCTGCTGGACGAGGCTGGTTGGGTGCTGGATGGCGATGTGCGCAAGAAGGATGGCGAGGAGTTCAGCATTACCTTCGCCAGCTCGGTGAACCAGGTGCGCCAAAAGACGCAGGCCCTGATCAAGTCCCAACTGGAGGAGGTTGGCATCAAGGTCGAGCTGGTGCAGATTGACTCCGGCCAGTTCTTCGATGGTTCCGCTGGCAACACCCAGAGCATTACGCATTTCCCATGGGACCTGCAGGAATACGGCCGGGGGATCACGAGCGCGCTCCCGATTCGCTTCCTCCATGCCTGGTACGCGGGCCCGGACGACGAGAACATTGCCCAGCGGTCGAATGGCTGGTCTGGCACGAACTACACCCGGTTCGCCAACGATGAGTACGATGCCCTGCTCGATCAGGCTGGAATCGAGCCGGACCAGGAGGTCCTCGTCGACCTGCTTGTGCAGTTGAACGACATCCTGTTCAACGAGGTCGCCATCATTCCCCTGGTGCAGGTGGGGCAGAACGTGGCGTACTCGAAGCGGCTCAACCCGGCCAACTTTGGATGGACCCCATTCGAGTACCAGTACTGGAACATCGCGAACTGGAACGAGGTTCAGGAGTAGGCTGATTCCACCACTGATACGGAATCCGGGTACACACCGTTGGTACCCGCCGCGGGGTTTGCGCGCCCGCTCTGGGCGAAGATGAACCTCGCCGCTACCAGGATTGCCACGTTCCTATCCGGAGTTGATATGACCCGCGACAGGGCAGGGAAAACGAACGCCGGACGAGACGTGAGTGGCTCGTCCGGCGTTCGTGGAGTCAGTCAAGGCCACCAGGTTGGCTCTTCCCGTGGGCTGGTGATCCCACGGGACGATGTAGTGCGAGACCTTGATCGCACCTCGTGATGCGGATGCCGGCGTCCGGCCCGAATCACCCAATGACGTATTTGAAGCCGTGCACTACGACCTGCTTGGGATCAGGACGCCCCGGAAACGGACCACTGCCCCCGAGAGATCCGTCGGGCCGAAGATACATATGCACCCGGCAAACCCGGTTGCCGGCGACATCGATGTACTCGATCGTGAGAGAACCGGTGTTGGGCGGTTCGTCAACACTATCAGGAACACCCTCCTTCCGGAGGCAAGCAACGAACTCGCCCGCACAGAACCGTTCATGGTAGCGGCCGTCATTGAACATGGCTCGTAACGTATCAACTGGCGCCCCCAGGACGGGAAGGCTCGCCATGGACTCGTTTGACCTCTTCTCACAATACAGGCGCTTCATCCTTGGCATTGATTCACCCTGGACGTTCGCGACGTGGGCGCTCCGCCACGCCGATGAACTGGAGCCGACGTTGAGTGATCAGGAGTGGGAGAGATTTCTCGACGTCGAGTTGGCCGCTGCCGAGTATACGAGCGGAGAAACAACGGACGAACAGTTCCGCCACCGTGCTCACTCCCTCCTTTGAGGCGGCTGCATTCCCACCTTACCCACGGGCAAACCGGCACCTCATTCATCTGGATCCTCGAAATCCAGATCGACGTCGCTCACTACGACCTCAACCATCGCAGTCGTCAGGTGACTCCCAAGGTAGGAGAGATCAGCTGAGAGTATCCCTGGCTCACTGACGGGAACCTGGAACCCAATCTGGGCACTCGCGAAGCCGAGACGGCCAATCGCGTGGAGGAACATCACACCCTCCGCGGAGAGCGTTCCGCCTGGTCCGTGGATCTTGAACCCAACCGCGATATCTGGTGGTGGGTTGAAATCGTCTTCCTCTTGGGCGTCATCCTGGGCCTTGTAGCTTTCCCAAAGAGCGGGAACGTTGCTCATCATGACAAAGAGCGACAGACCCGGTGCTTCCGTGGTTTCCCTGGGCTCCGTACGTGACACGTACTTGCGGACTACCACCCGTTCCGCAATCTTGATCAGAGAGACCTCTCCCGACCCCTCATCGTAAATGACATCCCTGCAGAACGTGGCAGTCACCAGTTGTGCTCCCCGCGCCAATGGATCCTCGCGCACCTCCGAGCGATCGACTGGCATGAGGCTCAGTCCCCCGCGCTGAGAACGCCGCTCGCGTGGCTGTCCCCGCCATCCTGGCTTGTCGTCATTGCTCAGTTCCCTCATTCTCCTGGGTCGCTTCAATCCCGCACGCTCTCGGATCAGGCCGGTCCAGAAGGTACAGATGTCGCAGGCGTTGCTGTGAACCATGTCCAATGGGACTCGCCTGTGCGTAGTCCCGCCACTGGGTTGCTCACGAATCCCCCTACCCCGCGAGGGCCTGCCCCTGTCCTTGCGCATCCCGGCCGAGGATGGCCAGCTTCGCGCCGTGCGTCAGGCTGGAATCGACTGGCGAGCCCTGTTCGGCGGTCGAGCGCAGCACCACTTCGACCGGAATCTCGCCCCGGCTGGCGATGGTTGCCGCCAGTTCGCTGCCTGGGACCTCTGGCTTGACCACCACGACGCTGACGGTTCCGATCCGGAACTCCTCGTGGATGTTGCCGGAGGGCTGCTTCGTGCCTGGAGTCGCGATCTCGATGCCGGCCACGATCGCGTAGTCCCGGACGGACTGATCAAAGTCGCTCACGCCGATGAAGATTTCCTCGATGCCGGTGACATGGTTGGCATGGATCGCCGCGCTGCCCGACGGCACGCGCAGGCTGCGGTCGTTGGTCGAGTGGCAGTAGAACGGCAGCGCAGGGTGCCGCTCGGGGTCGAACCGCACGGTCGACCACTCCACGCGCTCGCCATCCGGCCGGGTGCGCCCGCCTGGTTGCGGGTCCTCAACATCGATTCCGGCGGCTCGCAACCGTTCCACCTCGGCATCGAGGTCCGCCACGCGCAGCGCGTAATCGACCAGGCCCTCACCCGCCCGCAGGCGGCGCAGCCAGGTATTGGCGCTGGCCGATTGTGGGTCCTTCCAGGCGATGATCTCGAAATACGATCCATCGGCGAAGGCGATGAGGGCGTTGTGGGTCTCTCCGTTGGCGTGCTCGCCGCCCGGGGTGACGGTGAAGCCCGCCGCGGTGAAGTCCGCCGTCGCCTGGTCGAGATCATTCACGGCGATCACGACATGATCGATACCGGTAGCCATGGGACCCTCCTGTGGATTGAGAACGCTGGCCTCTTGCCGCTTGTAACGTATCCAGCCTACTCCACCACCGCCAGTGGCTGGCCGTGGTCGGCTACCATTGGCGGCAACACATGAGCCGAATATCTTGGTAGCGCGCTGGTCCCCTGGGAGCCCGGCGATGAGGAGCACATCATGCCAGAACCGCTCGTCCCGCGGGATATCCGCGATCATGTCCTTTCGCTCCTGCCTCAGCTCACCCTGGAAGAGAAGGTGTCGCTGGTGATCGGCCGCGATATGTGGACCACCCAACCGGTCGAGCGCCTGGGCATTCCCTCGATCTGGCTGGCGGATGGCCCCACCGGGGTTCGCAAGGCCCCAGCGAGTTCGGCGATCGGATTGGGAGACAGCATTCCGGCCACCTGCTTCCCGACCGCGTCGCTGCTGGGCGCGACGTGGGACGTGGACCTGGCGCGAGCGGTTGGCGCCGCCATCGGCAAGGAGGCGCGGTCGCAGGGGGTGCATATCCTGCTGGGACCGGGCGTCAACCTCAAGCGGTCGCCCTTGGCGGGGCGCAACTTCGAGTACATCTCGGAAGACCCGGTCCTTTCCGGCAAGCTGGCCTCCGCCTACGTCTCTGGCGTGCAGGAGCAGGGCGTTGGCACGTCGATCAAGCACTTCGTGGCCAACGAGCAGGAAACCCAGCGCATGATCCTCGACTCGGTGGTGGATGAGCGCGCCTTGCGGGAGGTCTACCTGCGGCCGTTCGAAATCGCGATCGAGGAAGCCCAGCCGTGGACGGTGATGAGCGCCTACAACCCGCTCAATGGCACGTATTGCTCCGAGAACGAGGAGTTGCTGAGCGGCATTCTCAAGCATGACTGGGGGTACGAGGGGATCGTGATGTCCGACTGGACGGCGGTCAACGACCGGCCAGCGGGCGTCCAGGCGGGGCTGCATTTGCAGATGCCGAACGGCCCGACCGCGCATTCGGTAATCGCGGCGGTCGAATCCGGGGAGTTGCCGGTCTCACGGCTCGATGAGGTCGTGTCGGCCCTGCTGGAGATCGTCTTCCTGGCGGAGCGGAACGCGCGGCGGGATGAGACCGCCATCGACCTCGGGGCCAACCAGGCGCTGGCCAGGAAAGTCGCCGCCGAAGGAATGGTGCTGCTGAGGAACGAGGGAAGCATCCTGCCGATTGATCCCACGATGACCGGAACCGTGGCCCTGATCGGGGAATTCGCCCGGACTCCCCGGTATCAGGGCGCGGGCAGCTCGCAGGTGATGCCGACCGGGGTCGAGACCCTGCTGGAGCAACTTCCCGCCATGATGCCGGGCGCGACCATCAGGTTCGCGCCCGGCTACGGGCTGGACGAGGACCTCGGAGCGCACGCGATCGACGAAGCTCGCGAACTTGCCAGCGGGGCCGATGTCGCGATCGTGGTGATCGGGTTGCCCTCCGGGATGGAAACCGAGGGCGAGGATCGGCCGCACCTGAACCTGCCGGACAGCCACAACGCGCTGGTGTGGTCCGTGTTGCAAGCGCAGCCCAACGCGGTCGTCGTGCTGGTGAACGGCACGGCGGTGTCGATGCCGTGGGCGGCCGATGCGCCGGCGATTCTCGAGGCGTGGCTGGGCGGTCAGGCGGCGGGCGGAGCGATCTCGGAAATCCTCACCGGCCGGGTGAACCCGTCCGGCAAGCTCTCCGAGACGTTTCCTTCGCGGATCGAGCACACACCTTCGTACACGAACTTCCCCTCCAACGGCGATGGGACCGTCCGGTTCGCGGAAGGCGTCTTCACCGGGCATCGCTGGTACGATGCGCGGCACATCGAGCCGCTCTTCCCGTTCGGGCACGGACTTTCCTACACGACGTTCGCCTACGAGGGGCTGACGGTCGACGCCGGGGAGTTCCTCGCGTCGGATACGATCGACGTCGCCGTTTCGGTGGAGAACACCGGTCCGGTCGCGGGCCGGGAGGTCGTCCAGTTGTACGTGGGCGAGCACTCGCCAACCGTGCCTCGACCAGTGCGCGAACTGAAAGGGTTCCGGAAGGTCATGCTCGAGCCCGGCGAGGAGCGGATGGTGCGGTTCTCGCTTCACTGGCAGGATTTCGCCTACTGGGATGTGCGGGCGGGAGGATGGGTGATGAACCCGGGCAAGTACGAGCTTTCGCTTGGGTCGTCGTCCCGCGATATCCGGCTGTCCTGCACGGTTACGCTCGATTCGGCGCACGCCGCCGAGCCGGTGATCGACCGGTGGACGCCGCTCAACGTGGCGATGGCGCATCCCGTCTCCGGACCGATCCTGGAGCCGATGTTCTCCCAGCTTCCCCCGCAGCTCCTGATCTTCATGCGGGAGACCCCGCTGGGCAAGTTCGCGGTAATGGGCGTGCTCACCGAGAATCAACTCCAGGAGATCATCGACGCGGCGCGGGCGGCGAGTTCATAGCTCACCTTCGGCAACGCGAACCGTCCTTGTCATCCCGAGCGGAGCGAGGGATCGCCGGACGAAGTCCTTCCGCCGTCAGGCGGTGTCCATGCGCGAGTCATTGCGGTACTGGCTTCCGAATGTGGACGCGCGGTTACGAGTGGCGGCTTCGCCACCAAGGACTTCGTCCAGGGTTTCTTCGGCTTCGCCTCAGAATGACGAGGTTGGTGTGGGTGGGCGGGAGATGCGCCCGCCAACATCGTGCGCCGGTACAGCCGCCTCGGCGATGCCGTCGTTACGACAGGACGCGGCTGATGGTGAAGCCGTCCCAGCCCTTGCTCCCCACGGTCTGCACCGCGGCGGACGAGAGGCGCGAGTTGCCCGAGAGCCTCTCGAACAGCCCGCGCGCGCCATTCACGTTCTCGTCGCCAGTATCCGCCCTGGCGACCCCGCCGTTTCGGATCACGTTGTCGGCGACGATCAGCGTGCCAGGCCGGGAAAGGCGCAGCGAGAGGTCGAGATAGGCGGGATAGCTGGCTTTGTCCGCGTCGATGAAGATGAAGTCGAACGGCTCCCCGCCCTCGTTCGCCATCGCCTCCAGTACCTCGACCGCCCGCCCAACGCGAATCTCGACCTTTCCAGATAGCCCGGCTCGTTCGATGTTGGCGCCGGCCACCCTGGCGTGGCGCGGCTCAAGCTCGATGGTCACCAGATGGCCGTTCTCCGGCAATGCACGGGCCAGCCAGATGGTGCTGTAGCCGCCGAGTGTGCCGATTTCGAGGATGCGAACCGACCCCTGAACCTCGGCCAGGAGCTTCAGGAACCTGCCCTGGTTCGGCGTAAGCTGGATTTCGGGGAGCCCTTCGCGCTGGGCAAGCTCGTGCGCTTCCTTCAAGGCGGCGTCCTGGCCGCCCAGCGTGTCCTCGATGTAGGTATCGACTGCCGTCCATTGGTCGCGGGACATGTGTGCTTCTCCCTGCTGAGCTGATCGTCGAATCTCCGGACATGGTGGCACAGAGTCCGGGTCCAGTCTGTATCAGAGGGCGATATCCTGGCGGCGAGGCTACGACGTTGTCCTCCGGAACAGCACCATTGGAGCATCAGGCGGCAGGCGAGGCCCATTCCTGGGGAACTGGGCGAGGTATGTCTCCCGCCACGCCACGCGTTCGTCTCCTTCCAGCAGGACCCCGCGAACTCTGACGGGAACATCGCCTACCTTCAACTCGGCGTCGAGCGGCGAACGAAACGCCTTCCACCATGTTTTACGATGGTGATTGGCGACGGCCACGATCCAGTCGTCGCTCACATGCATCGGCAACACGACGAGCCGTATTCGCTTGCCAGAACGGGGTGCGGTGTAGGCAAGCACACCCACTATCGACGGACGCCAGCGCTTTGGCGCGTGATCGAGAAACCAGAGAACCAGTTTCGAAATCAGCCGGTACATGGCCGCGTCTCCTTGCCGCGCGAAGCGCCAGGTCAGTCGCGTGGTGCCTGGTTCTATCCGAAGCGTTGTTCCACCGGTACGAAGGGCATGTCGTATCCGAAGTAGCCCGGCCCGACGAGGTCGAGTCCGGCCTGGGTGCGCCATTGCGGGTCGCTCGGCATCGCCAGCACCGCCACGCGCAGGCCGTAGCGAAGCGCTTCGGTGGTGATCGGCTCGCCGGTCTCACCGTCCAGCACCGCGATCAGGTCGGGCGTGGTCACCAGCGTCTCGGCGCCGCTCCGGGCAACCAGGAACTCGTTCTGGAAGTCCAGTTCCAGCGACCTTCCGTCAAGGTCGCCCGACCCTTCGATGATGGCCGTGCCGCGGGCGAACCCTCCGACGGTCCGGCGCTCCACGTCGCCCACCTTGCCGTTCCAGATGCGATATCCGCGTGTGACCTGGCGGGCGGCGTCGACGGGATCGGTGTGCTGTTCGCGCGCCTCGCGGATGGCGGCGCCAATGCGCTGGACCAGGCTGATCGAGCCCGGAATCATCGCGTCCCTGATCTGCTTGCCGGTCATCGGATAAATCGCGACGAGCGCGGAGGCGCCCATGTCCACCGTCAGCGAGCGGGCGAATGTCTCGGTCCACTGGTTGCTGATCGTGTCGAGCACGATGCTGTTGCCCTTGTCGTCGGCCATCGCCATGGGCGTGGCCGAGAGGCCATGGATCGTGGGAGTGACCATCTGCAGTTCGGGAAACGCCCGGCCCATGCCGTCGGCGTCCACCAGCGGAATGCCAAGCTGCGCGGCGACCGAAAATGGGATCACCGAATTGACCCCACCGGCCTCGATTGGCACCGTGGCCCGGATTGTTCCACCAAGCACGGCCCCGAGTCGCTGGAGTGCCCCGATCGCCTCCAGGCCGGAGGGCAGCTTCTCCACCATCACGGTTGGTGCCCCCATCATGGCGGTCGGTACGATGAGGTCGTCGTCGGCCAGTTCGGAGGGGTCGAGCAGGACCACCGGCGGCTTGCCCTTCATGGCGGCGCGGGCAAGCTGGGTGCCGATGTACGGGTCTCCCCCGCCGCCGGTGCCCAGCACCGCCGCGCCGCGTGCGATGTCGTCCAGGTGGTCGATCGTGATCTCGCGCATGCCATTCACCTTTCCGGGGTTAGGCAATCGCCAGGTCGCCAACGGCCTTGACCCGGATACGCGTGGCATTGCCGGGCAGGTAGGCCAGCGGAACGTCCTCGACATCGACGATGGCGATGCTCTCGGCGTCGGCTCCGGCGGCGATTGCCCGGTTCGTCGCCTCGGTCTTGGCATCGGCGATGGCGTCGGCCCGGCTGAGCTTCTCCAGCGAGTAGACCCGGTCCGTTTCGCCCGAAATCTGGGCGATCGCCGCGCCGACCGCGTTGGCCGCCTCGAAATGCTCCGGCTTCACCATGCTGGCCGCGCCCTTGACGTCCCGCGCCACCAGCACGCTACCGCCGCCCACGATGATGACCGGCACCGGTTCGGCGCTGGTCTTCATCCGGTCGACCGCCTCATCCACCATCG
>CAZUPA010000034.1:0-24482 GCA_964622205.1 uncultured Sphaerobacteraceae bacterium
AGGTGAACCAGGCGATCTGCGCGGTGAGCGAGGACCGCGTGTATACGAGCAACGGCCCGGACGCCAACATCTTCGGGCTGGAGCCGCATTTCGGTTGCTGCACCGCCAACATGCACCAGGGCTGGCCGAAGGTAGCCAGCCATCTCTGGCTGCGATCCGGCGATGACGGGCTGGCGGCGGTCAGCTACGCGCCATGCACGGTCGAGACCACGGTTCGAGGCGTGCCGGCGCGGATAATGGTGAAAGACGACTATCCCTTCGATGGACGGGTCTCGATCACGGTCGACGTTCCGGAGCCGGTGCGATTCCCGCTGCGGTTGCGTGTGCCGGGCTGGGCGAACGGGGCGACGCTGGCGCTCGATGGCGAATCCACATCGCTCGCGCCGGGAGGGTTCCACGTAGTCGAGCGCGAGTGGTCGGAGTCGACAACGCTGATCCTCGACTTGCCGGTACATGCGCGGGTGGAGCGGCGGGATGATGGCAGCGCGGTGATTCATCGCGGGCCGCTGGTGCTGGCGCATCCGATTGGCGAGGACTGGCGAAAGGTGGCGGGCGAGGATCCGCACGCCGACTGGGAGGTGCATCCCACCACGGCCTGGAACCACGCGCTGGTGCTGCCGGGGGACGATCCAGCCGCCGCGATCGAGATCGCGACTTGTCCGGTGGGAGCTGTCCCGTTCGGTCCGGATGCCCCTCCGGTGACCGGTACCGTATCAGCGGTTCCGGTGGTGGATTGGGAGATCGCGCACAACGCGGCGGGCCCGGTTCCCTCGTCGCCGGTGGTTGCGGCGGGGTCCGAAGCGCCGCTGCGGCTGGTGCCGTATGGCTCGACCACGCTGCGGATCGCGCAGTTCCCGGTCGCGGAATAGCCGGGAATTGCGCGGGAGTCGATGAGGTCAGCCGCCGCGGAGGGCGGTGAGTTCGACGCGGATGAGTTGCGCGTAGTCGGAGGCGAATTCCTCCGGGGTGGCGCCATAGCTCTTGAGGCCCTCCCGGTACTTGGCGGTGTACGCAGCGTTGCCGTTGGCGGGAGGGCTCGGTTCGACCACCTCCGCCACGCCGCGGAACACCACCATGTTGTCCCCGTGGTGCGTGGTGTTGAAGTTGAGCGCGACCGCGCCGTTCTGGCCGATGGCGCGGACCTTCGGCGCCTTTGGCTGGCTGTAGATCAGCACGGTGTCGTCTTGCCAGAGGAACCAGACCGGGCTGGGATGGGCTTGGCCGTTCGCGTCGACCGTGGTGAGCCAGATCACCTGCTCGGTTTCGAGCCGGCCGAGCGCGCGCTTGCCAAAGTCGGTGGTGAAATCAATCTCCATGATGCGGGTTGCTGCCATTGGTGATCCCTCCATACGAGGCGTTTGTCACCTCGATGCGATGCGTGAGGTTGCGGGTCAGTCGAGCGTGGGAGGACCCTTGGCGATCGCGGCCTTGAGTGTGGCGGTGTCGTGCTCCGGGCCGATGAATTCGATCAGCCAGGTGGCGCCGGCATCCGCCTTGGCCCGCAGATCGTCCCGGGTCGTCGCATCCTGGCTGGACGCCAGTAGCGTTCCGTAGGCGACGATGTCGAATGGCTCCCCGGGGTCCTTTCCGGAACGCCGAGCCCAAAGATCGGTGGCGACTTCGTCGATTTGGACCGCGTCGAGATCGAGGTACTGATCGCCGTCCATCGCGAACGGAACGGCGCCATCCCAGCGGGCGGCTCGCTGGAGGGGCTTCTGGTTCGGCCACTTCCAGCCGACCCAGACCGGGATGCGTGGCCGCTGGACTGGTCGCGGGTGGAAGGCAATCTCATCCACCTGGTAATGCTCGCCGTGGTGCTGGAACGGTTCGCCGCGCCAGAGGCCGTCGATGATCTCCAGGCCCTCGTCCAGCATCGCGGCGCGTTTCCGCAGGTCTGGCTCCTCGTGGAAGGCGGCGAAGGCGCGGTCATAGGCGTCGCCGAGGCCGATGCCCAGCACGAGCCTCCCGCCCGAGAGGTGGTCGAGGGTGGTGGCCTGGCGGGCGAGTTGCCAGGGCCGGTAGCGGGCGGGCGCGGCCACGATCGGGCCAATCGTCACCCGTTCGGTCCGCATGGCGATAGCGGCCAGGCCGATCCAGGGATCGCTGGTGTCGAGGTCTTCGGCGCCGACCATTTGGAGGGCGTCGGGCAGGAACACGCCGTCCCAGCCGGCGCGTTCGGCGATGTGTGCGAGGTCGGCCAGCGTTTGGGGATCGCTTCGTTCGCCGAAGTTGGCGAACACGAGACCGTGGTTCATGCCAGCTCCTCCCAGGCCTTGCGCAGCGCGGGAATCGTTTCCCGCGCCAGGCGTTCGAACTCGTCCATCCGCCCGGCTGGGGGCAGGCCGAGCACGAACTCCGTCATTCCGATGTCACCGAACCGCTCCACCACTTCCGCCAGCGTGATGTCGTGATCCCAGATGTCGAAGGGGCCGAACACCGCGTAGGAGCGGCGCAGCGATTCCGGTTCCCGGCCGGCCTTATCGAGCATGTCGTCCAGCTGGCGGTTCTGGCGGTCGGTGGTTGAGAGGATTTCGGCCGCGTCCTCGCTCACCGGGCCGATCGTGTTCCAGACATCGGCGCGTTCGGCGCTGACCCGCAGCACGGTTGGTGACTGGCCGCCGGTGATCAGCGTGGGCCGGGGCCGTTGCAGGGTGCCGGGCGCGGTGGTGATGTCGCGGGCGTAAAGCCACTCGCCCTCGTGGGTGAACGGCTCGCCGGTGCCGCGCAGGATGCCATCGAGAATGGCGACGTAGTCCGCGAAGCGCCCGGCCCGCTCCTTCGGCGACCATGGTTTCTCGCCCACCGCGTGGTGGTCCCAATCGAACACACCGGCGCCGATCCCGAAGTCGAGCCGTCCGCCCGAGAGGTGGTCGACCGTGAGTGCCTGTCGGGCCAGTGTCGCGGGTGGCCGCAGGATGGGATTGCTGACGAGGGTGCCGATCCTGATCCGCTCCGTGGCGGCGGCGAGTGCTGGAAGCACGCTCCATCCGTCGAACCAGGGGCCGCCGCGATTGAAGAGGTCGGCGCTGTGGTCGGGCAGGAACACCTGGTCGAAGCCGAGGTGTTCGAGCCAGCGGGCCTGGCGAGGAAGATCGAGCAGGGAGGTGTCTGGATAGAGCATGACGCCGAAGCGAAGCTGGTTCCTGATGCCGGTGAGAGGGGGTGCTGGCGATGTGGCCGCGAGCGTCATCGGTCGTGTCCTTTCGTATGGTATCCGGGGCACGGCTTGCGTTGATCGCCCCGTTCATCCAGACTAGGGATCACTGGCCGTACCGCAAGTACCTACCTCAAAGTGCGGTACCTACCTCCAGGTAAGGATTGCGTCATGCGTGGACAAGCGAGCCTCTGCGGGCTGGATATCGTGCTGGAAGTGGTGGGCGGGAAGTGGAAATCGCTGCTGCTGTGGGAGTTGCGGTCCGAACCGCGTCGTTTTGGGGAACTGCGCCGCCGAATGGACGGCATCAGCGAGAAGGTGCTCATCCAGCAGCTTCGCGAGCTGGAAGCGGATGGCATCGTTCACCGGCGGCAGTACAACGAGGTGCCGCCTCGGGTGGAGTACTCGCTTACTCCATTCGGCGAGTCACTCAATGTCGCGCTGGAACCGCTCTGCGAGTGGGGCGAGCGCAACGCGACCCACTTCGCCGAGCGGCGAGGCATCTCGCTCGAGGTGTGTGCGGAGACCGAGCCCGCCGCTGAACTGGCCGGCAGCACCAGCGCCTGAGGAGGATCGGGCATTGCCACCGGGCTGTTTCCGGTGGAGCCGGTATCCACCGCCCGCAACCTGCCATACACTGTCTGGACGATTGGCAGGACGTGTTCGCGGGAAGGGAAATTCGCCATATGGATGTTCGGCTCGACGGCAAGGTGGCGCTTGTCACCGGGGCGGATAGCGGCATCGGGCAGGGCATCGCGATCGAGTTCGCGCGCGGTGGGGCCGATGTCGCCGTTCACTATTACTCCGACCAGGCGGGGGCCGAATCCACCGCTGCCCATGTACGCGGCCTCGGCCGCAAGGCGCTCGTGGTCCAGGCCGACGTTGGGAGTGAGGACGACGTGGCGCGGATGTTCGAGGAGTTCGATGCCGCCCTCGAGCACATCGACATCCTGGTCAACAACGCGGGACAGGGCGGCGGCGGCCCGGTCACGAACATGGACCCCGCCGCCTGGGACCGGGTGCTGAAGACGAACCTCTACGGGCCGTTTTACTGCGGGCGGCAGGCGGCTCGCCGGATGCTGGCGCGCAATCAGGGCGGGAGGATCATCCAGATCACTTCGGTGCATGAGGAGGCCTGCTCGGCGGGAGGCGCGGCCTACTGCGTTTCCAAGGGCGGCCTGCGTAACCTGATGCGTAGCCAGGCGATAGAACTCGGGAAATCCGGAATTACGGTAAACAGTATCGCACCCGGCATGATTGTCAGCCCGATGAACCAGGCCGCCGCCGACAGCGAGCAGGTTCGCGACGAGGCCGCCGCCGTGATCCCGGTTGGCCGGGTCGGCTACCCCTCGGACATCGCCAACATGGCGACGTTCCTCGCCTCCGACCTGGCCGGCTACTGCAACGGCGGTACGTATTTCGTCGATGGCGGCTGGATGCTCACCTATCCGCCCGTCTGATCGACTCGTTTTCTTGCAGGGAGAACCATCCATGTACCTTTACACTGGCGGATACACCAGGGGCCGTTCCGAAGGCATCGGCCTCGCTCGCTTCGATCTGGAAACCGGCGTCATCTCGGCGGTCGAGGGCGTGGCGGAGATCGTTAACCCGTCGTTCCTGGCCGCCACCGTCGATGGCCGATACCTGTACGCCGTCACCGAGGGCGATGGCGAGGGCAATATCGCGGCCTACCGGCGCGATCCCGCCACGGGAGCCCTGACCGAACTCAACCGCCAGTCATCGCGGGGTCGTGGTCCGTGTTATGTCGCGGTCGACCACTCTGGCCGGTACGTGCTGACCGCCAACTACGGCAGCGGCTCGATCGCCGCGCTGCCGATCCAGGCCGACGGCTCGCTTGGCGAGGCGACCGGCGCCGTGCAGCAGGAGGGGTCCAGCGTGAACCCCGAACGGCAGGAGGGGCCGCACGCCCACATGATCGCCTCGTCTCCCGAGGGCAAGTTCGTCTACGCGACGGACCTCGGGGCGGACCGGGTGTTCGCTTACCGGCTCGACCTGGACTCCGGGGAGCTGATCCCGGTGGCGGAAGCCGTGGCCGATCCCGGCGCTGGACCGCGTCATTTCGCGTTCTCGCCCGATGCGCGGACGATGTACGTGATCAACGAGCTTGGCTACACGCTCACCCGCTATGCCTACGACTCCGAAACGGGAGCGCTGGCCGCGCAACAGACCGTGCCGACCCTGCCGGACGACTACGACGGGCCAAACCTCTGCGCCCACGTGGTGGTGTCGCCCGATGGCCGGTTCGTGTACGGCTCGAACCGGTTCCACGACACGATCGCGATCTGGGAGGTGGCGGCGGAGACCGGCGAACTGAGCCTGGTGGAGCGCGTGACCAGCGGCGGCAAGACGCCCCGCAACTTCGCGCTTTCGCCCGATGCGGCGGCTTCGTGGCTGATCGTGGCGAACATGGACTCCGACCAGGTCGTGGTCTGGCCGCGGGACGCCGAATCCGGCTTGCCGGTTGGCGAGGGGGTTTCCTACGACATCCCGTCATGCTCCTGCCTGCTGTTCATCGACGAGTGAATTGCCTGGACGGTTGATTCTCCCTGGTGCGTGGCATGGACAATGCGCGGCGCCGTTGGGTGGGGGGCGGCCCTGTCGCCGGTGGAGTGGCGCCCTATCCCATGCGCGGCTTATGCGACTGCTGTCCACCCAGCGCTGGCCTGATGCACCGGCATATTGAGGAAGACCATGGCGAAAAACGTAGCAGACTTCGCGGACGGCGGGTACCGGTTTATCAAGGGCGTTTCCCAGTACTCCGCGGGCGTCGCCGCGAGTCCGGGGTACGAGATCGTTCGCGTTCGGCTGGCAAGCCCACTGCCGCTGGAGGCCGGGTTCGACGCCGCCGCGGCACACCTTGCATCGGTGGATTGCCAGCCAACAGCCCTCTGCGCCTGCGAGCTGCGGTCCCCCACCCCGTTCTCCGAGGATGGATTCGTCGCGTTCAACCAGCGGTACATCGAGATCCTGGATCGCTGGGGCATCATTCGCGATGGAGTCAATCCTGTCGCGCGGACGAATGTCTGCCCGGAACTCCAGGTTCCGGCCGAGCCATCGCTCTACGCCTTCTCGTACGTGGCCCCGACAGGGACGACGCATCCGAGCTTCGTGATCGCTGGCAGCGGCGAGGCCCGCGAAGGCGGCATGGCGTATCGCGACAGCATCGTGCGGTATGGGGAGACTTCGCCGGACGCGATGGCCGAGAAAGTGGCGTTTGTCTTCGCGGAGATGTTCTCCCGGTTGGCCGCGCTGGGGTTCGGCTGGCGGGACGTGGAGTCGACGCAGGTGTACACCGTGCATGACGCCGGATCGCTGGTGTGGGACGAGCTTGCGAGGCAACCGGGCGCTGCGGGGCCGGTGGAGTGGCATCTCAGTCGCCCGCCGGTGGAGGCTATTGAGTACGAGATGGATCTCCGCCGCCCGGCGAGGTCATCGACGCTCGAGGTGGACGAGTACGCTGGGTCGCGGGATAGAACCACCCGGATGTGAGGATCGGCCAGCGGCGCGAGAGAGGCAACGACGAGTGAGCCATCCGATCCAGGTACTGGAGTCGTTCCGGGCGATGCCTCGCTGGTGGAGCGAGGGCGACGCCTGGCTGGAGGCGTTGCCGGGTCTGGTCGAGGAGATGTGCGGGCGGTGGGGACTCGCGCTTGACGGCGAGCCGATGCACGGGTCGAACGCGCTGGTGGTTCCGGTCACGCGAGATGGCGAGCCGTTCGCCTTGCGGCTGGCGCCCGTCGACGAGCGAACCGTCTCCGAGGCGGAGGCGCTCAGGTTCTGGGCCGGCCGGGGCGTGGTGCGTCTGATCGAGTCCGATGTCACCCGGGGAGCGATGTTGCTGGAGTGGCTGGATGGCGGCACAACGCTGGCGTCGCTTCCATTGAAAGAGGCCGTGCCGGTGATTGGGCGGGTGATCCGGCGGCTGGCGGTTCCGGTCCCGCCCGATGTGCGATCCACCTCCGGCCTGGTGCGCGACCGCCTCATCACGATGCCGCGGGAGTGGGAAGCTCTGGGGAAGCCGTTCGACCAGGCCACGCTCGACCTGGCGCTGTCGGCCGGAAGGGCGGTGCGGGACATGCCTTCGGACCTGGCGGTGAATGGCGACATCCACTTCGAGCAGGTGCTGCGTGGCGAGCGGGAACCGTGGCTAGTGGTGGACCCGGTGTTGCTGCGAGGCGACATCGCCTATGACCTGGCCCGGGTACTGTGGACACGGCTGGACGAGATGCCGGACGACGCGGCGATCCGGCACTGGTTGGCGGTGCTTGCGGAGGCGGCGGATCTGGTGTGGGAGCGCTCTGTCGCCTGGGTGCGGTTCCGGACGGTGGACTATTGGCTGTGGGGTCTGAGCCACGGGTTGACCGAGGACCCGGCGCGCTGCCAGCGCCTGATCGCGGCGTTCGTATAGGCCCCCCCCAACCAGTGGTCGTGATTCGGTGGTGACGCGGTGGGCGGGGACCGTTTCGTACATTGTGGTCGGCCCCGTGTCGGCCGTGTCTCTGGCAAGGATACGCTCGCCGGGAAGTGAGCGTGGAGGGCGTTACCGGTCTGGCGGGGAATCGTCGTCGTTGGGGACGACGTCTTCGAGGGCCTGTTCGAGCTTGACGGCATCGGTGGCTGCATCGAGGTACACGTTCAGCATGAGGTGATCGGGTTCCACGAGCAACGATCCCACCTTGTACCAGTCGGGGGTTTCGCCCACGGCTGGCGCCAGGTGTGGAACGCGATCGACCGTGATGGAGATGCGGGTTCCGGCCTGGTCGTGTTCGAGGTGCTCACGCCGGTAATGCTCGGCGGCCTGGGTGCAGGCCTCCTTCATGCGTCGTCCTCGTGGTGCGGTCATGCCTGGCGCTCTTTCCGTGGGGCCGTGGGGAGGGACAGGGATCAGTGACCTCCTGGCGTTGTGGCGGGGTTGCCATCGCGTTCGGCGAGCCGGGCGGCGAGGGCATTCAGGCGCAGGACCCGGGCGACGCTGGCGGCGAGGTCGATGAATGCCTGCCGTCGCTGCGATTGGCGGGCCTGGTGGAAGCCGTCGGCATAGCCATCGTCCAGCCGCTGGTTGCCGGTGAGGGGTTGCATGTCTGCTTCGGCTTCGTTGGGTGAAGGGGTGACGCCATCCTGCTGTCCGTGGCGAAAGCCCCGCGAGTAGTCCGACTCGTGGTGCGTGTCTGTCATCTGGCGTCCTTTGGGAGATCGTGGGGATTTCCACGAGGCTGGTACCAGTCTATCAGGTTGAGCCCGGGAGCCTTTTGGGCAGGGCCGCTGGTGACGGTGGTGAGGGCGTGCCGGAAGGCTGGTTGGGGCGCGGTTCCGGGCTATACTGGAGGCAGACGTCAGTACGTAGCAGCCCTGTATCGTCTGCCTCGCAGCCGTTGCGGCTCTCGTGAAACGATGTCCTCCATGATTCCCCGTGAACACACCAACCAACCTCTCGACCGGTACATCGACAGGTTCCTCTTCGCCGATGGGTGGAGGGTCACCAGCGCCGTGACCAATGGATCCCTCCATGAGGTGACGATCACCAAGGGAACCGAGCCGGGAATGGGCGCGACGGTAACCCGGACGGCGAGCGGCGCCGGGGAGGCGACCTTCAGGGCGTGCAGCTCCGCCCGCGAACTGGCCCTCGCCACCGCCTGATCGACCGCCCAATCGAGAAAACCCGCGGAAGCGCACCGGATCCGATCCGGTGCGCAATTGCGTGCGTGGCTTTTCTGTCGGTAGGCGATCGTTCCTGCTTGGTGGAGTTGTTACATCGCCAGGTGCTCACGAATTGGTTCGTACAGTGGCCCGAGATCTGCTGGTTGCACGAGGTTCATGACATGTTTGAGGTGGCGTCGCTGAGTAGTGCTCCGATCCATATAGTGTTCGTCATAGATCGCAATAAAGGCGCTCAAAAATTCGGTAACGTCTTCTTGATCCCGGTCCACCCTGCTTGACTGTTTGGAGAGTTTTGCCAGGACCGCCGCCAACTCTGACGGTGGAATGGTATCGAATTGCCGGTTTCCGACCTTCCTCTCAACTACCCGGGAAGAGTTGGGATGATGGAAGATGCAGAAAAGAGCGGCGGACCGGCCCAACTCCTCCGATTTCTTGAGGTGGCCTGTTTCGACCAGCGAATCAAGAATATCGGTCAGCAACTGACGTTCTTCCGGATCAAAGTCCCGTATGCCGCAAGCTCGCTGATATAGTTTGACGATGCGACTCCCGAGTACCGGCCCTTCGGCCAGCACTATCTCAACGATTCCGCTTCCGACATCTTCGAGCAGGTCTGATTCGGGGCGAGGTAGCGGACGAATTTCCCATGCGTGGAACTGCTCCAGCACAGCTGCTATGTCTTGCTGAACGTCGATCCATCCGGTCGACTCCACTGTCTCATCAATGAGATGCTCGTCGTCCTCAGTGTCGTCTTCGTCCCAAGTGTTTTCTCCAGGTTCGGCGACTGCCGGAGCGGGTTTGTTCCCAGCACCGATGGTTACCGAGTCTCGTTGGGAGATGGGTTGAGTCGTTGTTGTGCCAGCGGTCTCCGGGTGGATTCCGTGGCTGTCGAGCATGGTCCAAAGGGGGGCCATTGCGCTCTTGCGATCCCGGTAGAATTCGCTTCCCCGGACCCTCCAGAAATTCCAGCCGCAGCGCTCCAGTTGCCGTTGGCGTTCCATGTCGGCCTGGTAGCGATCCGGACCATGCCAGCGGTCTCCGTCGCATTCGACCGCCAACCGCCCTTGCATGCCTTCCACAACCAGATCGATTCGGTAATTCGACACGGCATATTGCGGAATAACCCGGTATCCGTGTGAGCGTATCTCTTCATACACCACTTGCTCGAAGGGGCTGTCGAACGCATCGCCTGGAAGATCGTCTCGAAGCTGAGAGGCAACCCGGGGTGCCAGACAATAGTCGAGCAGTTGGTAACGTAGGCACCGGTCGCTCAGGTCGTCGAGGGTAACTGAATGGAAGAGCCACATCTGCTCACGGGCGCGACTGGCAGCGACATTGAAGCGGCGTTCATCGGCCGCTGATGTGAGCGCACGGAATCGTGCACCGTGCCCACCCTTTTCGTCTACCCGCGAAGAAACCATGCTCATGAAGATAATGTCGCGCTCATCACCCTGGAAGCTGTATGCATCCCCGCAATGAATATGACGCTCTTCCATTACCTCGGCACCAATGGTATCGAGTAGATACTGTTCGATTTCCTTGGCCTGTACTTTTCCGCGAAGGCTGATTACCCCCATCGTCAGGCCGTTGTACTCGGGTAGTGAGACGCAGCGTTTGATTTCTTCGGCTATGGCCCTGGCTTCATTGGGATTCTTGACGTTGTTCGACGTTCCCGTCTGGTAGCCATCCACAACATGCGTCGTGCGCACAGGTGTCAGCCGATTTATTCCAAACTGTTTGAGTGGGATCAATGGGTCATCTGCATACGCCAGTTGATTCGAGAACTGAATGATTTCGGGCATACAGCGGAAGTGTTCACGCAACCGAATTCTTCCGCTGAACAGGATCGAGGCGAGGTCGAACAAACTGTTGTCGACGCCCAGGTGAACTGAATTACGCACGCCTTTCAGATATCGGTCCCTAAGCGCCAGTACATCACTGCGCTGTGTACCGATTGCCTCGGGACTGATTTGCTTGTCATCCCCAACCACCACGATTCGCTTGGCTATGTATTGCAGGAACAACGCATCCGGTCCGGATTGGCTGGCCTCATCGATGATGACCACGTCGAATATTCCCGGTTCCGGGCTGATGGATTGAGCTACGCGGTACATCGGCATGATCCAGGCAGGAATTGCCGATCGGCACTCGTCCATCGCTGCGCGTGCCTCGGCACGATGGCGTGCTGCGTGCTTGCCCGTTCCCTTGCCCAGTTTTCTGACTGAAAGAGCCCAGGAGCCAAGCGCCTGGCGCTCGCGCTCGGTCAGTCGTTCGAAGAAATGAACCCACGCCTTCTCCGCGGCGAGTTCCGCCAGGAGCGACTGGATGTCCGCTTGGCATTGGATCAGGTTGGCTTGTGTTGCATCATGTCTGTCGGGGCTACTCAGCTTCTCCAACCATGACGATGCTCGCTTCCAGTTCCATGCCTCCTCAAAGATTCCGGCTCGATCGCCCCAGACCTCCTGGAGTGCTGTTTCACCTACTGCCCGGGCCGTATTTGGGGCTGCTGAAGCCAGTCGCGATCCCAACGCTACCGCGCGGTTAACTGCCTCGCTTATTCGTTCCAGTTCGAGGATGGAGGCGACTGTGTCACGGTATTGGGAAACGCTCCGGCGACTGATCGCATCAACCAGAAGCTGAGAGGTTGGGTGGGATGACTGGTTGCGAAACAGGTGCTTCTCACTACGCTTTCCAATCTCGTCAAGGGGTTTCCGGGACTCAGCAAGGTCATCCAGCCAAAGAGATCCCTTGATGGTTTGAATAGCCTGTTCGACCTGGCCGGGGCTGTTCCAGTCGGCAATGCTGATCTCAGGAATCTTGGCCGCGAGTTCGCTGGCTTCCGAAGATAGTCGGGTGAGGTCCAGCAGACTTCGAATGGTTGCGCCAAGTTCGGTGAGTTCAAGATGCTGGGCTTCGAAACTGGTAGAACGAACGGACGTATAGTCGGCCCAAAGGGTGCGGAGCCGAGAAAGATTTATGTTCGCGTCTAGCCACTTCCTGAGTTCCTGGAGTGTATCGAGGTTATCGCACTTCCGGCCGCCCAGGCGAACCCCATCCAGAATGTAGCCAGCCTGTTTAACCTCTTTGACCTTGAAAAGGCCGAATCCCAGTGAGCCGCCAGCAGACAGGTGGGCGATCAAGGGATCAAGATCGCCAAGCACGGTCTCCGGAGTCCGAGTGCCGATTTCTTCCAGCGATGCCGATCTCAATCCTGGCGGGAGAGCGGACATGGTATCGCTGAGGTTCCCGGTTTCATCAGCGAGATGAGTCCAGATTGCCTTGCGACCGCCGAGAATATCCTTTCTGGCCTGTTGAGTCCAGTCAGATCCGTCTTTGTCAGATGAGTTGAGAGATCGCAACAGTTTGTTCAATGGAGCCAGGATCGCTTGCCGGTCGGCTTTGTTCGCAGTCTGCGCTCGGAGGATGCCGGAATCAGTCTCCAGGAAACCTGCCGCCATCCCCTGCCCCAGGATTGACTTCTCCGTAGCGACAAGTTGCTCGAACGCTTCTGGTTCCACGATCTCGCTGGATTTCAGCCGGGGTTGTCTGGACTGGATTTGCTGAGTCGGCGATACATTCCGAATGAGCGTTACAAGCTCCAGGAACTCTTCATTGGAAATGGGCGATGGTTGATCGACGCCAGCATCGTCTGGTACCCAGCCCAAGGTCTCACGTTCCGCGTTGATCTGGATTGCTATGGCACTTGCGGTGCCCGAGTAGCCTTCTACTTCAGTGAAATGCCGGGTCTCCCTTTCGCGATATTGTTGAAGGGAGTTGATCGCCTGGGCGGCGGCAGATCGGTTGTAGGCAATTGCCTCTACCAGCTCTTTGACGCGCTGGGCAGATGCTGCGGGATTCCACTTGCCATGGCGGCTGGTGATCCCGGCGACGGAGCTTTCAAGATCCTTCATAGCGGACCGATCATCGCCCAGCAGGCTCACACAGAGATCGGCCACATGGGAAGGAATCTTGTCCTTCAGCACTTCAAGCGCTCGCGCGGTATGGCTTGTCACAAGCACGCGCTGGCCGTTGGCCAGGATATGACAGATCAGGTTTGCAATTGTGTGGGACTTGCCTGTTCCTGGTGGTCCCTGAACGAGTACACCCTGCCGTTCAGATAGGCGCTCGACAATTTCCCGCTGTTCCCCATTGGCAAGCAGTGGAAAGTACACCTCACCCGATGAGGTGTACGACTCAATTTCCGATGCTGGCCCCTCGTGGTAGTTGGCGTCGTCCACTACCTCAACAAGGCGCCGGATACCCAACGGTATCTCTGAATCACCTGATTGGAGTTGCTCGGCGATGTCTCCAAACATCTGGATCATGCTTCGTTCGGAACGGCGGCGCAGAATAAGTGCTGGGCCAAACGTAACGAGAGGATTCGGGCCGCGATATGGCACGATTTCGAGGCTTGAATCGTAGGACCCTGACGATGAGAGTGCGTTTACCCAGGACTCGAGAATCTCGTCCATGACGCCCGGTTCCCATACGGCGTTATCCAGATCGGTTAGTCGTTCCTGCAACTGGCGTTGAATGGAGGATGGTGGCCGATCCGCTGGATCGAGCATGTCCTCCTCGAGTTGCAGGCGAGCACCTTCAGGCGATGCTTTCACCGAGATTCGACCGCGCTTCGCATCGAATTCGACGATTGCCTGGGCAGTGACAATATGACGCTGTACGCGAATCGAATTTGGATTCCAGCTCAGCAAGCCAATGCCGAGCACAACTTCATACTGTTCGCCGAGTCGTTGCTGGGTCTGGTGAATTGAGAAGAGTGCGTCGTACACACGCTGGATACTGCGCCGGCGCCGATCCTCCACTGCCCAGGGGAGCCACTTTTGGGTGATGTACGACTGCCAACGAGACGTAACCTCGGGATGATCTTCCAGGAACAGAACAGAATTGCTGCCCGGAAGATCTTCTGTCGCAACTTCCTGACCGTCATCTTCAGGTCTGGGGATCGACCTTCGCAGTTCAGGCTCATCGAGTTCGCTGTCGGCAAGTTCCGTTCCATTCACCCACGGCAAAACTATCGCGGGTGCTTGCGGGGGCTGGATAGCCGCGCGGGGTTTGCGTATTTCGATCCAGTCATCTTCAGCATCGCGCTTGCCCGAGGCCTGGGCTACTATTGAAAAGACTTCGGACTCTTTCGGGAGTTCTGAGAGCCAGAGCACATTCTCATATTCAGCAACCGATCGCACAGTCGTTGCCCGAAGTTCCGCAACTTCCTTGAGATAGCAGAATACCAGTGACGCCTTGTCCGAAACGGAACCTTCGCCCAATCCTGCAATGGCGCTACTCATAATCGATTTTTCCTGGAATCAGTCTTAAATTGAGAGCTTTTGGCCTGCGCCGAACTCTCGGCCAATTCGGACCCGTATTGTCAATTGCATATGCACTGCCCCATGAGAATCATATCCTAGAATTCGCCTTTTATGTATCTCCGAGGACACACTCGCGGTTGTGGTCGATCAGACTGGCTCCAGGCTGGTGGGCGGACAGGTTCTGACCATTGGTGTTGGTACGATGCCGTTCAGTACCTTGATGCGTGTCGCGGAAGATGGAAGGACATTCCATGACCGTACCAGCGAATGCCCGTGTGACCGGTGTCACCCTCAACTCCCCCAACCCGCCCGAATTGGCCAGGTTCTACGCCAGGCTGCTTGGATGGGAAATCACCGAGGACGAAGGCGGCTGGGTCACACTACCGAATCCCAACGGCGGCATCGGCCTGAACGTTCACATCGACGAGGTCTACGAGCGTCCCGTGTGGCCATCCGAACGGGGGCGCCAGCAGATGCAGGCCCATCTCGAAGTCCGCGTCGACGACCTCGAAGCGGGCAGCGCGCATGCCCAGGCATGCGGTGCCACGCTGGCCGAATACCAACCGCAGGACGATGTGCGTGTGCACCTCGACCCGGACGGTCATCCGTTCTGCATCTTTGTGTAGCCGCCGCGGTCCCGGAATCGCCCACGCACCGGTGTCGTACGCCGGTGCGTTTGTCGTGGGTGGTTCATTGGGGCTGTGGGGCTGTTCCTCCGGAAGAGGAAGGATACCGGTGTCGATTGGAAGCGAAGGGGGCAGAGGGGCGATTTCACCCGTGCCGGGGGCTTACCCCTCTCCGATGTCCTCGGCCCAGACAGCCGGGTACCGCGCCTGGAATTCGGTCATCAGATCGATGCAGCGCTGATCGTTCAGTTCGACCACTTTAACGCCGCGGCCGCGCAGCAGGTCGAGTTCTCCCGGGAAGGTGCTCGACTCGCCCACCACCACGAGCGGAATGCCAAACTGGATGATGGTTCCCGCGCACATGGCGCATGGGGCGAGCGTTGTGTAGAGAACCGCGTTTCGGTAACTGGGTTGGCGGCCAGCCGCCCGAAGGCAGGACATCTCCCCATGGGCGATCGGATCTCCGTCCTGCACCCGGCGATTCCGTCCGGTCGCGATCAGGACGCTGTCGATGTCCAGCGCCGATCCAACCGGCACGCCGCCTTCTTTCAGGCCCCGGCGAGCCTCGTTCAGCGCCTCTTCGAATGATTGCTGGTTCCAGGTTGCCATGGAACGATCTTACCTCACCCGGGGCGGCCCATGAAGACAGTGACCACCTCCGGAAATGCTGGCAACCGTTGCTTGCCAGGCGATAACGAGCCATCCGTGGAGCTATATTGTCCGTGAGAATGCGACTCCACGCCGAACCGGTTGTAAATGGACGGAACTGACATGTCGACGCTTTTCCCGAACGAACAACGCGTGCTCGATGCGGCCAGTGCCCTGATCGAGCGACTTGATGACGATCCGGTGCACACCGTGGCCGCCGCCGCCATGGATACCCTGGGCAACGTCTACACGGGTGTGAACGTCGCCCACTTCACTGGTGGACCCTGTGCCGAACTTGTGGTTCTGGGAGTGGCCGCCGCCGCCGGTGCGGGACCGCTGACCACCATGGTCGCCGTGGGAAACGAAGGGCGCGGTGTCATTTCGCCATGCGGCCGATGCAGGCAGACACTCCTGGATTTGCATCCTGACTGCTTTGTTGTTGTCCCTACGGCCAACGGGCCAAGGGACGTACCGATTCGGGAACTCCTGCCATACACCTATCACTACTCCGATGCGGCGCCTCAGCGTTTCCTGAGATTCAACAGTCGTTACCACGACGCGATCGCGGCGGGCCGGAAAACCGTGACGATTCGGTTCCAGGATCCGGCCCGTATCGGCCCTGTGTTGCTCGTGTTCGAGGACGATGATGGGTACCGGCGGTTAACGGGGGAGGTAGAGTCGGTGACGGCACGGCGATTCGATTCCTTGACCATCGAGGACGCCCGTCTGGAAAATGCTGCCTCGGTAGAGGAGCTTCGCAACGGGTTGCGTCGTCACTATCCAGATCTCACCGATGAGTCCATCGTCGATGTCGTGGGGTTCCGTCTCGTCGCGCATTGATGACGCCAGGGACAGAACCTAGCGTCGTTGCGCCAACCCCGTGTGCGGCCCAACGCCAGAGTTCGAACCGGCGCGCGGTTTGTGCGGAATGTCCATCCCTCCTACCTGGACTACCACCCGTTCTGCATCCTCGAGGAGCCACCCAGGTAGCCCCGGCGGTGTGGACTGAGCGTTCCCGTCAGGATTGCTCCGTCGTGTCCTCGCCCACTTCTACGACCTCGCCGTCCTGCACGATAAACACCAGGTTCCCCGAGTAGCTCGGAGATGTCACTCGATAGGGTGAAGGTGAAGGGGTGGCGCGCCGCTCCTTCACGGTGTCGCCATTCTCGCCGCGAACCTGCTGGTGTGGCTGCGGTGGGACATTCCCGACCTCGGCTTCCCGGAAAATCGGGAAGATACTCCCTTCCAAATGGGAACGCCCAGGTCGCACCATGGACCCGTCGATCCGTTTCGGCCCCATCACCGGGAAGAAAGAACGACGGGAGTGAGCCATGCACATACCCTATCAGCCATTGATGCCCACGGTCGCGGGCCGGACACGATGGCCTCCGCGCGCCAGGATTTCGCGCCATTTGGAAGGTAGCGGGACTGAACTTCCCGCCTTGTCCAGCCGATTCACCAACCTGTCAACGAGCCGGAGGGGGGTGCTGCTCGGCGCCGGGGGCCTGGCCATCGCGTCCTTGTGGCCCCAGCGAATGCTCGCCCAGGAGGCCACTCCAGCTATCTCGCATGAGGCGATGCTGGCGATTCCCGAAATTGAACTCGTTGGCGCCAACGACGCCCTCACCTTCCCCGACACCGTTTCGGCGGGCATCAATCACATCACCGTGCGCAACGACAGCGATGCGGTCATGCACACCTTTACGATGCGCATTCCCGATGGACTCACCGACGACGACGCGATTGCCGCGCTGATGGCCCAGGACACTCCGGATTGGTTCGGCCTGACGCTGTTCACTGGCAACCCGGACGAGCCGGAGCCTGGCGGCGGTGAATTGACGGGGTACGTCTCCTATCTACCGGGGAGGTACATGGTGGTCAATCCATTCTCCGACGGCATCACCGCCTCATTTGACGTCGCTGGTGACGCCTGGGGACGCCCGGCGCCGGTGGCGGATCTCGAAGTCGGCTTGATTGACATGTCCTTCCTCGGGCTCGACGAGCCGATTCCGGCCGGCCCGCTTCGCTGGCGCGTCACCAACCACGGTACGACGTGGCACGACGTGACCACGCTCAAGGCACCGGATGGATCGACCGTGGACGACCTTTTCGCGGCGTTCGAGACCACCCCCGAGGATCAGGTGTTCCCCGATGGGTATGCGACGACCGGTGGGGTTGGCGCGACGTCCCCTGGTATCTCGACGTGGGTGGATCTGGACCTGGTGCCGGGTACGCACATCGCCGCCTGCTTCCTGCCCGGCGAGGACGGTATGCCGCACGCCTTCCACGGAATGGTTACCACCTTCGATGTCATCTAGGGACGCACGGGACCTGACGATCGTTCACCGCCATGAGATAGCATTCCAGAAAGGCGTTGGTCATGAACTCTTACCTCGATCGACGACGGCTGGTTCTCGCCTCGGCTGGACTCGCCGTCGCCACCCTGACTCCCATCCGGACGTTTGCTCGCCAGGCCACGCCTTCGCCCAGGGGCGCAACCCCGACAGACGACGGTATCGACGTGCCCGTGCTGGAGGTCTCCTACAGCTCCAGCGGCGTTGCCGCTACCGCCGAGGTGGCGGCCGGCGTCGTGCGGATGCTGACGAGTTCGGATGGAACCGACGATCAGGGAACGATCCTCTTCCGCGTGCCGGACGACCAGGATGTTGACGAGGTGCTGGCGCTGGCTACCTCGGACGCGCCGCCACCGGACTGGTTCTGGACCACGACCTTTCCTGGCGGGGTCCGGAACGATTCGCCCATGCCCACCGTGGCCGAGGGGTTCATTGTGCTCGATCCGGGGACCTACATCCTCACCGACGACTTCACCGGCAGCGCCACGACCATCATGGCCACGGGGAAGGCCGGCGCGCTAGTTGAGATTCCGGCGACGATGCACGTCGTCGCCGAGGACAGCATGACCTTCACTGGGCTGAAGGAGCCCGTACCGGCCGGACGGCAACTCTGGCAATTCGACAATGGTGGCGATCTCCATCACGACATCTACATCTTCAGCACGCCTGACGGAGCCACGGCTGACGACATCCACGGGACCTTCGATCTGTTGTTCTCGGGGGCGACGCCGGAGGGCGGAGGCGATCCGTTTGAGGGCTACGGCGATGGCGTGCTGTCCACGCCAATGCTTTCGAGTGGACTGACGAACTGGTTCTACCTCGACCTGGAGCCGGGACCGTATGCCGCCATGTGCACCACGTTCGACAGTCTGGAGTCGCCCCCGCACTTCATGATGGGCATGATTGTCACCTTCACGGTCGCGTGACCGGATGCGCCGCCGCGGCTCCCGTCCTGGGCGCCGTTGGCGCCTGATTTCGCCTCGGGGCGGCTCCAGCTGGTCCAGTCCGGAATGACCCATGCCAGGGCGGGCGTACACTAGGATAGGTCAGCATACTGGAACCAGCCGGGCCGGTGGTTCTGGTATGGCTATCTCGCCCGCGAGCAGAATGGTCGCATGTCATGGTGACGTTGCCTTCAACCGTGTCATCGGGTGCGAAGGGAGCCGGGGCACCGACCGTGGTGCCAGTTGGCGACATGCCCGAGCGCCGCCTGCGTGACCTGCTCCATGAGTTGCCAACCACGGCGACTCGCATCTGGCCGGCCTGGACGATGCTGCTCGTTGGAGCGATCGCAAGCGTGGCGATGCTTGTACTCCTGGCGGTGCTCACGGCGCGCGAAGGGCTCACCACGGTTGTTCCCGTCTTCATCGTCTGGGGGCCGCTTTTCTGCGCCAGCATTGTCACTGGCCTGCTGATCCTGCATCGCTACCCCCGGCATCGCGTGGGCTGGGTGCTGTGCCTGGCTGGATTCACCTGGGCAACGTCCAGCGCCACCTACCTTTATGGCACGGTCGGACTCGACTACCCCGCCATTCACCTGCCCACACCGGACGTTGTCGTGCAGATCGGCTTCTACTATCCGGTTGGGCTCTATCTCATCCTGGTTGAACTGCTGCTCATTTTTCCGAGTGGGCGGTTGTCCTCACCATGGTGGAACGTGGTGCGCTGGCTCGGTGTGCTCGGGGCGGTGGGTGCGTCCTTGTCAATCGGGTTTGGCAGCCCGCTGGCGATGATTGGCGAGTTTGGCGATGTAGCCAATCCATTGCACGTGCCGGGCGCCGCGGGCACGGCCCTGGAATTCGCGGGGGTGGGGTTCCTGCTGATGTTCGCGATGGGTGTTCCGGCCGGCGTTTCCATGGTCAGGCGGCTGCGACGGGCCACGGGCGTTGAGCGCGTGCAGTTGCGCTGGATCGCGCTGGCGACATCGGTGTTGGTCGTCACCTACGTCGTGCACCTGATCGCTGTCATGAGATTCGTCGAACGGCCATGGTACTGGATCGTGTTCTCGTTCTGGGGCCTGGCGTTGAACTCAATCGGCATCATTACGGGCATCGCCATTCTTCGCCACCGGCTCTACGACATCGACATCGCCATTCAGCGATCCGTGCTGTATGCCGGGCTGATCGCGATCATCGCCACGCTCTATCTTGGGTTGATAAGCCTGCTCGAATTCGCGAGTTCCGGATTCGGCGCGGGCTCTCCACCCACCTGGGTCTCATCGCTCCTGGTGGCGTGTGGGTTTGCCCTCGTGGTGCATCCGGTGCGGGAGTGGTTGGAAGGCTATGTCAATCGCTGGCTCTACGGTGAGCGGGACAACCCGGAGGAGATCCTGACGCGGCTGGGCGTGCAACTGGAGACGGCGGGAGCTCCAGCCGAGGTGCTGGGCCAGGTGACCGATACAGTGCGCGAGTTGCTGCGGTTGCCCCACGCGTCGATCGCCCTCCGCAGTGGAGATCGCCTGGTGGTGGCCACCGAGTCCGGAATGGCGGGGAGCGAACAGGTTGGCGTGCCGATGATCTATCAGCACGAGTCGATTGGCGAACTCCGGGTGACCCCGCGTGGGCCTGGCGAAGGGTTCTCCCGGGCCGACAGGGTGGTTCTGGAGGGCATCGCCCGCCAGACGGCCATCGCCGCCTACGCGCTGCGTGTCACGGGCGAACTCCAGCTCGCGCGCGAACGCCTTGTGACCACGCGGGAAGAGGAGCGCCGCCGCTTGCGTCGTGACCTCCACGATGGCCTGGGCGCCCAGCTAGCCGCCCTGACCCTGCAGGCCAACGGCGTGCGCCGGTTGCTGTACGGTGAGCCAGCCCGTGCCGACGCCGAGTTGGCGACGATTCAGACGGAACTGCGCGCGGCAATCGGCGATATCCGGCGGCTGGTCCACGGCCTGCGCCCTCCCGCCCTGGACGAGTTCGGGCTGATGGCGGCGTTGCGGAGCAGGCTGATCGCCTACGAATCCGGCGCCGGTATGGTGGAGGTTGCTTTCGATGCCCATGGGGACGACTCCACCGTTCCGGCCGCGATCGAGGTGGCCATTTACCGGATTGTGGAAGAGGCGCTGACCAACGCCATCCGCCACGCCGCCGCCCGCCACGTGTGGGTCTTGCTCGAGATGGGGAGTGAGGTGCGCTTGACCATCGTTGACGACGGACGAGGCATCCCCACGCAGTACGCGCCCGGTGTGGGCATTCACTCGATGCGGGAACGCACCGAGGAGCTCGGCGGCGACTTCGAGATCGGCACGGTTGGCGCCGCCGGAGGGACACGCATCGATGTCACGATCCCGCTGCCGGAGGGGACATGATGGAACCCGCGATCCGGATCGTGGTTGCCGACGATCATCCGCTCTTCCGCAAGGGCATGGTGACGATGCTCTCGTTGATTCCGGGATTCGAAGTGGTGGGAGAGGCCGAAACCGGTGGCGAGGCGATCGATCGGGCAGCGGAAACCGGCGCCGATGTGGTGCTGATGGACCTGCAAATGCCGGAGATGGGTGGCATCCTGGCAATTCGTGAGGTGCGCCGGAGGATGCCGGAGACACGGGTTCTGGTGGTGACCCTCTTCGAGGATGACGACTCGGTGTTCCTGTCGCTGCGGGCCGGGGCTCAGGGGTATGTGCTCAAGGATGCGCATGAGGAGGAGTTCGTGCGCGCCATTCAGGCCGTGGCGGCGGGTGAGGCAATTTTCAGCCCGGCGATCGCCTCGCGCGTGCTGGCATGGTTCGGGTCGCGCGGGCGGCGACAGCCGGGGTCGTTTCCGGAACTGACGCGGCGCGAGCGAGAGATTCTCGACGAACTCGCCCAGGGACACGGCAACCAGACCATCGCGCGGCATCTGGGCATCAGCGCCAAGACGGTCGCCAACCACCTGTCCACCATCTTCGACAAGCTGCAAGTGGCGGACCGGGGCGAGGCGATCGTGCGCGCCCGCGAGGCGGGATTCGGCGAAGATCTCCGGTAGCTGGTGTCGCGAGGATCTGGAGCGTTCCGATCAACTCAACGCCGATGCGTTTCGACCTCCTGGAGGGGCTTGATTTCCCCGACCTCGGGGTGCAAAATCGAGGGACAATCGAAGATGAACTATCAGGAGTGGCATTCGCCTGAATGCCCGGCAACCTGGCCTCGACCGCCAAGGTGCCCACCCTCGAAACCGGGGGGATAGGCCCCAGACAACTGGGGAACCAAGGGTCGCACTCCCTGCCATCGTGCAGGGTTTTTCGCGTCCCGCCATCGACCAGCACCGGTTAGCCACGCATGGAGGAAGACGATGAGCAACGACGGGATCGAGCGGATCATGCGGGAAGTGGAGAACCTGCTGCGTGCCGCTCGCGAGCAGCCCGCGGAGACGCCAGCCATGAATGTCGAGTCGCCGGTTCCGGCCGTGCACCCCTGGCGGGACGAGTCGCGCGGGCAGCGCTACGCCGATCGGGCCGCTGGGCACGGATTTCCGCCCGGCCTGGCGAAGAGCGCGCGGAACCTGCGCGATACCTTGCGCTCGTACGAGCAGGTTCGCAACCAGGCCATGCCCGGCGACGACCGGGTGGACCAGGAGGCCGTTCACGAGGCGCTGGCCTGGGCCCTGGATGCCGAACGGTTCCTGGGGAGCCTGAGCGGTCCCGGTGGGGAAGGCGTGCGGCCGCGCCACATCGACGACATCGCAGCGAACCTGCTGGTGTGGCTGCGGTACAAGGGGTTCGCGCTCACCCCGCTGCAATCACGACCGGCCGAAGAAGCGGACGCTGATGCTTCCGCCGGCTAAACCTGCCGCAGCGGCGGGCGTACCATTGCACGCAGCGGCCAGACAGCGCGCGGCCCGGCGCTCGGACCCACGCCATGGCCATCGCCAGCCAGTGAGGTGACGGCAATGCCGATGGAATACAGCCCGGAAGTCATGCAGTCGGTGGTCGACCGGGTTCAGGCGGGCGAGACGGTCAAGGCGGTATCGCGCGATGTCCGGATCCCGCCGAAGCGCATTCGCGACTGGGTGGCGGCGGAAGAAGGGTTCCGCCGGCTGAAGCAGCTCGTGGACGACCTCCCGCCCGAGCAACGCGCGATGCTCGAGTCCAGCATGCTGAGAGGAATGCCCAGGGACCAGAACATGGCGGTGGTCGAGCAATACGTGCCTGAGCAGGGCCCGGAAACGCCTGAAACGACCTGATGCACGGCACGACCATCCGGCATCGTGTCGATTCCGGAGGTGGCCGTTCGTGATACCAGTGAAAGAAGGCGTGCAACGCCTGATTCCGGAGAGCGGAAGAGTGAGGGGCAAGGCGCCGCACTTCATGACGGCGCCACCACCGCGGGTGCGACCTCCGGTTCCAGGGGGTGTCGCTCGGGCCAGTTGACCAGGAGCACGCCACTCAGCACAACGACGAAGCCCACCAGCACCGGGGCGGTTAGTCGCTCGTCGAGCAGGAACACCGCCAGAATCATCGCCGTCAGGGGATTGAGATTGATGTAGACGGCGGCCCGGGTAGGCGTCATCTTGCCGAGGGCATATGCGAACAACCACCACATGAGCGCGCCGCCGATGATTCCGAGGAACAGCACAAGGATCAGCGTCCGCCCACCCAGCCGAACGCTTGCCAGGCCTTCAACCAGGGCGGGAGGGAAGAGGACGGCGGTCCCAATCAGCATCCCGTAGGCGGTGATGGTCAGGGCCGAATAGTGAGCGAACGCGCGTTTGACCAGAACGCTGTACGCCGCTCCGGAAACAGCGGCGAGCAGCACCAGTCCATCTCCGGCGAAGGCCAGCCCATTTCCCTGCCAGTTCACTCCCCGGCTCCCCACAGCGATGGCCACGCCCACCAGCGACAGGACCAATCCCGCCTTTTGGCGTCGCGAGAGTTGCTCGCGGCCGGTCGCATTGGCCAGGAAGGCCGTCCACACGGGAAGGGTTGCGAGCATCAGCGAGGCGCGCGATGCCTCGGTCCAGCGAAGGCCCGCGTTCAATGCAAACGGGAATAGGGCATAGAGCAGAACCGCGAGGGCAATCAGCAATAGCACGTCCTGGTGCCGCAGCCGAAGCGATCTGGGAGCCCAAACCGCGAGGCACACGGCAAGGATCAATCCGCCCTGACCAAACCGCAGGACGGCAAGACTGAGCGGTGGCACGTCATCGATGACTGCCCGGGTTGCGACAACGGACGCGCCGGCCAGGATCGAGGCGAGAATGAGACCCCCTTGCGCAATCAGGGTGTTGTTCCGCATGCCGCTATCCTCGTCGGTCACGTGCAAACACGGCGCTGGTCTATTCCCATGATGTCTATCGCTCATGGAAAGGGTGTGTCCCAGCAGTTTATCAGCGAACCTGCCTCTCATGTTCACAGGCAATGTATGTCCCCCGGTTTCGGAATGAACCGGCATTGCTCGCCGCGACTCGAACAAAGGAAGGGGATTGGTCACCCAACCACCACTGGTTGAGGTTGTTGGGTGCGTTGCGTACAAGGGAAAGCGATCGGGTATGTTGGGGCAACGAACCAGGGCCGGGGCGTCGATTTCGGGGAAGACCGTTCGCGATACAGGTAGAAAGGACGCGTGCGCCATGAAGTACATGCTGCTGTTTGACAACGGTGAGTGGAACCGGCGCTAGTGCCGCTGGAGGGAAACCATCGCCGGGGAGCGGTCGATCATCAGGATCGAGATTGGGAGCGTGATCAGCAGCATGCCGAGTACCCACGCCACCGAAAGCCAGATCGCGC
>CAZUPA010000035.1:0-24429 GCA_964622205.1 uncultured Sphaerobacteraceae bacterium
CAGGCACGACGGGAATCAGCATGGGACACTGTCCATGCTTCTTGACACACTCCAAAACGGGGAAAACCTGCCACCTGGCGGGCAATTGGGTTGGCCGGGGTAAGGCCACGCACCGGCAGGCGGCGGATGGGGCGGTTCGATTCGGATACCGTCTGGGCCTTCCGTACGGGTGTATGGCACCGTTAGCGATGACGGGAGGGGAAGGAGCGGTTGGGGGAGTGCGCCGACCACGAGGGAGGCATGGTGTGATGGGTCGGAGGTGTGCGTCGTTGGGCGGGGCGGACACCCTCCGCGTGGGTATGGAATGGCCCAGAATGAACGGGGATCCGCCCCTACCCGAGAATGTGTCGTGTATTTGGTGGTACGCAGTTTAGCTATCCAGAGCCGGTTAACCGGGAAGTTCCGATCGGGCATCCATCCGCTGATGGAGCACTCGAACCACCAGCACATGGTCTGCATGGATTTCATAGAAGATCACATGAGATTCCATCGTTGTCGCACGAAGGCCACGATAGATGTCGTCCCTGCGTCTGCCCATCTCGGGAAACATGCCTATATGTTCACAGGCGGCGTATATCTTTCCAAGGTATATCCGGGCCTGATCTTCACCCCATTCACTTTCCGAGACTCGCGTGATATCCCGGACATCACGCGTCGCGTTCGGAGTGAGGTCAACGCTATGGCCTGACATCATCGGAAATCGGCTCTCCATCCGCATCGGCCTGGCGAGCCATCGCGATCATCTCGTCGACACTCCCTTCGTGCCATCGATAGGGAGTTCCGTGTCGCAGGCTCTCATTGCCCTCGGCCAGGGCGGCGCGGAGGCGGTCCATCTTCTGGTCGCGTTCGTCCATCTGACGAATGGCTTCGCGGACGACCTCGCTGGCGCTGTTGTACAGACCACTCTCGACCTTCTGGCGCACGATGGCTTCCAGTCGAGGGGTGAGACTCACGTTCATGGGAACCTCCAATGTCAATCATTGTCGAACATTGACATCATAGTAGCAGAGTTTTGCTTGGTCTCGGTGACAACACGCGGCGCATGGCGTGCGGTAGGGGCTACAGACTCCGGCTACGCCGCGGTATGGAACGATTCGTGTCTCATCGCCGGAGCCGTCGCCCCGTACATTGGAGCGCGTCCAGACAAATGATTGCGCGTCCATCGCAATGACCAGCGGCAGCGGCGCAATGAGCCGTACATTGGAGCGCGTCCAGACAAATGATTGCGCGTGGGGTGAGGTGAGCCGCGGGAGCCGCCGGGCGGACACCCTCCGCATGCGTATGGAACAGCCAGGAATGAACGGGGATCCGCCCCTTACGCGTGCAGGCGTCGTGTATTCGGCGGTGCGTGGTGGATGGTGTTTCTGGGCAGAGTGAGTTGTTGAGGTGGCGGTGATGGGCCACAATGCGGCATGAGTTCAGGCGATGTGATGGAAGAAGTCAGGGTCCGGTCTCCCCTTGAGGGCCAGGGTTTGGATGCCGTGCCCCTTCATTTGCTGAATCGGCTGGCTCCGGCGCGGTGGGTTGTGCGCGAGTGGCGAGACTACTGGCTGAAAGCTCCAGAGGCGGAAACCGTGCTGGTGGGGTCGCGGCTCATTGCCGATAGCCCGGTGGGCTCGGGCAACTACCTGGTGCGGTTCGAGAACCAGCTTGGGTTGGCGACGATCCGGGTGGTGGACCAAGACGGGTTGCAGCGCGAGCCGATGCACATCGAGGTGATCGCGGGGAAGTTCGGTTCGGCGGACGAGTCGGTGCTGTTCCTGGAGGCGACGCTGGCGGCGCTGTTCGCCCAGATCACGACGACGCCGTTCGTGCTTGGAGCGATGACGGAGCGGCTGGTGAAGGAGGCAAGGACGCCACCGACCCCATTGTTCACGTTCCACTTCTTCCGGCATCACGGTCGCGAGTTGTCGCGGGCGGTTCAAGCCATCCTCGGACATCCACACCAGCGGCTTTCGGTGGAGCCAGAGTTGGTTCGACCGCATCAGGTGCGGCAGGTGGACCGGGAATCGCTCACGCGGATGCTGCAAGCCGGGCATCCGGTTCCGTCGAACGCGGGCGTGTCGATGACGCCCCTGCACCGGTTGCGTCCGGAACGAGTGTGGCAGCAGATTCCGGCGGAGACGTTGGATACTCCGGAGAACCGGTTCGTGATGTCGGTCGCGCGGCAAATGCTTGGCGCGGCGCGGGCGCTTCAACGGCAGGGATGGTGGGGGACGGTTCCGGCGGCGGACCAGCGGCCGGTGGTGGAGGCGGTCGAGCACCTAACGATGCTGACGGTGGATCACCGCCTCGCGTCGCTGGCTCCGATGGTGGCGATGCCGGTGCAATCAAGGGTGTTGCAACGGAAGGATGGATACCGGGACCTGGCGTTGCTGTGGCAGTTGTTCCAGCGATCGCGAGAGCCGTTGTTCGAGCACATGGAGCAGGCGATCTCGCTGCGCGGCGTGGATCAATTGTATGAGTTGTGGGTGCTGTTCGAACTGATCGACCAGATCGCGGGGATCACCGGTGAGGAGCCGGTGCTGACGCCGGCTGTGGATGCCTTTGGGGTGCCGACAAACAATTACCGTGCGCGGTTTGGATCGTTTGGAACCCTCCACTACAACCGTACGCGACAGACCTACTCGCGACTATGGCTGCGTCCGGACTACCTGTGGGCACCCGCCAACGGGGGAGCGACGGTGGCACTGGACGCGAAGTTCAGGCTACGCAAGTTGAACTGGGATGATGCTCCATCCATGGCGGTGAGCGAGTCGTCGGCCACGACGGATGACCTGACCAAGATGCACGCCTACCGTGATGCGATTCCGGGCGTTCGAGCCGCGATGGTGCTGTATCCGGGGACACAGGCCCAGTTTCGCGATCGATACCTTGGAAAGCGCGCGTTGTCGCTGAGGGACGTACTGACTGGCGATTGGGATGGCGTGGGGGCGATTCCGCTGGCTCCGCATGGTGTGATGTTGAGCGAGGGGGGTGAAGACGAGTATGAGTGAGCTTGCGGCAGACGATGAGATCGTAACTATTGATGGCAAGCAGTACAGCCGCCTCATGGCTGAGGAGATGGCGAGGGACATCGAACTTGCCCATTCGATTCGACCAGGTGTGTGGGCGATTACCGATGATCGGAGAGCAAGACTGATCGTTGGCAATTCACTTCTCATGCAATTAGCAGTGCCAAACAAATACATGTATCTCGTGGATAAATCAAGAGTCCGAGACGATAGCAAGCACTGGGTGGAGAGATTTGGCAAACCGGCGGAGTTCGCGGAGGAACCTGATTCGTACTTTGTTAATCTTGAACTACAGTCGCTTCACGAAAGCCTTCCAGCTCTGAGGGATGCCCATGAATACTACGTTCGCAAGTATGCTGAAGACCGCTACACCAAGACTCGGGTGTGGAATAAGCATATTCCTGAGTATGTGGAAGTCCTCGAGCAGATTGTCGGCAAGAAGCTTCCCATACCAGCATACTCGGAACTCCCGAGCGTAACGCCAAGGCTGCCAAAGATGTCGAGTTCAGGTTTTGAGACCGATCCAGAATTCCTAGAGGCTTGTCAGTTCTTTTCCACCATCGATCAACGCATTCTGACTGAAGTCACACGTGTAATACATGCGGCATATGAGGGAAATAGCAATTCGTTCTCGTTTATGAAGATCAAGACATCACATTTTGAGGTAGCACTGTTGGTTGGGAAGTATCTCGTTTCGCTTCTCCGAGAGGATAGCGGCATCTGGGCATTTCCAGGTTCGCCTAGTGATGACGAATACACTGACATAAGTGCAATAGACTCCACTGGCGTCAAGTTAAGTCCGCATGCGTTTCGAAAAAAAGCTCGTTCCATGGATGAGCTTTTGACCCTCGCAACGTTCAATCCTGACGCGCATATCGCCGTCACCAAAGAGTTTGCACAGGGCGTAAGGACCCGCACACGATTTGCGGCACAGCACCATCCAGCCTTGCTGGCTGCATTGGAGTTTGTGTCAGGTCGATCTCTTCCCAGACCTGACTATATGGGAGACGATCAAGGGGTACCGATTGATGTGCTGTCCGTTGCCACCAATTCCTTCGCCGCCAGCGGACTCCACTACACCGACACTCAGATCGCGGCTTTCTATACGTCGCTGCAGACCAAGGGGGTCGTGGTGCTGAGCGGGATCAGCGGTACCGGGAAGTCGAAGATCGCGACCGGGTTCGTGGAGATGCTGCCGGTTCCGACAAAGGTAGTGGCCCCCAAGAACACTGACGAACGGATCACGTTCAGCGTGCGCCCGTACATGCGCAAGATGCACAACGTCGCATTCGCCAAGCATTACCTTGACCGATTCCCAAGTCATAGCGAGCCAGGCGCCAGCACGGTCGACCTACAAATCGGAGAAGCTGTTGGCACTGGCAAGCTCCGTTACGAGTTCCCTAGTGGTCACCGAGCAGTGCATCTCTGGATACACAAATCCCTCCACCAGGCGGTGGAAACGTGGAGTGACAACGAAACTATCGTAGCCGACCTTGGATTCGACGATGAGACCCAAGAGGTCGCCCATATTCAGTTCACCCGCCTGGGTGATCTCGCCAAATCCGATGTCATATCCGTCTCGCAACCGAATCATCTCTTTCTGTCAGTGCGGCCGGACTGGCGGGACAGCACGAGCCTGCTGGGGTACTACAACCCGCTCACGCAGACCTACGAATGGACGGATTTCCTGAAGTTCCTGATCCGGGCTGGGGAGAACTACAAGGAGTCGCGCGAGGATCGGATCGCGTGGTTCGTGATCCTGGATGAAATGAACCTGGCGCATGTGGAGTACTACTTCGCCGACCTGCTCAGCGTGATCGAGTCCGGGCGGGATGCGGAGGGCTGGACGACGGAGCCACTGCGCCTCACCTACCCCGATGCGCTGGCGCTGGAGGACGAGGCGCCGCCGCGCGAACTATTCCTGCCGCCGAACCTGTACATCATCGGAACGGTGAACATGGACGAGACAACCCACGCGTTCAGCCCGAAGGTGCTGGATCGGGCGTTCACGATCGAGCTGACCGATGTGGATTTCCGCGACTATCCGCCTTCTGGCGTGGCGCTGGATAGCGAAGGGCTGGACGACGCGACAAAGGCGGCGATGCTGGCGGCGTTCTCGCGAGATGGACAGTTCGCCCGGATCGACAAGGCTGAGATCGCGGAGTTCATTGAACGGTTTCCAGAGGTGCGAGACCAGCTTCAGGCGTTGAACGATGTGCTGCGGCCGTTCCGGATGCACTTTGGGTACCGGGTGTTCGATGAAATTACGCAATACCTGGCGAACAACGACCAGAACGGGATGGCGACGTTCGAGGAGGCGCTAGACCAGGCCGTGTTCATGAAGGTACTGCCGAAGTTCAGCGGATCGCGGGCGCGATTGCAGTCTCCACTGCATGGAGTGCTGACCTGGGCGGTCGATCCGGCGCGGACGAGCGGGGAGGACGTCGCGAAAGCGGTCGAAGGGTTGATGCTCTACGAATCAGGCAAGGCCATCGACGCATGGGAGGGAGACGCGATCTTCCCGCGAGTGGCTGAGCGCGTGCGGGACATGCTTGTGGCGCTGGAGCGGGACGGGTTCGTGTCGTTTGGGTGATACGAGGTGAGCGCCGGGAGCCGGGCGGATGGATTCGCACGGGGATCCAGCCACACGCATGCTTGCGTCGCCTATTCGATCAGACGCGGTGGATGGGCGCCTGCGTGGTGGAATGGTATGCCGAGATGGGATGATCGGCTGCCCGATTCTGGCGAGCGCGAGGAGAGAGTGCCACGACAGCGACGGCGCGAAATCGCGCCGCCGCTGTTGAATAGGTAGTGTTTCGTTCCGTCGCCGGGATTACGGGGCGACTGGTGTTGCCGCGGGCGTGGCTGCCGCCGCCGAGGCGGGGAGGGTGAGCGCGAATTTTTGCACGCGCCCATTCGCATAATCGATGACGTAGATGTGTCCTTGGTCGTCAATGGCCAGCAAGCCTGGGCCGATCATCTGTCCCGGTTCCCGTCCGAACGAGCCCCACGATCCGATCGCCGTGCCGTTCTGGTCGTAGACCTGGACCTGATTCTGCTCCGCGTCGGACACGTAGATATTGCCGTCGGCATCAACAACGGCGTCAATCGCGTAGCCGAGATTGCCGTCGCCGAAACTGCGGAGGAAGGTGCCGTCGGAGGCGAAGACGACCACGTGCGAGTCGTCCGGGATATAGAGAACGTCGTCCGGGCCGATGCCGATGGCGGCGGGTGCGGAAATTTGCCCGTCACCCTCGTCAGAACCGCTGATCGTGGCCAGGAACTCCCCGTCCGGAGAGAACTTCTGGATTTTTTGGCGGCGGGTAACATCCATGACGTAGACGTTCCCAGCGCTGTCGATCACAAGATCGGTAGCCGTCATGAACTGGCCGTTGCCATCGCCTCGCGAGCCCCATTCCCGCAACAGCTCCATCTCGGGGCTGAAGACCAGGACGCGGAAGTTGCCGGAGTCGAGCACGTAGGCGTTGCCCTCCTGGTCGAAAGTGATCGCGCCATACGTGGAACCGTCGAGGGACGGAGGCAGGAAGTTCTCCACGCCCAGGGCCGTGCCATCCCATGACGCAACGTACGTTCCCTCGGGGGTGAACTGGTGGAGTTGGCGGGAGCGACTGTCAACGATCCAGAGCGTGCCGTCTGGCGCGACCGCCAGTCCTTCCGGCTGGTCTGGGAGGGTCTCGCCCTCGCCAACCTGCCAGACGAATTCGGCAATGCTGGCTGCGGCTTCGGGAGAAGCCACCTGCCCGACGGGCGTTGCTTCCGGAGCCGCCATCTCAGGAGTCGCTGATGTCACGACTGGACTTGCGCCGGGTGAAGCCTGCATCTCCTCACCGTTGCCGCCGATGGCGTAGAGATAGCCGAAACCGGTCCCAACGTAGGCGACCTCACCGGAGACGACAGGCCCGAAGTCGGACTCGCCTTCGACCGCGAAGCGCCACTGCTCAGCCCCGGTCGCGGCATCGAGCGCGTAGACGAAGCTGTCATTGCTGACGACGTAGAGCGTCTCGGCGACCAGCGCTGGCGCGGCGATGATCTGGTCGCCAGTTTCGAAGCGCCAGACCAACGCGCCAGTGGCAGCATCGACGGCGTAGACGCTGAAGTCGGTACTGGGAAGGTAAACGAGCGTGTCTCCGATCGCCGGGGGCAGGAAACCCTGACCCGACTCGGTGTCGAAGCGCCACAGCTCCTCGCCGGTGACGGCGTCGAGCGCGTAGGCGTGGTTGACATCACCAAGGAAGGTGTTCTGGTAGACCACCCCGTTGGCAATCGCGGTGGTCACCACGTTCCCACCCTCGAGCTTCAGCGCCCAGCCTGGCTCGCCGGTAGTGGCATCGAAGGTGTGCAGCACGCCGTCGGTGCTGCCCTGGTAGACCACGCCATCCGCGACCGCCAGCGATCGATCGGCCGCCGCGTGGAGCGGAGCACGCCAGAACTCCTCCCCAGTCGCGGTATCGAGCGCGAGCAGGAACCCGTCGTCACTACCGGTGTAGAGGGCGTTGCCCACCACGACCGGGGAGACATTGGGCTGGATGCCGGAAAGAGTCCAAAGCTCGCTCCCGTCGGCAGCGTTCAGGGCGTAGAGGGTGCCGTCTTCGCTGCCGATGTAGACGCCATCGTCGATGACCGCGGGAGACGACGAAATCTGGCCGGCGGCCTGGTAGCGCCAAACTTCCACGCCAGTCGCGGAATCGACTGCGTAGACTCCCCCATCACGAGCACCGAAGTAGAGGATGCCGTCGACGAAGGCCGGGGCGGAATAGATCCCGCCGCCGACCTCGGCGCGCCAGAGCTGGACCGGCTCACCCTCGATGCCAGGGCCGGGCATGACGCCGGTGCGCTCCGGGTTGCCACGGTACATCGGGACGTCAGAGGTGGCTTCGGTCTGGGTTACCACGGGTGGGGCGACGATTCGCGGCTGCTCGCGATCGACAAGCCAAATGCCGGCGGCCGAGGCGAGAATGAGGAGGACGATGAGGGCGATTTCGAAGGCTGGCAGCACATGCTTCCCGAAGGACACGGCGCGCCGGTGGGGTTTGGTCGCCCGAACGGGTTTCCAAGGTGTAGACAGCGGAGCCGATGTCGCGGAGGTGGCGTTCATGGGTGCAATCTCCTTCTGCCGGGCGAGGAGCGACCGCAACAGGCGATCCTCGTAGACGGGATGGTCAGTATTGGTGGCGTCCGCGGCGTGAACGGTGCGGACAAGAGCGCCAAGCTCGCCGGGAACGGTGGCCGGTGGCACGGGTGTGGCTGGACTCTGGGCGATCACGTCGTCCCAGTAGTCGAGCAGGGCTTCGCGCTCGCGACGGGAAGACGCACGGGCGAACCAGGTCATGGTTGTCCTTCCTCTCCCGCATGCGGCGGATGCATGATCTCGCGAAGTCGTTTGAGTGCCCTGAACTGGGTGGTGCCGACCCACGACCGGCCCTTGCCCAGAACCTCCTGGATCTCGGCGGTGGTGAGGCCAGCCATGCGCAGTTCAATCACGCGCTGCTGGTCTGGTGTGAGATGGGCCAGGGCCCGCCGGACATCGGAGAGCTCGCTCCGCGCGAGGGCGAACTCTTCCGGCGACCGGTCGGGGCTGGCGAGGTCGAGCGTATCGTACGCCGCGTGGTTCCGCTGGCGCCGGTAGCGGTCGATCACTTCGTTATGGGCGATGGAAAAGAGCCACGAGTCCACGTTGTCGATGCGTTTGCGCTGAAGGTGCTCGAGCGCCTTCAGAAAGACCTGGCTGGTGGCGTCTTCGGCCAGGCTTTGGTCGTGCAGCCTGCTCTTGCAATAGCGATGGATGCGCGCCACGTAACGCCGGTAGATCTCGGCAAAGGCGGCCGGATCCGTTGCCGCCCGGCGAGCGAGAAACTCGTCAGTTTCCTCTCCCGCCACGGTCACGCGTGGAGTCGTTTGATGCTGGTTGTGTGCCACATCCGTGCGATCCATCGTGCCTGCTTTCACCTACATAGAGGTAGACGCATGGCCGGGCAGATTGTTTACAGATCGGCGATAGGCATGGTTGAGGACCCGGTTCCAGTGTAGCGCGGGGAGAGATGGACACAACAGCGGCGGCGCTGGATTGCGCCGCCGCTGTTGGATACGTGATGGATAGTGGGTGATCAGGTGGCGGGCGTGGTCTCCGCCGCCGCGCCGAGAAGGGTGATCGCGAACTTTTGAACCGTGTCGGCCACGACATCGGCCACGTAGACGTGGCCAGCGGTATCGACGGCGATCCCGATCGGGACGGCGAACGCTCCCTGGCCGTCATCGGCCGCGCTCCAGGCCAGCATGAACTCGCCGTCCTGGGTAAAGACCTGGACCCGGCCCCCGTCTGTGTCGCTCACGTACAGGTACCCGCTCTGGTCAACGGCGACATCGGCTGGCCCATTGAACTGCCCATCACCGGCACCGAATTCGCCAATCGCTGCCAGGTACGTTCCGTCGGCTGCGAACTTCTGGAGGCGATGGTTGCCAAAGTCAGCCACGTAGACATTGCCAGCGGCGTCGATTGCCAGCGACCCTTGCCCAGTGAACTGGCCTGTGTCAGAACCAGAACTGCCAAACGTAAAGAGGTAGTCGCCATCCGGACTGAAGACCTGGATGTCCCCACGCAAGTCATCACTGACGTAGACGTTGCCATCGGGCGCGACGGCAATCCCGATCGGGTGACCGAACTGTCCCTCGCTTCTGCCGAAGGATCCCCAGGTCCGCACGAACTGCCGGTTGGCATCGAACTGCTGGACCCGGCGATTGGCGGCATCGGCCACGTAGAAACTGCCATCCGGGGCGAAGGCAATGTCGGCCCAACTGCCACCGGGATCACTCGCATTGTGAACGAAGTTGAACTCACCTTCGCCGTCCCCCGCGGCGCCCCACGTCTCCAGATACTCGCCCTCTGGCGAGATGATCTGGAACCGGCTGTTGGCAGCATCCGTGACCCAGAGGTTACCTTCGGGATCGAAGGTCATGGATAGCGGCGCGTACAACGGATCTGGACCGCCCGTTGATTGCCAGAGGAATGTGACGTCGGTGCCAATGTCCACTATCGGTGTGGTTGCCTCCCCCACTGGCGTTGCTCGCGTTGCTTCCAGACTGCCGAGCGCGGTCGGTGGAGTCGCGCTGCCCGGCGCTTCGGCGAACGCCTGGATCACGCCGAATGTCGTCGCCACGTAGATGACGCCATCGACCATCGAAGCCTGACTGTCGATTCCGCCATCGACGCTCACGCGCCACAGTTCCTCGCCAGTAGCCGTGTCCAGCGCCACAATCGCGCGTTCACCATCGACCGGCACGTAGACGATGTCCCCGGCCACTGCGTTGGGGCGAGCTATCCCACCCAACTGTGTCCGCCAGATCTCTTCGCCGGAGGCGGTGTCGTAGGCGTAGACCGTGCCATCGGCACTCCCGGAGTAGCCTATGCCGTTGGACACGGAGGGGGAGTAGATTGGCTCGTCCCGCCGCCAGAGGAGGTCACCGGTCTCGGCGTCGTAGGCGGCCAGGGAGCCAATCTGGTCGTCCGCGGCCGCCCCGATGTACGCGATGCCATCGGCGACGACGGCGGTCCCGGTCGGCAGGTCTCCCGTGTCGACCTGCCAGGCGATCTCGCCGGTCGCGGTGTCGATCGCGGTGAAGTTGCCCTCCTCGCTGCCGGCATAGACCACGCCGTCGAGCAGGGCCGGCACACGTGCGGCGCCCTGGTCCGAGATCTGGGTACGCCAACGCTCCTCGCCGGTGGCAGCGTCGATCCCGAGCAGGAAGCCGTCCGGAGTTCCTGCCACGGCCAGGCCACCGTCAATCGCCGGGGTCGTGGTGATCGGATAGGCGTCGAAGCGCCACTGCACCACGCCAGTGATCGCATCGACCGCGTAGAGTACCCCCTCACCGCCGATCGCGTAAACCAAGCCATCCACGACGGTCGTGCCGTCGCCGAACGGCTCCGCAGTGAAGGTCCAGCGAAGGTTACCGGTGGCAGTGTCAAAGGCGTAGAGGTTGCCATCGTCGCAGGCGGCATAGACGGTGTCAGCGGCGACAACCGGCGGCGGGTAGCAGGGTCCATTCGCCTGGTAGCGCCAGAGCTCCACCGGCTGGCTGACGGGGCCGAAGTTGGTTTCGCCAGTGCGAGCGGCATCGCCCTTGAAGTGGGTCCAGCCGAGCGAGGATTCCGAACCTGGCGTCTCGATCGGCGCCATGATCACGTAACGCTCATCCGGGCGAGTGTTTATCCACCAGACACCAGTCACCGAGGAGAGGATGAGCAGGATGGTCAGCGCAATACCGAACGCCGGGGAATGTGCCCAGCCACGGCGCGAACGTGGGATGCTTGCCCCGCGATGCGATACGGAGCCAGGATCCCTGATCCCATTCCGAGAGGGCGGCGAAACGTGTGGTTGCGAGATCGTATCCGCAAGGGGAGAGATGGCAGTGTTCATGAGCGCCTGCTCCAGGCGACGAGCGAAGAAGGGGTCTGGTTCGTACCGCGTGTGGGCGGCACGGGCCCGTTCGATCGCCGCGATTTCGGATGGCTCGACCAGCCGCGCCAGGCGCGCGAGTTCCTCGGCGGGCGCGTTGCGGACGAGTGCGTTCCAGTAGTTCGAAAGATGCTGGTCGGACCGGGAGGGTCTAGAGAACGTCATGATTGGCCTCCCGGTTGAGTCCCAGACAGTCACGGAGTCGTTTCAGCATCCGATGCTGTGCGACGCGAATCGCACCGTGACCGCGATTGAGGGCGACCGCGATTTCGCGATCTGTCAGCCCCTGAAGGCGAAGGTCGAGCAAGTCCCGGTCGTTTTGCTTGAGGCAATCCTCGCGCAAGCGCTGGAGTTGCCGCGTCCATTCCGCCCCGATCACCGTGTCTTCCGGCGAGAGAGCCAGATCGGCGATATCGGGCAGGTCGTCGATGGTGACATTGGTGACGCGGCCCAAGCGCCAGGCGTCGGTAATCACATTGCGGGCGATGGCGAACAACCATCCGGCGAAAAGGTCGCCGTCGCGACAGGTTCGGATCGAGCCGAGCGCCTTGACGAAGATCGTTTGAGTGGCATCTTCGGCCGCTTCCCGGCTCGGCAGCCGGTGGCGACAATAGTCGTAGACCTGGTTGAGATATCGGTGGTAGAGGAGCGCAAACGCGCGTGGATCGCCCTGCCTGGCCTGCGCCACAAGCTCGGCGTCGCTCCCATCCGGATCCTGCGATGGGGGCGCGATTGCTGGGGATTCGCTCCGCAGCCAGCTCACCCTGTGAACTCCTCACTACCGATTCGAACGCGTTCACCGGTAATGACGTGGAATGCGGGAAAGTGTTACATGGGGATCATCGCGGTGGCGAACAGGCTGCTGGCGCTGGTGTCGATGATGGCGCCGGGGGCTGCCGTGAAGCGAGACCCAGACCTGTCAACGCACCAGTCCGCCCCATCGGCTTGACAAGAGAGCCGCTCCGTCCACGATCGCCAACGAACGAACAATCTTATGTCGATCTCTTCCGTCTGAATTTGGGTACCGATATGCGCATGCAATAATTGAGCAACGATCCAAGGCAACGCGAAGGATGCGGGACGGTGAGCGAACCGACTCCAGCCGGGACCAGCGCCAATCCATTGTCCCCGGTGGTATTCCCCATCCGGGACTGGCAAAGCACATCCCTGCCGCTGCCAGGCACGTCGTTCGTCGGCCGCGAAGGCGAAATCGAGGCGCTGGATAGGCTGATCCGCCGGGAGGACGTACGCCTGGTGACCCTGACCGGCCCGGGAGGGGTCGGCAAGTCCCGGTTGGGTCTCCAGGTCGCGATGCAATCGGCGGACGCGTTCCCCGCTGGGGTTATTTTCGTTGAGCTTTCGTCCGTCCCAAGCGTCATCCCGATTGCCACCCGCATTGCCGATACCATCGGATTACGCGGTGTGGACGGAGTGTCGATTGTCGATCGACTGGTCGCCACCATTCACAACCGGGCGGCGCTGCTGGTTCTGGACGGATTCGAACGACACATTTCAGAGGCGATGGTCCTGGCGGACCTGATGGGCCAGTGTGAGAGACTCACCATTCTCGTCACCAGCCGAGAACCGCTCCGGCTCTCGGCCGAATGGGTCAGGGAGGTAGCGCCCCTGATCATCCCGTCCGATGCACCTGGATCCGGGGCTATCGAGAGCGAAGCAGTCACCTTGTTCGTGGAACGGGCCCAGGCGGTCGTTTCCGAGTTCGTCATCGATCATGGAACGGCTGGCGAGATCGCAGCCATCGTTCGTGCGCTCGACGGTTTGCCGCTCGCCATCGAACTGGCGGCGGCGCGGCTCGCGCATCTCACCCCGCGGGCATTGCTGCGGCGGATGGACCGGAAGATGAACCTCCTGACCAGCGGTTCGCGCGATCTACCCGAACGCCAGCAGACCCTGCGCCAGTCAATCGCCTGGAGCCATGATTCGCTGACGCCAGAGGAGCAACTCGCGTTCCGGCGACTATCGGTGTTCGTCAGGGGGTTCACCCTCGATGCCGCGGACCAGGTAATCGGGGTATCCACCCATGAGGGGGTCGACCTTGTGGACACTATCGGCGCACTCGTTTCCAGGAGCCTGATTCACCGCGTGGAGAGTTGCGACGGCGAACCGCGATTCGACATGCTTGGCACGCTGCGGGAATATGCCGCCGAACAACTGGACATGGCTGGCGAGTCGTCCGCCACGCGGGACCGGCATGCCGCCTGGTTCATGACGTTGGCGGAGAGCGCGGACCCCTCGATCTGGGGAGGTCCGGACCATGTTCCATGGCTCGATCGCCTCGAAGCCGATCTCGACAACCTGCGTGCCGCTCTGGCCTGGCTGGACGAGACGGATCAGACCACATCCCTGTTGCGGCTCGCGTCCGCGCTCGGCGGATTGTGGTACTACCGCAGCCATCGGATTGAGGGCAGGCGATGGTTGCGGACCGTGCTCGGTCGAAGCAACCACGCTGTTTCCCCGTCGCTGGCAATGGCCCACATCAAGCTGGGGATGATGGAGCGGGAACTGGGCGGCCCGGATGCCGCGGATTTGGTGGAAGAGGGGTTGCGGCTGCGACGGCAGGTTGGGGACCGGCGCCCCGTGGGCCGAGCGCTCATGAACCTGGGAAACGTGCTCAAGGACCAGGAGGAGTACGAACGGGCGCTGGATGCCCTGGAGGAGGCCGAGCGGATTCTCCGCGAAGCCGGCGACATTGGAGGGCTGGCGACAACCATTATGTACATCGGCATCGTCGCCTTCGATCGTGGCGAGTTCGACCTGGCGGAAACCCATTTCACCAATGCTCTCGCCCTTCATCAGCAGGACGGATTTACGCTGGGGGAAGCTCGGACCACCTTGATGCTTGGGCGGACAAGCGTGGCGCAGGGATATACGGCACAGGGCGCGAATCTTTATGCGGCCAGTCTTGATCTGTGGTTACAGGCCCGGAACGTGGAGGGCTTCGTCGATGCAATGGTGGCGGTAGCAGCGCTTGCCGTCGATCAGCACCGGCCGGACCTGGCGGCCACACTGCTGGGCACGGCAGAGTCGCTCGGCGGCGTCATCGGCTACGTTCTCCCGCGGCGCTGGCGGAACACCTGGGAGCGGGCGGAACGAAACACCCGCTCCCAACTTGGGGAGCCGGCGTACGACACCGGTCGACGCGCCGGTCACCTGCTGGGCCGGGAGGCCGCGGCCGCGATGGCGGCCGAATGGCTGGACGACGTGGCACGTCTCGACAAGCGATCCTCCCGCGCCCCGTTCACTCCTCGTGAGCACGATGTGCTGCGGTTGCTGGTGGAAGGCCGGTCCGACCGCGAAATCGCCCTGGAGCTCGGCCTGAAGTACCGGACCGTCACCTCGTATGTCCGCAATGTGCTGGACAAGCTCGATGCATCGTCGCGAACGGCCGCGGCCACTCGCGCCGTTCGCGAAGGGCTACTGGATTGATACGGCCCCGGTGCGGCGGCGCCTTGCGGTCTTTGGCCCGGAGCCTGGATGTGTTCCAACACCGCTAATCATCGCACCAGGTAGTTCTACGGTGGGCCGGCGACGTTTGCGCACCCGTAGTTTCTACGATGTGCAAACGCCGGGTGTTCGGCAGGATGGCTGGTGATGGGAGTGGTTCTCCCTGTGCTGGTTGGCGCCACCTGGGCGGGCGTGGGTGCGCGACACGCCCAGGCGCTCCTGGATGCCGAACCGGGCGCGGTCGGTTTCTCGAGGTTGATCCTGGGAGGATTGGACGTCGAGGTCACGCCTGTCGCGCCGTAGCGGCCGGCATTCGCAAGGGTTGCCTGCCTGATGGAAAGCCGTCCAATCGGTCGATCCGGACTGGCGGGTTTCCGACAATCGACGGAGGAGGTCCACCTGACAGCGTATGGCGACCAGACCACATCCGACACACTATTCTGGAGGTATCCAATGCCGATATCCGACCTTACCCGCCGATCGTTTGTGACGCAGGGTGGTGTTGCCCTGGCTGGCCTGTCCGTTTTCAGACTCACCGGTCCCGCCGCGGCCTTCCAGACCCAGGCGGGCGGCACGGTTATCCCGTGGACCGACCAACCCGCCGAGAACCCAGTGCCCGAGGCGATCGTCCGGCAGTTGGTCTGGGAGGATTTGGACTCCTGGATTACTCCCAACGACGAGCATTTCGTCATCAAGCATTTCGACGAACCCGTGCTCGACGCCGCCAGTTGGTCGCTCACCGTCGACGGCCTGGTGCGGTCGCCGCTTACCCTCTCGCTCGCCGACCTCATGTCCCGCGATCGCCAGGAGGTGACGTTCACAATTGAGTGCTCCGGCAACTCGGCGTTCCCATTCAACAAGGGCCTGGTCGGAAACGCCCTCTGGGCGGGAGCGTCGCTCGCGGTCCTGCTGGAGGAAGTGGGCGTGCTGGAGGACGGCATCGAGGTTGTCTTCTGGGGAGCGGACGGCGGCGAGCAGATCTGGCGCGACGAGATAACGATTCAGGAGCAATTCGCCCGGAGCATGTCGTTGGCGGACGCGATGGCTCCGGAGAATATCCTGGCCTATGAGATGAATGGCGAGGCGTTGCCTTCGCTGCATGGCTACCCGCTACGCTTGATCGCTCCTGGCTGGTATGGCATCGCCAACGTCAAGTGGCTGACCCGGATCGAGGTGATCGACCGGCGTTACCAGGGGTTCTTCATGTCTCGTGACTACGTCACGATCCGCGAGCTGGTCCAGGACGACGGAACCACCGAGTGGACGTTCACCTCCGTTGGTCCAGCCCGGCTCAAGTCGGCCCCGGCCAAGGTGACGGAGCTCGATGGCAAGTACACCATCATGGGCGCGGCCTGGGGAGCGCCCGTGGCCAGCGTTGAGGTACGGATCGACGATGGTCCATGGCAAGCCACCACCCTCACGGAGGGCGAGGGCGGCACTTTCACCTGGGTGTTCTGGTCCTTCGATTGGGAAGCGGCCACCCCTGGCGAACACACGGTCACCTCTCGCGCCATCGATAGTGACGGCAATGTCCAGCCGAGCCCGGACGATCCGTTCCTGACCGGCAAGCAGACGTACTGGGAGAGCAACGGCCAGATCACCCGCATCATTCAGATTGGCTAGCCAGAACTGACGCGGCGCTTCTTCATGAAGGGTGGTGGGATATGGCAATTCCACCACCTTTCGCCAGGGTGACACCCAAGCAGGCCATGAGACGGCCAACCCATGTCATGGGACGTTCGACCGGGAGCAATGCTCACCGGTATTTCGTTGTGAATCCACGAGTCCGGCAAGGCCAGTGAGGCATGGGATACGGCGGTGTGTTTCCCGCGGGTGGCGGAGCGGGTTCGAGACATGCTGGTGGCGCTGGAGCGGGACGGGTTCGTGTCGTTCGGGTGATCAGGTCCATCAGCCGGGACGAGGCGGGGCGGACAACAGCCGCCTCGGCCATCCATGTTGAACGTCGCGCTCGTCCGGCGGCAGGTCCGCCCGTACGTGATGGGATGGCGTGTTTGGGCGCGGGGTCCTGGTTGCCCAATTTCGGGGAGCGCGGTACGGTGCAATCGCTACCCAATGTGCGTCTGGAGGACCCCATGGCCGATCGGCCCAACATCGTTTTCATGATCGCCGACGATCATCGCGGCACGGAACTCGGCCATCTCGGCTCGCAGGCGGCCACCCCGCACCTGGATGCGCTGGCGGCTCGTGGGGTGTCGTTCCGGCAGGCCCATTGCCAGGGCGGCATGCACGGCGCCATTTGCGTTCCCAGCCGGTCCAGCGTGCTGACCGGCCGCAATATCTTCGCCTCGGCCACCGACCCCACCGGCCGCGATTTCACGGGGTCGCACACCATTCCGGACGCGCTCGCCACGTTTCCGGAGGCGCTGCGGGAGGCCGGGTATCGCACGCACGCGGTCGGCAAGTGGCACAACGACGTGGCGTCCTTCCGCCGCTCGTTCCAGACCGGCGAGGCGCTCATGTTTGGCGGGATGAGCGATCACTATCACGTGCCGGTGCAGTCCTGGGACGCCGCCGCTGGAGACGATGCCATCTCACCGGAACCGCCCGGCGGCACGCGACCATCGCGGGAGGATGTCGACCCCTCCACCTCGGATCTCGATCATTTCTCGACCAACCTGTTCGCCAGCGCCGCCACCCGCTTCCTGGAGGACGCCCAGGGCGATGACGATCCCTTTCTGCTGTATGTCGCATTCACGGCGCCCCACGATCCGCGCACCCCGCCTCCTGGCTGGGAGGTCGATCCGGCCTCGGTCGAGTCGCCGCCGAACCTGCTGCCGGAGCATCCCTTCGACAATGGCGACCTGCGGGTGCGGGATGAACTGCTCGCGCCGTTTCCGCGCGATCCGGAGGTGGTTCGCGGCCATATCGCCGACTATTACGGGATGATCGCCCACCTCGACGATGGCGTTGGCCGCGTCCTGGCCACGCTCGACCGGCTTGGCTTCGCCGAGGACACCGTCGTGATCTATACCGCCGACCATGGCCTTGCGGTGGGGCAGCACGGCCTGCTCGGCAAGCAGAACGTGTACGAGCACAGCCAGCGGATTCCGCTGGTGATGGCGGGACCGGGCATTCCAGCGGGAGAAGTGTCCGACGGCTTCGTGTGGCACGGCGACACCACCGCGACCGTCAGGAGGGTGGCGGGCGTGACCGCCGATCCGCTGGCCGAAGGCGCATCCCTGGTCGACGACGCGGGAGCCGTCGATGCGCCCCGCTCCACCCATGGCGGCGCGTACGAGCAAACCCAGCGCACCTGGCGGGAGGGGAACCACAAGCTGATCGTCTACCGGCCAGCGGGCGAGGGAAAGCGCCCCGGGTCCACGCCGGGCACCACCATGACCCAGTTGTTCGACCTGGAGGCCGATCCGTGGGAGATGCACAATCTGGCGGGCCAGCCGGACTATGCTGATGTCGAAGCACGCCTCCTGGCAGGATTGCGTGCCTGGCAGGAGCAGGTGGGTGACCCGTTCCGGGCCGCGTTCGCGGAAGATCCCGAGAGAGGACTCGAGTGAGCAGTGTGATGGCCTGGGCGATCGAGCCGGGATGAAGTTCCCAAGGAGATCGAAGGGCTGGCCTCCACGAGTCAGGCAGGGCCAGCGAAGCCTGCGTTCCCGAGGGTGGCTGGGCATGGACGGGATATGCTGGTGGTGCTGGAGCGCGACGGGTTCGTATCGTTCGGGTCGTCGCGGTGGCATTCGCCGCGAAGGAGGCATGACCTGACCCAGCGCGACGCGCGGAGAGGTACCGATGGATCAGGTAGAGGTCGAGCATGCAATCGCATGGCGCAAGGAGCAAATAGCCGCGCTCGAGGCGTGGACCCGGGAACGCATGCTGGCTGATCCGCAAGCGGGAATACGGGCGGCCGAGGAGATTCGTGCGGTTGCGGCCGAGCGTGGCGACCAGATGGTGGAGGCGGAAGCGCGCATCCTGCTGGGGAAGCTGTATTACGAACTCGACCTGATGGATGAAGCGATCCGGCACCTGAGGGAGGCGGAAACGCTCTTCGACAACGAGGGGAACCATTCCGGCGGCCTCAATGCACGCCGCGGAATAGGGTCGGCCCTGATCTGGCGGGGCCGAACCGACGAGGCCGACGCGATCCTCCGGACCGGGTTGGAGGAGGCCCGGGCGGTGGGAGAGCAGCGGCTCATCTGCGAGTTCCTGTCCAGCCTGGCCGCGCTGACGGCCACCACGGGCCGGTTATACGAGTCGATCGACTTCCATGCCGAGGAGATGGCGATCGAGGAACATGAGGGGCTGGATTACCTGTGGCTGAAAGCGGCCAACAACCTGGCGCTTTGTTTTATGGGGCTGCACGATTTCGAAGGGGCGAAACGTGTTTGCCGTGACGCGCTGGAGATGCTCCAGGACAACGCCGAGCATCGCATACTGGAGAGTGGGTTCCTTCACAATCTGGCCTTCGCCGAAGAGAGCATGGGTGAGGTTGACGAGGCGCTGGGCCACTATGTCGCCTCCATCGATGCGTCGGCGGCGATGAACGACGTACGCAGTGAATGCCTGGGCCTGATCGAATCCGGGCGACTGGCGCGCACGCTGGGTCATACGGACATGGCCCTGGACCATTTCCGGCGCGCGGTGGAGCGACAGGGCGCGGAACCGGGGGCTGGGGAGAGCGAGATCATCGTCCTTGGGCAATGGGGTGTGGAGGCGACAACCGGGGCCTGGACCAGGGAGACCGCCGCCGAACTCGAGCGCCTGCTGGAAGCAGGTCTGCCGGTCGACCGTGATTCGCGGGTGTTCCTGTACGATGCCCTCGCCGAATCGTACGAGGGTCTGCACGATCACGAGGCTGCGAACCGAACCTATAGAAGGTCGATCAGGTTTCGTGAGGATTTGTGGCGGGAGACGCTGCAGCTTCATGCGTACTCGTCCGCCCAGGCGCTGCAGACGCGCGATGCCCAGCGCAAGGCCGACGAAGAACGCGTGCGCCGCGAAGAGCTCGACCGGATGTACCGCCAGGTAGTGTCGCTCAACGCCGACAACGAGGCGCTGATCAGCCAGCTTCAATCCCAGGCACAGTTGCTTGGGCAGCTTTCGCGGCAGGACAGCCTTACAGGACTCGTCAACCGCCGGGGATTCGACGAGCGGCATGCCGAGGACATGATCCGGTCGGAAGCGTTCGGGCTGCCGCTTACGGTGGGGATGGCCGACATCGACGATTTCAAGGAGATCAACGACCAGCGTTCGCACGCGGTGGGAGACGGGGTATTGCGGAGGGTGGCCCGGATCATCTCGGAAGCCCTCCGGGAGACCGATGTCGTGGCGCGGTACGGGGGTGATGAGTTCGCGCTGCTGCTGCCGGGATGCGACCAGCAGACAGCCGCCGCGATCGCGGAACGGATCCGGCGGGCGGTGGAGGCGTATCCGTGGGAAGAGCTGGATGCCGGCCTGGCGGTTCGCCTGTGCATCGGGATGTGGACGACCGGGATGAATGCCCAGGCGGAGGATGGGCTGCCGAAAGCCGACCAGTTGCTTTACCGGGCCAAGCGAGACGGCAAGAACCGGGTGGTCGCCGGCGGCGGTGAGCGGCAAGGGCCGGACCTCGACGAACGATGAGAACTGCATCCAAGGCGGGTATCCGGAGGAGGGTGGGATCGTGGCGCGGATGTTTCCGGCGAGCGTGGGGGCGGACACGGAGAGCGGCGCGGAGCGGGAGTTGTTCCGGGCGTTCCAGGAACAGTTGCCCAACGACTACGTGGTGATGCACGGGGTGAAGTGGCTGAACCGGCGGCGACGATACGACGCGGTGGGCGAGGCCGACTTCGTGATCCTGCATCCGCGCCGGGGGCTGCTGGTCATCGAGGTGAAAGGCGGCCGAATCCGGGGCGAATGGTCCGGGGATGAATGGAGCTCGATCAGCCGGAACGGTCAGGCGCATGCGATCAAGAACCCGGTGAAGCAGGCGGACCGGGCGTTCTGGGCGCTGAAGGAAAAGCTGGAGGACAATCCGGGCACGAGCCGGTTTTCGTACCCGATGTTCCGGGGTGTGGCGTTTCCGGACACACTGACCAGCGAGGCGACGTTTGGGATCGACTGGGACCGGTCGCTGGTGATGGACTCGTCCGACCTGAATGATGTGCTCCCAGCAATCGAGCGAATGTACAGCAGGGACGCGCCGAAGGAGCCGTTGCCGAAGGCCGCGATCGACGCGGTCATTTCGCTGCTGCAACCGACCGTGGACCTCCAGCGGTTGGGGCTTGTGGCGGAGATGCGGGCCGGGGAATCGTTGATCGTACGGTTGTCGGACGAGCAGTCACGGTTCCTGCAATTCATCCGGAACCAGCCGCGCGTGGTGATCAATGGGTGCGCGGGGTCAGGGAAAACGATGCTGGCGGTGGAGAAGGCGCTGCAACTGGCGAACGAAGGATTCGAGGTGCTGCTGACGTGCTTCAACCGGCCGCTGGCGGAGTGGATGCAGGCGGTGGTTTCGCAGAAGAGCGGGGTGGCGAACGGGAGCGTGCGGGTAAGCCATTACCACGACCTGGCGGTGAAGCTCTGCGAGGAGGCGGGGATGCCGTCGACTGTGCGCCCAAGGGAGCAGGCGTACTGGGACGATGACCTGCCGGACGACTTGCTGGCGGCGATTCCAAACTTGGAGGCGAGGTTCGACGCGATCGTGGTCGATGAGGGGCAGGACTTCCGCGACAACTGGTGGGTGACGTTGCAGGAGTTGCTGGTGGAGCCGGATACGGGGCCGCTGTATATCTTCCAGGATCCACACCAGGCGATTTACCAGCGAACATCCGACCTGCCGATCACCACCCCACCCTACGTACTGGAGCACAACTACCGGAGCACGGCGGCGATTCACGAGCGGGTGGTGGGTTTCTACGACGGCGATCCGAAACCGGGGTCGATCGGTCCAGCGGGCCGCCCGGTTGAGCAGGTGGAGCCATCGGGCAAGGGTGTGGCCGAGGATGTCCGCCGGGTGGTTGGGCGGCTGCTGGGCGAGGAGGGCCTTTCGGCGCGGCAGGTGGTGGTGCTGACCCCGTATGGGAAGGCGCGGAGCGAACTGAAGGAGGGTGCGTCGATCGGGGCGGTGACGTTGACGTGGTCGGGCGAGCCAGACGCGGGCCAGGTTCGGGTGTCGAGCGTGCATGCCTTCAAGGGGCTGGAGAGCGACGTGGTAATCCTGGTGGAGCCGCACGGGCTGAGCCGGGGACGGAACCCGCATCGCCTGTGTTATGTCGCACTCTCGCGGGCGAAGCACCATCTGGTGGTGATTGGGGACCTGCCGGAGTTTGGCGCGGAGCACGCTGGGCAGATGGATTCGCCATACACCACGCAGGCTCCCGCCTGAGCGGCGCATGGGAAGGAATGCGATCGCAGGCGACGGGTTCGCCCCTGCCCGAAACACGGCACGAGCCATGCTGAATGCGGCGATGACCGGCGTCGGGATGGTATGATCGTACACAATTATCAACTCCAGGTCCGGGGTTGAGTTTGCGTGGTTATGTCGCCCCAGGGCGCCAGGAGTGTGAATACGGATGGTGCTGTCCGATCGCGACATCATCAAGGCGTTGGAGAGCGGCAGGATCAGGATCGATCCCGCGCCGGACCTGACGAAGCAGCTCGGCTCGGTGTCGGTCGATTTCCGGCTGGGCACCACCTTCATGGTGTTCGAGCACAGCCGGTTCAGCTTTATCGATCCGCGGGACACCTCCTCGATCAGCGACGCGATGCGGACGATCGAGGTCTCGCCGGACGAGCCGTTCATCATGCAGCCGGGCGATTTCGCGCTGGCTTCCACCATGGAGTCGCTGGAGCTTCCGGACGACCTGTTGGGCCGTCTGGAGGGCCGTTCGAGCATCGCTCGGCTGGGGATCACGGTGCATTCCACGGCGGCGGTCTTCGAGCCGGGCTGGATCGGGACGGCGACGATGGAGCTGAGCAACCTCGGGCGGATGGCGGTGGCGCTCTACCCCGGGATGCGGATTTGTGCGTTCTCGTTCGAAGACGTGTCGTCGCCGGTAATGACGCCGTATCGCATGAAGGCCAACAACAAGTACGCCGGGCAGGTGACGCCGCGGGCCAGCCAGTTGAGCGAGGAGAACCGGCTGGAGGTCGAGCAAGGGCGGTCATAGGCGCGCTGGTCACCGCCACGTGGACATCCAGGCAATGGCCGGAGGATACTTGACGGAGTTAGCGGCCCAGAATGTGAGGGGCCATGATGTTATGTCACTTCTTCGCCTGTCCGCGAGGATGAGGAGCTTCAGCAGTGTCCGTGGAATCCCTGCACGCCATTCGAGATCGAATGGTTCCGATGTTCGAGTTGGCCGCCGGCAACTACAAGGCGCCGCAGCGCGGATATCCGCACGTGGTGGATACGCCGGATTCGGGAGTGATTGGGCTGGAAATCGACCCGAACTTCGCGCTGTACATCACCACGGACGGCGCGGGGCTGTTCGCCGAAATCTACCGGCGCTCCCCTCGCACCGACAACCGATCTGGCGCGGGATACCAGAAGTACGCTGGCCAACCGTTCACGGATCGGCGTCCGCTGGGCGAGAACCCGACCGACCAGGAATTGCGGCATCTGCTGATGGAATTGATGTCGTACTTCAACATGCAGCCTGGGCTGATCCACATTACCGACGACTAGATACATCCGGGCCATCCCTGGGCTGGGCCCTCTCGGTATCAAGGCCGGACCTCCTTCGAGAGGCCGGTCTTTTATGTTGAATGCGGACAGGAGGTGTCCGGAACGGTCGGGATACTGAGGCATGTTCCGCCCCATCGTTCAAGAGCCCCTATCCCGCAGGAGCCAGGTCATGATTCCCGTAACCACCAGCAATGATGCCCCAAACACTACTTCGCCGGTACGCGAGGACTTCGCCTACACGCAGAAGCTGGTGCGGCGAGTGGAGGACCTGGTGCTGTCGAACGCATGGCTCAAATGGTACGAGATCAGCCGTCCAGGAGTTGACCTGGGCGACCTGGGGAGCGAGGCTCGCCAGTTCCTGCGGGATGAGGTTCGGCAGGGACGGCTGCGATTGGAGCAGCGGTTCGGTTTCGTGCTGCTGCATCACTGTTCCGACGTAGTGTTTCTGATCGTGCTGACGTGGAACAACGACAACGAACTATGGCAGACGACGTTCGTTCGGGAACTCGATGGGAATGGTGGTTACGAGCGGACGACGCGGGAGGTGGCCGGGCACCGTCCGATGCTGTGCGTGTGGGAACTGATGCCGGTGAGCCACGAGCGGGACGCATGGGTGCGATACCTGCGATCGGGTCGTGGTGGCCGTGACCTGGCGGCGTACAAGGCATCGACGTTCGAGGGCATGTGCTGAGCGTGTGTTTCACGTGAAACACAGAAAAACGGGGGCGACTGGTGATACCAGCCGCCCCCGTTTTGATTCCAGGCTTGACTTAAGGATTAGTCCTCGATGATCCAGGCGTCGATCGCGCGCGTGTACTCGACGATGCCACCG
>CAZUPA010000036.1:0-4483 GCA_964622205.1 uncultured Sphaerobacteraceae bacterium
ACTCATAAGCCTTTGGCCGGTGGTTCGATTCCACCCGTCGGCACCCATCTCCCCCGGAACCGCGTAACGACGCGGATTCTCGGGGGTTTTTCATTGGTCCGTTGGGGAATTGGTTTGGCATCCGTCCGAATCACCATGCAGCCCAGATGCGCCGGGCGGGAACGCCAGTTGGGCCTGGTTCGGGATGCGGTCCATCGCGGGCGGCGGTGCAAGCGAGCGTGAGCGTGACCAATGGCCAATCCCGATCACGCTTGCGCGCGTGGTGGTGGGTGTAGAGTAGGCGGATATCGCTCTGACAATCGATAGGCGGCCCGCGATTCAGTGGGCGTAAAGGAGATTCCCATGGGCGCCATCCAGGTTCGTCATTCCCTCTCCCGCCGCACCGCCCTCGCGGGCTTGAGCGTTGGCGCGCTCGGTCTGGCGGCCGCCAGTTCGGCACATCGTCTCGCGGCCCAGGACGATCCATTCGCGACCCTCCAGAGCGAGGACGACGTTGTTTATGGGACAGTTGGGGGGATCGATCTTCTTCTGAGCGTCCTTCGGCCGGAGGACCGCCCGGAACCTCGTCCGGCCGTGATCGTTATCCATGGTGGCGGACTCGTGCAGGGAACCCGGTGGGATCATGGCGAGGCGGCCATGGGTCTCGCCGCCGCAGGCTACGCGACGTTCAGCATCGAGTACCGGCTGTACGTTTCGGGCGACCCGTCGACGCTTTGGCCAGCCCAGCTCGACGACGTTCAGCGAGCAGTGCGCTGGGTTCGGGCCAATGCCGCCACCTACGGAGTTGACCCCGGGCGGGTCGGCGCCTTCGGGTTCTCATCTGGCGGCCAACTCGCCGCGCACCTGGGTGCCCGGGACACCCGCGACAACAGTGACGTTGCCCTCGCGGACTTTTCCAGCAAGGCGACCTGCGTGGTGTCGATGGGTGGACTGTTCGACTTCACGTTCGAGAACGCCCATCCCGACTCTCCGGACATAGACGCGGAGATCCTGGGTGGGTCGGGGGATGCGTTGCCGGAGATGGCGGCATACGAAGACTTCTCGCCAATCACCTTTGTCGATGCCACGAGCGCGCCATTCCTGATCCTTCAGGAGGGCAATGAAGACGTGATTCCGTATGAGCATTCCCGGCGGATGGTTGCCGCGCTCCAGGATGCCGAAGTCCAGGTGTCCTATGGTTGGTTTCCGGACCATGCCCACGATTCCTGGTTCAGCTGGGCTTCGGAGGCTCCGGAGACGCTGGCGTTCTTCGAGCGACATCTCCAGCCTGAACTGTAGTCTCGATGGCCGGCGCCTGGATGTGATATGGCTGTTGGGTGGCGTGAACATCTCATGGTGTCCGGAAGGGACGTTTTCGTGGGTGGTCGTGAAGCGGGACTGGTGCAGCGGCTCCGGCGTTCGATGGTGGCCCTGGGAGGAGACGCGCCGCCGCGAGTGCTTGTGGGGTTTTCGGGCGGCGCGGACTCGCTGGCGTTGGTGGGAGCGTTGGCTTCGCTGAGGCGGACGTCGCCTTTCCGCGTGAGTGCGTTGCACGTGGACCACGGGGTTCGGGCTGGTTCGGCGGTGGAGGCCGAGCAGGTTCGGGTCAGCGGCGAGCAGTTGGGTGTGGAGGTGGTGGTTCACCGCATCGATGCCGGGCGGCTGGCGTCTCACGGTGGGGTTGGCCGGGAGGAGGCGTTGCGGCGGGAGCGGTACCTCGCGTTCGCGGAGGCGATCCGGACTGGCGGATTCGATGTGGTGGCGCTGGCGCATCACCAGCGGGACCAGGCGGAAACCGTGCTGTTGCACCTGCTGCGTGGGGCGGGGCTGCGGGGCGCGAGCGGGATGCGGGAGGTGAGTACGATCACCGTGCCGTGGTGGGATTCGGAGGTCGAGCCGGTGGAGGCGCGGTTGTGGCGGCCGTTCCTGGCGGAGCCGGTGGATGAGGTGCGGAGGTATGCCGGCGGCCTGGGCGTGCCGATCGTGGAGGACGAGAGCAATACCGATTCATCGTACCGGAGGAACGCGATCCGGCATGAGGTGTTGCCGGTGCTGGAAGGGGTCGCGCCGGGGGCCACGATCAACCTGGCGCGGTTCGCGGGCCTGGCGGCGGCGGACGATGACCTGCTCGATTCGCTGGCCGCGGATGTGCTGGCGGGGCTTGCCGATGCCTCGCGCCTGACGCGGGAGGTGTTGCTGGGTGCGCCAGCGGCGTTGCGGCGGCGAGTGGTGCATGGGTGGCTCCGTGGGCGGGTTCCGGCGGGGCTGGAAATCTCGCTCAACCGGATCGAGGAAGTTGTCCGGACTATCGAGGTCAAGGGACCGGAGCGGGTGATCCAGCTTGGCGAGGGCGTCTCGGTGCGGGTGGCGCGGGAGGGCGCGACGGTTGCGCGGCCGAATGGAGATACGTAAGTCCCGACGTTTTGGCATGAATGACTCCTCACCGATAGTTGTGTGCATTGGGGGAGACCGCGCGGATGTCGGCAGGGGTTGGCTGAGGTTCTTCGATCTGGGTGATGCGCATGAGCTGGACCCGCGAGAGATCGACATCGTCGGTGGGCGGGATGTCCCAGCCGTTGTGTGCGGGCGGCGAGACAGCGCCGTGATTCTCGAGTGGCAGCAGGCGTTCGGCGATGATGTTGACGTTGTTGTTCGCGAGCTGGAGCTTGCCTTCCACGACCAGCATTGGGGTTGAGCGGACCTCGAGACGCTGGCGTTCGTAGAGGTCCGGGTAAACGACGATATTGACCAGGCCGAACTCGTCCTCCAGCAGGAGGAAGGTGATGCCCTTGGCGGTGCCGGGCCGCTGGCGGCAGACGATGAGGCCGGGAATCTGGATGCGATAGCCATCCGGCAGGTTTTCGAGATCCCTTGTGGACATCATGTGTTTCGGCAGGCGTCCGCGCAGCAGCATGAGCGGGTGGAACTTCGTGGTGAGGCCGAGGGTGCGGTATTCGTCGGTCATGCGCTCCCAGGAGGTGGTGGCGGGCAGTTCGACGTGATCCTGGGCGGTGGGGAGGTCCAGCGAGAGCTGGCGGCCCTGGGTTTTGTTGCTGTTTCGGACGCCGAACCGGGTGGGAGTGATGAAGAGCCCGATTTGCCAGAGCATTTCGCGGCGTTGCAGGCCGAAGTCGTCGCAGGCGCCGGACGCGATCAGGTTTTCCAGCGTGTCGGTACGGAGCGGGACGCGGCGGACGAGATCGGCGAGGGAGCGGAAGTCGCCGTTGCGGCGGCGGTCCTCGATCAGGCGGAGGGCATCGTCCTCGGCGAGACCCTTGACGTAGGAAAAGCCGATCCGGATCGTTTTCTTCCCCTCGATGGTGCATTCGTGCTGGCTGAGGTTGATATCGGGGCGGATGATGCGAAGGCCGGCGCGCTTGCCGTCGTTGATGAGGACGTGGGGGGCGTAGAAGCCCATCGGCTGGTTGTTGAGCAGGGCGCAGAGGAACTCGGCGGGGTAGTAGTGCTTCAGCCAGCATGACTGGTAGGCGAGCAGGCCGAAGGCGGCGGCGTGGCTCTTGGGAAAGCCGTACTCGGCGAAACCGGAGAGCTTGAAGAAGACCTTCTCGGCGATTTCGCGGGTGACGGGAGGCTTGCAGGGGTTCTGGAGGCACCCGGCGATGAAGTCGTCCTTCATCGCCTGCATGGCTTCGGCCGAGCGCTTGCGGGTCATGGCGCGGCGAAGCTGGTCGGCCTGGCCGGGGCGGAACCCGGCCAGAACCTCGGCGACCTGGACGACCTGTTCCTGGTAGAGGATGACGCCGAGGGTTTCCTCCAGCACACCGGCGAGGATGGGGTGGTCGAATTCGGGCTGGTAATCGGGGTCCTCGCGGCGCTGGACGAAGGGGGTGACGGCGCCGCCGACGATGGGGCCGGGACGGACGATGGCGACCTGGACGATGAGGTCTTCGAGGTTGCGGGGCTTGGTGCGGCGGATCATCTGGATCTGGGCGCGGCTTTCGACCTGGAAGACGCCGACGGTGTCTCCCCGCTGGATCATGTCGAAAACGGAAGGATCGGCGAAGTCGATCCGGCTGAGGTCGACCGGTTCGTTGCCCTGGGCGTCGATGGTGTCGAGACATTCCTCGACGAGGGAGAGCATGCCGAGGGCGAGGAAGTCGATCTTGATGAAGCGGCCGTCCTCGCAGGAGTCCTTGTCCCACTGGCAGATGAAGCGGCCATCCATGGAGGCGGGTTGGATGGGGACGATCTCGTTGAGCGGGTTGGCGGAGATGACCATGCCGCCGACGTGCTGGGTGACGTGGCGCGGGAAGTGCTCCAACTGGCGGGAGATTTCGATGAGGAACGACCAGGGCGGGGCGTCCTTGCGGGAGGCGTATTCGGGAAGGCGGTCGAGTTCGCGTTCGAGCGAGGACGCGCCGCGGGGTTCGCTGAGGCGGGCGATGCGGTCGAGATCGGCGGGCGGGAGGCCGAGAACCTTGCCCACATCGCGGACGGCGCTCCGGAGGCGGTAGGTGGAGAAGGCGCAGACGAGGGCGGCGTG
>CAZUPA010000036.1:4583-7437 GCA_964622205.1 uncultured Sphaerobacteraceae bacterium
GCCGCGATCGTTGGCGAGGTTGACGAGGCGTTCGATGCGCGGGGTGTCGCCGAAGACGAAGTTCTGCTGGAGTTCGACGAAGACGCTGGCCGGGCCGAACCACTCGATGTACTGGTCGAGGACGCGGCGGGCATCGGCGAGACGGCCGGCATCGACGAGTTGGGCGAGCTGGCCGTTGCGGCAGCCGGTGAGGAGGATGAGGCCCCCGGCGTGGTTGGACAGGTGGGAGAGGATGAGTTCGGAGCCGTCGTCACCGGTGGGTTCTTCATCGTCTTCGAGGATGACGGGGAGCGGGGGGCGGCCGTGGTGGAGATTGGTTAGCAGGCGGCAGAGATTGGCGTAACCGGCGCGGGATTCGACGAGCAGGGTGAGGTGGGAGCCGTCGGCGAGGGTGATTTCGGCGCCGGTGATGGGGGTGATGCCGGCGGCCTGGGCGAGCTGGGCGAATTCCATGGCGCCGTGGAGGCCGTCGTGGTCGGTGATGGCGAGGGAGTGGTAGCCGAGCGAGACCGCCTGGTTGATGAGGTCTTCCGGGAGGGAGGCTCCGTCGAGGAAGGAGTATGCGGTGTGGAGGTGGAGCTCGGTGTACATGGGGCGCCTGGCGGTGGGTTATGAGGTGGTTGTGGGTGCGGTATTGAAGGCGTTGTGTTTTTTCGGCCACAATAATTCATTAATACATTTAATCGGCTTCGAGGGGCGATTTTGCCCGGAACGGCGGGCTTTTTGGGGTTGGGAATTAATGGAGGCATCGGAATTAATGTGGGCGCGGAAATGATGTTGTCGTGTGTGCGGGGGTGGTGTGGTGGGACGGAGGTGTTCCATGAATGGATTCGCGCATGGGGCACCGCCTGGCGTCGGAAGGACTTCGTCCGGGGATCCTTCGCTCCGCTCAGGATGACGACCAAGGAGGGCGGTGTCGGAGGTGAGAGAGGGGATGGTTCGCGCATGGGGGCCGAACCGGCACGGGGTCGGTCTCTCCATACGACCGGTTGGGATGGCGTGGCGTGGGCGATGTGAACACCGGTAGGTTGGTGAACCAGTAGGGAAGCCCTAACCGGCCATCGAGCACCGCATTGGCATCGCGAGCCTGGCCGGTGTATGGGCTTCCGCCAGCGAGTGATGGAGGACACAAGGTCCTCCCTCGCGAACAGGTGTCGTGGTTCGCGGGGGCATTGTTGAAGCGCGGTGGTGTCAGTAGTCCTGGAGGTACCAAGAGTCCGAGACGCGGTCGTGGAAGATGGTGCGCCGGCTGCCGTCGTTGAGGAGCAGGGAGAAGTACTGGCGCTGGATGGGATTGCGCCACCATTCGTCCTCGATGATCCAGGTGTCCTGGATGCGTTCGACCTGGTAGTAGTGGCGATTGATGATGAGTTCACGGGGTTCTCCCTTGTCGTTGGGGGTGACGGAGAGCGGTACCGGCTGGTTCAGGGGTCGTAGCTGAGCAGGGCGTGTCTTCGTTCGGGTATGCGAGACCATGGTTCGACCTCCACGACGTGGTAGATGGGGGATTCCCCGTAGCGGTGCTTGAGGTGATGGACGGCGGCGGTGAGCGGTTCGGTGGCGCGGGGGCCCATGGAGGCGAAGATCGACTGGCGGGCGGTAGCCTGGCTGAGGCCGCTGAAGACGAGGGATAGAGATTCGACCGGGCCGTCGAGTTCGAGGTCCTGGAGGCGGAGTTCGAGGGCGCGGACGAGCCGCTGGGGACCGCATGGTTCCTTGAGAATGAGGTGGCGTTCCCAGGAGCGCCGTTCGCCTTCGAGAATGGCGTTGAGCGTGATCTGGCGGACATGATGGTCGCGCAGGGCGGGTGTGCCGAAGGCGCGGCTGACCATTTGCCGGAGGCCGACCATGAGCATGTCGCGGCTGACGGTGGGCGCTGGCATGATGAGTTCCTCGCGGACGGATTCGGTTCGATGCGGGGGGACGATGGGAGAGGTGTCCTGGCCGGCGGCAAGGGTCCAGGCGTGGCGTCCGGCGGGACCGAAGCGGGCGGCGACCTTGCGGGCGGGGATGCTGGTGAAGGCGCCGAGGGTGGAGATGCCGAGCCGGGAAATTTGGCGAACCTGGTCGGCGGGCAGGGGGAGGCAGGTGATTGGGGCGCGGGCGAGGAAGGCCGTGGTTTCGCTGGCGGAGACCTCCCTGATGGATCCGGGTTTGGCGACTTCGGCGGCGACGCGGGCGGTGAAGCGGGCGGGGGCAAGGCCGGCGCGGGGCTGGAGGAGGGGGGTGACGCAGGCCAGGATGGCGAGGGTGGCCTTGTGGAAGGAGCCGTGGTGACGTTCGAGACCGGTGAGGTCGATGTACCAGCGGCCCTGTTCGGTGGCGTCGGGTTCGACGAGGGGACTGATCTGGTCGAGTTGGTCGCCGATGTCGCGGGCGATGGCCGATTCGCGAACGGGATCGGGGGTGAGGGCGACGAGGCTGGGGCAGAGGGCCTGGGCCTCGCGGAGGGTCATTCCGGCGCGGACGCCGGCGTCGTGGGCTTCGGGGGTGGCGTCGAGCACCATGGGACGCCCGCCCTGGGGGTTGCCGAGCACCAGTGGATGGCCATCGAGATGCGGCTGGTCGAGAAGCGCGATACGCAGCGCGAACCAGGGTATGCGAAGGCAGGCGACAGGCATGGGTTCCCTCCCTTAAGGACCGATGCGCACGAATTGCCGGTATCACGATGGCGTGGCTGGAATGGCTGTATGCTGGCCCCACGCCAGAACAGCGGCACATGCGCCAAAGTGATGACTTCTCGATACTAGAACATTTGTTCTGGTATCGCAAGGGGGAAGAAGCGGGAATGGTGAGCGCCGTGTATGGGTTGCCATGGGCAGCTTCCCACGCTGCGCTCTGGACAAGCCACGCT
>CAZUPA010000036.1:7537-19630 GCA_964622205.1 uncultured Sphaerobacteraceae bacterium
CCACGCTGCGCTTTGAACAGGCTCCGGGCCTCCCCTACGAATAGGCGCCATATTTCGGAGGTATTCGATGAGGAAGGTACACTTCGGCGATGTGTCCGGAGGGCCAATGTGGTTCCGCCAGGACGCGATGTTTCGGGACATTGATGCGCGAGATGGCGTGACGGGAGACCAGGTGGCGGACGAGCGGATGATGGAGTCGCGGGCCAAGGGTGTGTCCCGCGTGCTGATCGGCGAGGACGAGTTGCGGGCCGAGATCGCGGCGATGGCGGCGGAACTCGACGCCGAGTATGGCGAGGACCAGCCGCTGATGATTGGCGTGCTGACCGGGGCGGTGGCGTTCATGGCCGACCTGATGAAGGCGATGACAATTCCGCTGGAGATCGATTTCATGGCGATTTCCAGCTATGGCGCGGCGACGAAGTCTTCGGGGGTTGTCCGGATTCTCAAGGATCTCAACGAGGATATCGAAGGGCGCCGCGTGATCGTGGTGGAGGATATTGTCGACAGCGGGCTGACGTTGCAGTACCTGCTGGAGATGCTGAAGGCGCGGCAGCCGAAGGATATCCGGGTGGTGGCGCTGTTGAAAAAAGACAAGCCGGACGCGATCGACGTGCAGGCGGACCGGGTGGGGTTCCACATACCGGACGAGTTCGTGATCGGCTACGGGCTTGACTATGCCGGGAAGTATCGCAACCTGCCGTATGTGGCGGTGCTCGACGCCAGTGTGTACTCGTCCCAGGACACTGGGTCGGGGGACTGATGAGGCTGGTTCGGTGATTGCGCGCACCTGTACATAAAGGGAGTGCCGGTTGGCTGGACACCACCCGCCGGTTGGTATACTTGCGGCAGCAGAGTTGACCGGGGCGCGACGTCAATCCCCACATTCGCACACCCCTCGTTCCCGAAGGATTCCGGATGCCCAATCGCAAATGGCTTCGCAGTGGCGTTGTATGGCTGCTCCTCATCGTGGCGGTGAGCGTGCTGTGGTTCGCGTATGCGAGCAGCAGGAGCGATCCCGCGCAAGTTGATTTCAACACGTCGGTCGTCGCGGATATCCGCAATGGCGAAGTCGAGAAACTGGTCGCCAAGGATGGCAGCACCGAGGTTCGCATTTACTACACCGATCCTTCGAGACCGATGGCCGAATCGCGGATTCCGCCGGACACCAGCATCATTGATGTGCTGACCAGCGCCGGGATCCCGGCCGACGCGGTGCCGATCGAGGTGGAGGGCGGGAGCCGGTGGGGGCTGGTGATCGGCCTGCTGACCTTCATGCTGCCGTTGCTGCTGATTGGCGGGCTCATCATCTTCATGCTGAGGCAGAGCCAGGGCTCCAGCAATCAGGCGATGTCGTTTGGCAAGAGCAAGGCTCGGCTGTTTTCCAGCAACCGGCCGACGGTGACATTTTCCGATGTGGCCGGGGTGGATGAGGCCAAGGAAGAGTTGGCCGAGGTTGTCGAATTCCTGAAATACCCGGAGAAGTTCGCCTCGCTCGGCGCGCGGATTCCGCGGGGCGTGCTCCTGGTTGGCCCTCCGGGAACCGGCAAGACGCTGCTTTCGCGGGCGGTGGCGGGTGAGGCCGGGGTGCCGTTCTTCAGTATTTCGGGGTCGGAGTTCGTGGAGATGTTCGTGGGCGTCGGCGCGAGCCGGGTTCGCGACCTGTTCGAGCAGGCCAAGCGCAGCGCGCCGTGCATCGTGTTCGTGGATGAGATCGACGCGGTTGGACGCCAGCGCGGGGCGGGGCTCGGCGGGAGCCATGACGAGCGCGAGCAGACGCTCAACCAGTTCCTGGTGGAGATGGATGGGTTCGACAGCAGCGTCAACGTGATCGTGATCGCGGCGACGAACCGCCCGGACGTGCTCGATCCGGCCTTGCTGCGGCCGGGGCGGTTCGACCGGCAAGTGGTGCTCGACCGGCCGGATATCCAGGGCCGTCGCTCGATCCTGGGCGTGCATACGCGGGGCAAGCCGATGGAGGAGAACGTCTCCATCGAGTCGTTGGCCCGGCAGACTTCGGGGTTTTCCGGGGCGGACCTGGAAAACCTGGTCAACGAAGCGGCGATCCTGGCGGCGAGGCGGAACAAGAAGTCGGTTGGCCGGAGCGAACTGACCGAGGCGATCGACCGGGTGATCGCGGGGCCGCAGCGCAAGAGCCGGGTGATTTCCGAACGCGAACGCTTGATGACGGCCTATCACGAGGCCGGTCACGCGCTGGTGGCGCGGATGCTGCCGCACGCCGACCCGGTTCGAAAGGTCTCCATCGTGGCGCGCGGCATGGCTGGCGGGTATACGAGGACGGTGCCCGACGAGGATCGGCTGTTCAAGACAAAGGCGCAGTTCCTGGACGATATCGCGGTGTTCATGGCTGGACAGGTGTCGGAGCAACTGGTGTTCGAGGAGATCTCGACCGGGGCTTCCAACGACATCGCGCGGGCGACGGCGATCGCGCGGCGGATGGTGACCGAGTTTGGGATGAGCAAGCTGGGACCACTGGCGTTTGGCAAGAAGGAGGAGATGATCTTCCTTGGCCGCGAAATCAGCGAGCAGCGGAACTACAGCGATCCGGTTGCATTCCAGATCGACGAGGAAGTCCACAAGCTGATCGACGATGCCCATGACCGGGCGAAGCTGGTGATTACCGAGCACTTCGACAAGCTGGAAGCGATCGCGTTGTTGCTGATTCGCGAGGAGACCATCGACGACGAGCAACTGGAGCGGCTGTTCGACATGCCGCGTCCGAAGCCGAACCTGGTCGGCCCACCGACGGGGCGCCCATCGGCGCAGGCCCAGGCCACCGCGTCACGGCCGCCGGAGCAGCGGATACCGGACCGATCGGACAAGCGCGACCAGGACCCGCCAGGGCTCGGTCATCTACGGCCACAGCCCGCGGGCGACTGAACAGCGGGTTTCGCGACAATCGAATAGTCGAGAGGGATGACCGGGGGCGAAGGCCTCCGGTCTTTTCATGTTTTGGGAACCTTGATGCAAATGAGATTCGCATCGGGGTCTTCGAGATAAAAGACGACGGCGCTTCCAATGTCCTCCGGATCGGTGACTGACGAAGAAAGGGTGCGAGCAAGCGCAAGGGCGGCATCCAGGTCCGTGGCGTTGAGCATGATACGAGGACCGGCGCCTCTGGGACATGTTGGCTTGGGATACGCGTCAAGGAGGATGCCGGTGTCTCCGGACATGGGCAGGTCGCAGATCATGTTCTCATGGGAGGTATCGGGACGCGGCAGGTCAAGCAGGCGGCAATACCAGTTGAGCGATCGAGACATGTCGGTGACGTGGACGAAGACGGCGTCGAGTTTGGGGATTATGGTCACGCGATGGCGCTCCTGGATCGTGGGGAGACGTTGCCTGAGGGATCTTCCGGCATTTGACCCGCGGCGACAACTAGATATCGAGGATGAGCGGGAGGTGATCGCTGAGGGTGAGCCAGGGCTCGGGTTCGCCGATGGCGAGTGTGGCATTGGGGAGCAGGCCGGCGGAGACGAAGGCGTAGTCGAGGTGCCAGGTTCGTTCGGGGCGGCGATACATGTAGAACGTGGGGCGGGACTCCTGGCCGTGGGCCTCGCCGTGCTGGTGATGCCAGACGCTGCTGAGGCCCATGGTTGAGAGGCGGTTCACCAGGTCGGTGTGGGAGAGACCCCGGTGTTTGCCATCGAAGACGGTGTTGCTGTTGAGGTCTCCGATGATCATCGCGCGTGGGTGATCGAGGAAGTCGCTGTAGAAATCGAGCGCCTCATGGATGAGCCGGACGTAGCGGCGGGTATTGGTGAGGACGCTTGCCCACACCGCCAGGATGCGTAGATCGCCGGCATGGATGGGTGTGAACCAGGGCAGGGTTGGATCCCAGGAGGGATCGACGTGAAGGGTCGCCCGGTTCTGGCCGATGACGGCGAGACCGCGATGTCCCTTGCCGGTCCAGTGCGTGGCGAGAGCGTCGAGCGCGAGCACGTCGCGTTCGGAGGCCTCCTGGATGACGAGCAGGTCGGCATTGCACCGGGCGAGGGCGGGAAGTTTGCGGGCGAACGCGCCGTTGCAGTTCCAGGAGACGATCCGCATCCAGCTGGGAAACCTTTCGATGAGTCCCAAACGATGCGTCGAGTATTCGCATCCACCTCTTCGCGCGTCAAGTGCCGGATTGGCGCATGAACGCGCCGCAGGCGCTCTCCAACGAGGGCGCCCGCGGGCCGAGATGGTTTGCCGGACCGGGATCCGGCTGACCGCCGCCTAGTCATGAACGTGGGGCAGGGTTGAGACGGTCACCACTTCGACTGAGACGATGCCACTGACGTAGCGGCCGCCGCGCGTGTCGCCGGGGACGACCAGGCGGATCTGGCCGCCGTTATCGTCGACGGCAAGCGGAGCGCCGTCCTGCTCCCAGGCAAGGTAGATAGCTTCGTTCCCGAAGTCGGGATCGAGTTCGCCGCCGCTGATCGCGACCTGGTAGCCGTCGCTGGCGGTGATGATGAACACGATGGAAAGGAGCGGATTGCGCGCGTCTTCCTCGACATCGAGACCGATCGACTCGATCACGCCGAGGAACGACGTGCCGGTGAACGTGTGGTCCTGTGGCTCGCCGCCTGAAGTGTAGGTGACCTCAAGGAACTCGTTGGGAAGGGCCTGGAGGTCGGCGACGGTGAGCGTCGTCTCCTGCTTCACCAGCCCGCTGATGGTGATGGAGCCCTCGCCCGCCACGGCGTCCGGAGTCGCCTGTTGGGCCGCGACCGGGACAGCCAGCCCGGCCATGACGAGTGCCGCCACCAGGATCAGCGAACGGAGGATTCCGCTCCAGGAGTTCACACGTCGCATTAGTTCTCTTCCTTGCCGGGAATGCCCACCATCACGTCGGTGGCCTTGATGACCGCGACCGCGTGGCTTCCCACTTCCAGTCCAAGACGCTCGACTGACCCGCGGGTGATGACCCCCGTAACTTCGAGACCATTTCCAACATCCATGGTGACTTCGGCGGTGACCCCATCGATATTGATCGCGGTGATTTCACCTGGAAGCTGGTTTCGCGCGCTGATCTTCATGTGAGGCTCCCTACGGGTAGACGAAGCCGTAATGCTCGAGCGTTGCCTGGCCGGGCTCGCTCAGCACGTAGGCGATGAAGGCATTGGCCAGCTCCACGTTGCCACCGGCGACCGGAGCGATGGGATAGACGGCGGTGACATTCAGGGTATCGGGGAACTCGATGACGTCGACTGGTTCGCCCGCGAGATTGGCGGCGACCGCGTCGCTGGCGTAGACGAGACCGGCGTCGGCCTCTTCGAGCTGGACCTTGGCGAGGACGCTGCGAACGTCGAGTTCCTCCGAGACGATGTTGGCGTTGACGCTGTCGATGAAACCCTCGGGGGCCGCGTCGGTGGTGCTGTACTCGCAGAGGACATTTCGCGAGTAGTTGCCAACGGGGACATCGGCGGCGGCAACCACGAGGTCGACGCCTTCGCCAGCCAGGTCGTCGATCGACTCGATACCGGCGGGATTGCCTTCCGGCACGACGATGACAAGGCGGTTGCCGGTGAAGGTCTGGGGCTCGCCTTCGATCAGGCCGGACTCGACGGCGGTCGCCATCGTGGAATTGTTGGCGGTGGCCAGCACGTCCGCTTCGGCGCCCTCCTGGAGCTGGGTCACGAGCGTCTGCGATCCGGCGGTTTCGAAGGTGATGTTGACGTTGGGGTTGGCTTCCTGGATATCGGAGCCGATTTCAGCGAACGCGTCGACCAGCGAAGCGGCCGCGAAGACGCGAAGTTCGCCGCCGTCTTCCGGGAACACCGCTTCGGCCGCGGCAACCGGCGTGGCGGGCGAGCTTGTGGCGGTTCCGCCCGACGCCGCGGGGTCGCAGGCGATCTGGGCGACGGCGCCGCTGGCCGGCAATATGCCGAGACTTCCGACGAGCATCGCGAGCAGTACGAATGCATTGACAACCAATTTACGCCATCCGACCTTCATGAAACACCCTCCCTGGTGCAAGACAAAACTTGTGCTTGCCGCACGACTACTCAGATATTGAGTAAGTATGGGCATGATAGCGAGTTGCCGGGAGGTTGTCCATCGGCGGGAGCCCTGAATGCTCGCCCAATAGACAGAGCGGATGGATTCGCCACGCTCATCACAGGCTGCCGCCTGCTTGCCGTATGCATTCCTGATAGCCCAGTCCCGGCGGGTCAGCCCGTTCCAGGCCTCCCCTTGGCGTAGGCTCTTTATGCTTGTTGCTGGGCATTTGACGCGATTCGACGAACACGAAAAAGCCCCCGCGATGGCGGAGGCTTTCTGCCTACTGGTGGAGACGGGGGGATTCGAACCCCCGACCTCTACAGTGCGATTGTAGCGCTCTCCCAGCTGAGCTACGTCCCCAGGGGCGTTGGGATTATACGCAGTCGACCCGTCGAGCGTCAATCGAAGTTGGCGTGAATCATGCGGTGTTCCGCGCTAGATGGTGAAGCGAGGAGAGCCAGCATCGAGTATGGCCGAGGTGGCCGAAGTTCCCCAGGCGGATGCCAACTCGGTGGCAAGGGTATCGACGAGGCGTTGCATATCGGCCGGGGCGGATTGGTGGAGGGCTTCGGCGACGATGAGGACCTGGCTGGTGGTGGGACGGATCGCGGAGAGGCCACTCTGCCGGTTGGTCCAGCGGCGGGCGTGAGCGCGGTTCGCGCCGTCGGCGAAGATGACCTCGTGCTCGTACGGGCGTTCGATCTCCCCGCCGAAGGTGAGGTAGGACTCGGCGCCGGTGGCGTACCGGACTTCGAGATTGCCGTCGACACGGTCTCGATCGAAGACGGCGATGGGGATGGCGAACGCGATCGAGACGGCGTTGCAGAGGTCGATGAGAGGATGGAGTTCCGGGAGCGAGCCTTCCTTGCGGAAGCGGCGGAGGAGGGATTCGGAGGCGCAGCGGTACTGGGTTGGCTTGAGGCCCATTTGGGTAAATGCGTGGCGCCAGGCCCTGATTTCGGGGAACTCCGACTCTGGACCACCATTGAGGCGTGCGCGAGCGAGGTCGGTGTATGGCGCGGCCTGCTCGCGGACGATCACGCCATCGGCGATGCCGTCGATCGCGAGAACGGCGGGGACGAGGGCGGGAAAGTCACTCCAGAGATCGGGTGAGTGGCTGAATTGCATTCGGTCTCCTGGCGTGAGACGAAACTCGGGATCGTGGCCGTGTTGCGATGTGCATCCATTCAATCACGAGGGAGCGCATGATGCACGGGGGCGTGCTGGCGAGCGCCTGTCAGGCATGTGGGGAAGCGCAAGGACCTTCTCAATCCTACCGTGTGGGAACGATTGAGCGAATACGGTCGTTACCCTTGACGGATATCATGTGTCCCTCTCCACACTCGTGTGTGACTCTACCTGATTCGACCGGCCATGGAGACCCGACATGATCAAGACCGAGATTCTGTACCAGCCAGCCTATTCCCTCGCCCGGGTCACGCTCGATCCGGATGACGAGTTCCGGGTCGAGGCCGGGGCGATGGTGAGCATGCGTGGCGTGCAAATCGAGACGAAGGCGCAGGGCGGGTTCCTGAAGTCGCTGAAGCGATCGGTGTTGGGAGGAGAGTCGTTCTTCCTGAACACCTTCCAGGCGGTGGATGCGAACGCCGAGGTGACGGTGGCGCCATCGTTGCCGGGCGACATCACGACGTTCCAGCTTCAGTCCAGCGACCTGATTGTGCAGTCCGGGAGCTTCCTGGCGAGCGAGATGGGCGTCAATGTCGACACACAGTGGGGCGGCGCGAAGGCGTTCTTCGGCGGTGAGGGTCTGTTCATGCTGCGGTGCTCGGGGTCGGGTCAGGTGATCCTGTCGAGCTACGGGGCGATCCATAGGGTGGAGCTTGGCGCGGGTGAGCGGTACACGGTGGATACGGGACACATCGTGGCGTTCGATTCGCACATTCCGTACAACATCCGGAAGGCCGGGAGCTGGAAGTCGACGATTTTCGGCGGCGAAGGACTGGTGGTGGACTATCAGGGACCGGGCAATATCTTCCTTCAGACCCGGAGCCAGGAGGCGTTCCTGGGCTGGCTGATTCCGCGATTGCCACGGGACAATTCGAACTAGCCGGTCTGGCGGGTTGGAGACGCGGTACCCATTTGGTACCCATTTGCCCGAACCGCTCGAAAAAAACGAAAACGGCCACCTGTCCGAGGTGGCCGTTTTCGTTGATTTCATGGGCTTTTTCGGGAGCGGGCGATGGGACTCGAACCCACGACAGCCTGCTTGGGAAGCAGGTACTCTACCAACTGAGTTACACCCGCGGATGATGCGTACGTATGCGCCACTTGTGGCCACGCCACGACGTTCATCGTATCACATCGCGATCCACTCCGCGGATTATAGCAGACCGTTTCGGACCATGTGCCGATGGCTTTGAGACGGCTGTTAGGCGGCGAGGCGGATGGCTTCGCTCTGCTCACCACAGCCCGCCGCCCTCGCCATCCAGGATGTGGTTCGTGCCTGGCCAGCGGCGGGTCCGCCCGTACGTGAGAGGCGATGAGGCCGGTCATGCATACGCACCGACAGAGACAGTTGCCACGGCCCTGACCATGCATGCACGGATCTCAGGGCGCGAGGGTGGCGAGGACCGGATAGTGGTCGGAGGCGAGACGGGTCTGAGCGGTGTCGATGACCTCGCAAGCGGTTATGCGGAGCGCTGGGGAGACGTGGATCATGTCGATGCGATCGTGGGCGGCGCGTTCGGGATGGGCGGGTATGGTGTATCCAGGGTCATTGGGATTGGTCGGGTGCCAGGCGTCGGACAGACGGTCGCGAATGGGGGCGAGTTCGGGCGATTCCGGGGTGGCGTTGAAGTCGCCCGCGAGGATGACCGGGATTGCGGAGGCGTCGATGGCTTCGGCGGTGATGTGGGCCTGTTCGAGGCGCTGGGAGGCGGCTTTGGCTTCGGTGGTGGGCGATCCGACCCGGAAATGGGTGTTGAGGAACAGGATTTCGCAGTGGTCTGACGAGTCGATGATCGCCGAAAGCAGGCCGCGCGGCTCGAAGCCATCGTGGGTGGGGAAGGAATTGTTTTCGCTGTACACGATCGGGTGGCGAGAGAGGATGAGCGTGCCGTACTCGCCGCCTGACTCCGGGTCGATGAAGTTTGCGCCGTAGATGGAATGCATGCCGATGGCCGCGGCGAGCAGCGTTGGCTGATCCTGGGCGCCGGAACGAGGCCAGAAGCGGTCGACCTCCTGCAGCGCGACAAGATCCGGGTGGGCGTCGCGGATGGTGTCGATGACGCGGCCGAGATCGACGCGGTTGTCGTTTCCGAGCGCGTGGCGGATGTTCCAGGTCAGGACGTTCATGAGAGATTCCTTGGGGACAAGCGGAGGTTGTCGTGAGAGGGAGGTGAGACCTGGAGTTGCCGTCGATACATCACGTGCAGGTTGCGATGCCAACGGGCGGGGAAGACCGGGCGCGAGCATTCTACCGGGATGTGCTCGGTTTTAGGGAAGTGGATAAGCCCGAGACGCTGAAGGCGAAAGGCGGCGTCTGGTTTGAGACGGGCAACCTGCGGGTGCATTTCGGGGTGGACGGCGAATTCACACCGGCCAGGAAGGCGCATGTCGCATACCTGGTCGCTGATCTTGTCGCTGTCCGAGCGCGAGTGACCGGCGCGGGGTTCCCGGTGGTTGAGGACGATGATCTGCCAGGCTACGAGAGGTTCTACACCAGCGACCCGTTCGGGAATCGTGTTGAGATCGTCGCCGTGGCCGGATGACGACTCACGCGGTGGGGAGTGGCTGGCAGGTGGGGCAATAGGTGGTGCCCCGGCCGGCGACAACGGTCCTGACGAACGGCGTTCCGCAGCGAGCGCAGGATTCGCCGGATTTCGCCCGGTTGTAGGCGCGGAGGAAGTTGGCGTTGCTTCCTGTTTCGCCGTAGGGATTTTCGAAGGTGGAGAAGGTGGTGCCCTGGTTGGAGAGGGCGACATTGAGAACGTGCCGGATCGCCTGGAGGAGCCGTTTCAGTTGGTCGACCGTGAGGGAATTGGAGGGACGGAGCGGGTTGATCTTCGCGCGGTAGAGCGCTTCATCGACATAAATATTTCCCAGACCGGCGATCAGATGCTGGTCGAGCAGGGCGTTCTTGATGGGGCCGGGGCGGCGGGCGAGCGCGGCGTGGAGCGACGCGGCGGTGAGCTTCGAGGCGAATGGCTCGGGGCCCAGCCTGAGATCCAACCTGTCAACGGCGGCATGGTCGGCGAGGACGAGCCGTCCGAACTTGCGCTGATCGCCGAAACGCAGGTCGGAGCCATTGGCGAGATGAATCGCGATGTGTTCGAAGCGGACAGGCGGGTCGCTCGCGGGCACGAGCAGGAGCCGACCCGTCATGCGGAGGTGGATGATGAGAAACAGCCCGTCGTCGAGGTGGAGCGTGAGGTACTTGCCGCGGCGGCTGGCTCCCGTGAACGCGCGGCCGACCAGTGTGGGAGCGGGGTCGACGCCGGACAGGGTGGTTTCGAGGACCGCCGTGAACTGGCGGAGCGTGACCCCGGCGATGGTCTGTCCGGTGATGTGGGGATCGAGGATGCGGCGGACGGTCTCGACCTCGGGGAGTTCTGGCATGTGGGGAGATCCGGTTCCTTTCGAGAGCGTTGTGGAGTTGGCGAGACGATTCGACTCCATTGCTAGCGTAGCGCACTCGCCGGTTGTCTGGGCTTTGGGACGGAAGCTTGCCCCGGTCGGTCTGGCATACTTCATTCAAGGGTTGCGGGGACGCGAATGCGTGACCTCGCTGGCGATCGCGAGTCAGGTGAGGTGACGATGAGCGCGGAGACGGATTGCATTTTTTGCCGGATTTCGGCGGGCGAGTTCGGGTCCGAGTTTCTGTACGAAAGCGAGAACGTGGTCGCTTTCAACGACCTGGCGCCGGTGGCGGGAACGCACGTGCTGGTGATCCCTCGCCGCCACCTGTCGAGCGTCGCGGAGATTGGCGAGTGCGACAAAGGCTTGCTGGCGGAGGTGATTGTCGCCGCGAACCAGGTCGCGGCCGACCGTGGCATCGTGGAGAGCGGATATCGCATTCTCACCAACCATGGCAAGGATGCTGGGCAGACCGTGTTCCACCTGCATTTCCATCTGCTGGGCGGCAACGAACTCGCGCCAATTGGATAGCACGAACGAGGATTGAGACCAATGAGTGAGAACCTTTCGCTGAAGGAACGCTTGACCGCCGATATGAAGCAGGCGATGAAGGACCGCGACAACGAACTGCGGGATACGATCCGGCTGCTGCTCTCGGCGGTGAAGAACGTCGAGATCGATAAGCGAGCCGTCCTGAGCGACGACGAAGCGATGGCTGTGCTGCGGAGCCAGGCCAAGCAACGCCAGGATTCGATCCAGCAGTATCGCGATGGCGGACGCGACGACCTCGCGGACAAGGAGGCGTCGGAACTGGCGATCATTGAGCGGTACTTCCCCCAGCAATTGAGCGATGAGGAACTCGCGTCGCTGGTGGCTGACGGCATCGCCGAGACGGGCGCGGCGGGTCCGAAAGACATGGGCAAGGTAATGGGGCTGCTGACCAGGCGGGCTGGCAACGCGGTCGATGGGCGCAGGCTTTCGACGGCGGTGCGCGAGGCGCTCGTGGGCCAGGGGTAGTCGAGGATGCCTCAGGGCGGGATCAGTCTTCGGTTGACGGTGGACGCGGAGGTGGCGCTGCCGGCGAGATACGACGAGGACGACCTCGCGTCGCTGGTGGAATACGCGCTGCGCGACCTGGATTGCGAGGGCGAGTGGGAGGTGAGCATCCTGTTCACCTCCGACGAGCACATCCAGCACATGCACGACCAGTTCATGGGGATCGACACGCCGACGGACATCATGACGTTTCCGTACGAGGACGACGACTTCGCGCTGGTGGGCGAGTTCAGCCAGGGTGGCGACCTGGTGATCTCGGTGGAGACCGCCGGGGTCAACGCCATCGATCATGGCTGGTCACACCTGGAGGAGCTCTGGTTCCTGGTGCTGCATGGGGTGTTGCATCTGCTCGGGTGGAACGACACCGACGCGAAGACGCGGAAGGCCATGCTGGACCGCCAGGGAACGATACTCTCCGGGTGGGAGGCGTCCAGG
>CAZUPA010000036.1:19730-24144 GCA_964622205.1 uncultured Sphaerobacteraceae bacterium
CACCGTCCATACATCGCGGATGCTGGCTCGATCGCCATTGCGTCGAACCCAAAACCGGGCTGTCCCACCTTGGGAAACGCCCGGTTTCGTGTCGCGTGAAGGAACTTGCCGGAGTGCGATCAGCCGGGGGCCTTGATCTCGGACCAGTATTCCTGCCGCAACTGATCGGCGGCGTGGAGCGCCGCCCGGCGCTGCACTTCCGGCAGCATGGCGCGTGACTGCATGGGCGGGAGTTCGCGGGCCGGTTCGTTTCCCTGGGTGAGCGCCATGAAGACGGTTCCGGCGAACAGGCCCTGCGGTTGGGGCTCCCCGGCGAAGACCAGGCTGACGCCGACGCCAGCGTCATTGAAGCCGCGAGCGCGGTCCGCGAGCGTGAGGGCAAGCCGCCGTGCCTCCTCCAGGTCCAACCCAATCCTCACCGGCAGGATCGAGGACTCCACCACCCACGGCGCGGTTTCGGGATTCTGGGCGAAGAGGGCGGTGAAATTGCCGCCCGTGCCATGCTCGACGATGCCGAGCGGGGTGTTATTGCGTGCCAGGTGGCGGGCGATGACGGTGGCGAGGGTGTCGTCGTCGGCTCCCCAGATGTAGGGACGGAGGAGTTCGCGGACGGCCTCCGCGCCGGTATCGCGGCGAGCGCGAGTTTCGACTGGATCGTTGCCGACGGCGGTGACGCGGACATGCACGCCGTCGTCCTTGGCATAGGTGGCGACCACCGGGTCGGCGGCGTCCACCAGGTCGTGGACGATTTCCTCGGCGGCGGACTCACCGATGCCGATGGTCTTGATGATGATGGAGTCGATGACCTGGGAGCCAGCCAGCGCCTGGAGGCGGGGGAGCGCCTGCTCCTTCCACATCCGGAACATCTCGCGCGGCACGCCCGGCATGGTGATGATGACGGCGGGGTGTTCCTCACCGGCGGACACGAACCAGCCGGGAGCAGTTCCGACCGGGTTTGGAAGGACCTCGGCCGAGGCGATAACCCAGGCTTGCTTGGCGTTGCGAGCGGGCATCGGTTGGCCACGGCCCGCGAAGAAGGATTCGAGTTCGTGAAGGAGGTCGGGGTCGATCCGCGGCTCCTCGACGAGGACCTCGGCGATGGCCTCACGAGTGAGGTCGTCGTCGGTGGGGCCGATGCCGCCGCTGCAGATGACGACATCGGCCAGCGAAATGGCGTGACGCAGGGCGTCCGCCAACTGTTGCAGGTCGTCACCGACGTGCGTGACGTGGATCAAGTCGATGCCCGCCGCGGCGAGTTCCTGGGCGAGATACGTTGCGTTGGTGTCCGTAAGTTGGCCCAGAACGAGTTCGGAGCCGATCGAGAGGATATAGGCGCGCATGATCCGCCTTCCGGGACGCGGGATTGAGCCGCATGGTAGTCGCGGGGACCGGCGGCATTGAACCCCTGCCGCCAGCCAGCCCGGGATGGTCGATGGCATTCGAACGAAGGCCACATCCAGGCACCGTGTGATCGCGATGCGGTGACATTCTGGGCGGGGGCGGGAGAGGTTGTCAACGGCTTTGGAAGGCCGTGTGGAAGACGCCGGTCCGTGTGGGTGCGTTTCCATTTACCCTGGAGTGGACTGGGACTGGCGGTCGTGCGAGGATCGACGCCTGACGAGAGGCATCGAACGCGAAAGGGAATGAAGGATCCATGGCACAGCGACTGGCGAACAAGGTGGCGATCATCACCGGCGGCAGCGGAGGAATTGGTTCGGCGGCGGGCCACGTCTTCCATCGACACGGGGCGTTTGTGGTGATCGTCGACCTGGATGAGGCGGCGTTGAAGCAGGTGGCCGGGGAGATCGAACCCGAAGGAGATCGGGTCGCGTGGATCGCGGCTGACCTGACCGTGGAATCCGAGGCGGATCGGGTAGTCAGCGAGACGCTGAAGCGATTCGGGAATGTGGATATACTGGCGAACGTGGCGGCGGTACGCGAATATGGGCCGGTCACGGAAGCCACCGTGGAGCAATGGCAGCGGATTCTCAACGTCAACCTGCTGGCGGCCGCGTACACATCGAAGTTCGCGGTTCGCGCCATGGAGGGCGCTGGTGGAGGCAGCGTTATCAACGTGTCGTCTGGCAACGCGATGGCCGGGCGAGGCGGCATGGGCCTGTACGATGCGTCGAAGAGCGCGCTGCTGGCGCTGACGCGGTCGATGGCCTGCGATCATGCGGGGGCGGGTGTACGGGTGAACACGATTTCGCCTGGTCCGACGCTGACCTCCTTCCATATACGGCGGCGGATGGAGAACACCGGGGAGACCTACGAGGAGGCCGAGGCGGCGATCCGGGCACAAGGGGCGGGCACGTTGCTGGGCCGCCAGGCGGAGCCAGAGGAGATCGCGTACGCGATGCTGTTCCTGGCCAGCGACGAGTCGTCGTACGTCACCGGGGCGAACATCCCGGTCGACGGTGGGTTGAAGGGGCTGCGGGCCTGATCGGACCTCGTTTTCATGGAGATGCATTCAGCGATTGAGAGTACCAGGTTCCCTGGCGTTGCCTGGTACCGGGGAATCTTGATGGTTCGCACATCGCTGAAAGGCGCGGGCCTTGACGAGCCATCGTTGGAGGCGGCGCGTCGCTGGATGGGAATGAGCCGATGAGTATGGCGCGCTTGCGGCCGCTGATGCCTGACGATGTCGAGACGCTGGCTTCGTGGGGGCTGGACGCGGAATTGTGCGCGGCGGCTGAGTGGACCGTTGGCAAGCCGCTCAATTACCACCGGGAGTATTGGACGAGACTGATTGAGTCCCCGCCGGAGGATCTTCTACGACTGGCTGTTGTGGCGGATGGTGATCGGGTCGTTGGATATACCGATCTCTTCGGCCAGGATTCCGCCGAGCGGGAGCTTGGGTTCGTGATCGGCGAGCGGGCGATGTGGGGGCGTGGGCTCGGAACGATGGCTGCTTCCCTGACGCTTGAACACGGCTTTTCGATACTGGGGCTCTCGACGATAGTCGCGGAGGCATGGGACGCCAACGATGGGTCGATCCGGATCCTGCGGAAGATCGGGATGCGGGAGACTGGCCGGGGTGAGACGGGCGTGTACCTTGAGAAGCCGACATTCATGCGGCGGTTTGTGGTTCATGCGATTGACTGGCGGAACCGAAACCACTCCGAGAAGTGCCGGTAGCCCTCTGGATCGACCCGGCGAAGCTGGGCCCGCCGGTCCCCTGACTATCCCGCCAGTCGACATTCAAGACGTGCGAATACGAAAGTCGAGCTGGGCGAGTGTCCGGGCGTTTGCCGTGCACGGTCGCTCGCGGGCCTTCGTTCCCATTCCCGCGACCACGCGGCATCTCCTCGCCGCGGGCCTTTGTGGTGATCTTCCGAGTCGCTGGTCGAATGATCTCGTCCATGACTTTCATCACAAGGCGATGACCCGTGGCGTCCGTGGACCAAACAGGAGGAATGGCACGGTTGACTTAGGCTCACCGCGGGTGCAAATTGGATTTCGTGGAACACGCGAAACCGAATACGACATTGGTGAAAGAGCGAAAGGAGGACGCAAGGAAGGACCAACGGGACCCAATCGACCAATTCTAAGGTGTAATGCTTCGAATCGCTTCGGAGTAGGTGATAGCGCTTTGCCCTGTACAACGAGACGGGAGTCCATTCATGACCGATATCCTGCTGTCGTCCGAGCAACTGAACCCCGCGAACCCCGAGATCCTGAACGCCACCAAGGCGGCGTTGGGGACCCAACTCCCCGAAAGCGAGGTCCAGGAGTATCTGGACAAGCTCACCAGCGTCACGGTTCCTTCACCGATCGGCGGAACGGTAACGCTCAAGCTGGCCGTTTGGGGCAACATCCTTGTCGTTCCAGATGGTCAGCCCTGGAAGTACGATCACACCACATGGGGAGGGCCAGCCTATTTTGGGACTTCCGCCGGATTCATGTATACCGCCTACAATTCGTGGGATGCGTTTTTCCAGAATGCGTCCAAGTTCCACGTGCAGGGTATCGCCGAGGGGGCCGGAATTCTTCAGGTCAACTGGTTCCTTGACAACGGCACGCCAGTTGGCCAGTTCAACGGCGCCGCGGGCGGTATCGGCCTGGTTGAAGGCGGTGGTTCCGGAAACTGGCAGCACACATAGCCCCAGTGGCTGGAGTCGAGCCTCTCGACCACCGAACCCGCGACGGATTGGCGAGCGGATGGCCGGGCGAATGTCCGGCCATCCGTGGCACCGGAGCATCTACAACGTGGCTGTGCAGGGCGGGTGGATCGTCCGGTGGAGAAGTCATTGCACGCCGCCGGGGCTCGTGAACCGTGCTACACTTTGCGCCGCGGGACGCGGATGGCCTCATTGGGCCGGTGCTTCTTCGCCCTCGTAGCTCAACGGATAGAGCGCTTGTCTTCGGAACAAGAGGCTAGGGGTTCGAGTCCCTTCGAGGGTACCCAAAACAG
>CAZUPA010000037.1:0-23934 GCA_964622205.1 uncultured Sphaerobacteraceae bacterium
CCCGCGCGGTCAACGTCATCCACCCGGACCTGGCGACCAGTGGCGGGATCATGGAGACGAAGAAAATTGGCGATTACGCGGAACAATTCGGCGTGAGCATGGCGTTGCACATGGCGGGAACGCCGGTCAGCACCTTCGCCAGCGTTCACTGCGCGGCCGCGACGCGGAACTTCATCGCCCTTGAACACCACTTCAACAAGGTGCGGTACTGGGGAGACTTCGTGGACGGCGTGCCGAAGCCAATCATCCAGGACGGGTTCATACCGGTGCCGGAGGGGCCGGGCCTTGGCATCGAGCTGAACCTGGACGTGGTGCGGGAGCATCTCGTTCCATGGGATCAGGGATTCTTCGAGCCGACGACGGAATGGGACGAGGTCCACAGTAGCCACCGGCTCTGGTCTTAACCGACCCCCGGACAAACAGTTTTCGACCCAGGAAGGGCGCGATCGGCTATGCGATCACGCCCTTCTTGAAGGTGACGTTTCCGTAGGGCCGGGCTTCGCCGGTGGCGACGATGGCAAATGACTCGCGGGCGCGCTCGTAGAAGGCGAAGCGCTCGACATGGTCAACCTCGACCTTACGGCCCTCGACCTCGTTGACCAGCGCGAAGACGTCGGCCTGCACTTCGGGAATGATGTCGGGAGTGTCGACCATCCGCATGGTGGCGACTGGCATGTCGACAAAGGTATCCAACGGGAGGACGGAGAGGATCGCGCGGGAGGCATCGAGGAGGGAGATGCCGTCGAGGCGGACGAGGCGCTGGGCGGTGGCGACGGCCGGGAAGTTGGCGTCGACGAGGGTGATTTCGTCGCCGTGGCCCATTTCGGCGAGGATCTTCAGGAGATCGGGCGTGAGGAGCGGGTCGACACCTTTGAGCACGGGTTAGCCTTTCGAATTGGCGCGAGCGCGACATGGCCTATGCGTGGATGGTACACGTTCCGGGGCCTGCTGCAATGAGCGCGCGGAAGCCAGGAAAGGTCGATCAGGACAGCGTCTGATCTCCAGGCGAAATCAGTCCGCGTTCGACCGCGCTGTCGACGAGGTGGACGGCGAGTTCCCACAGGTCAGGAAACTCCTCGATGTCGACGCGCTTGCGGTCGAGTACTCGCGATGGCGTGAGGTCGGGGTTGGGATGACCGATTCCGGCGGGGCCCCAGCTCATGAACATCGGGTGGAGGGCGTCGATGGCGCGGGCGAAGCGGGATTCGATAGTGCGCTGGGCGGCGAATTCCTCGCATAGTGAGACGAAACGGCCGCGGTCGGGTTCCGGGAGGAGATCGAAGAGCCGATTGGCGGCTTCGGCCTCGCGAGCGGCGGTTTCGGTGGCGGGAATGTTGTCCCAGATGACGGTGTCGCCAGCATGAATCTCGACCAGGTCGTGGGTGATAAGGAGATCGCGGACGCGGTTGTGGTCGGTGGCCGGAGGGGCGGAGCCGGCGAAGAGCATGGCCAGCAGGGTGACGTGCCAGGTGTGTTCGGCGACGTTTTCCTGGCGGGCGCCGTTGACGGTGCGGTTGGCGCGGGTAACGTGCTTGAGGGCATCGGTGGCGGTGAGGAAGGCGAGACGGTCGCGAAGGTCGGGCACGGGGTCAGGCGAAGCGCCTGGCTGGTGACGCCATCTTCTCCATGGTTAGCAACCGCTTTGCCGCGACCACGATGGCCTCACCCTCGGCGACGGTCTCGGTTTCGCCGTCGTCGGTCTCGCGTACGAGCACCAAAGGCCTGAGCGAATCCACACCAGTGGTTGCCAGGATAGCCGCAACCGCCAACTCCGTTTCAGCAGCCGACACAAAGGAATCAACCAGATTAAGCGAAAGGGAATCCCAAAGTTCATACATATGAGCGTCTGACACAGAGCTAGGCCACTTCGCGTATGTAGGCGAGCAGTTCGGAGCCAATGCCGATCCGCCGGAAGGTGTCGTTGGCGGGGTCGTCCTCAATGAGCATGAGGAATTCGACAACCCATTCTCCCTGTTGCGCGACCGCGCGCCGAAGCATTTCGCGCGCTTCAACTTCGGATGTCACTGCGTCGACCAGGTTGTTGGATCGTAAGTCCCAAAACTCGTAAATCATCACAATGCCTCCTCAATGGGAGTGACTGGCACAACCTCCTCCACCCATGAGAGAAGATCACGAGCGTCTGCCCAGACAGTATAGTGCCCGGCCGACTGTGTTGTTCTCTCGATCCGCGCCTCTGCGTCCAATGGCACCGTAACCCGGGCGATGTGTCCGCTACCCAACCAAGGAGGGCGCTTTCTGGCGACTCTGCGAGCTTGAGACAGCGTTCTATACATGGACAAGCCATCATGCAATCGGGCGGTTTCTTGCCGAAGGTTTCGCGCCTCGACTCCTCGCTCGGCATGCGATCTGAAGTCGTCAAGTTCAGGCGGATCATCCCAGACAATCCGGTAGAGCGTTCGAGTTGGTATATCCGGCCGCTCGCCTTCCATCGTCACTATTCCTCGACAAGTTCGGTGAGGACGCCCTGACAGGATTCGGGGTGGATGAAGGCGATGCGCCAGCCATGCGTGCCGGCGCGGGGTGTTTCGTCGATGAGGCGGACGCCAGCGGCACGGAGCAGGTCGAGGGCGACGGCGATGTCGTCGACGGCATAGGCGACGTGGTGGGTTCCGGGACCGCGCTTGGCCAGGTAGCGGCCGATGGCGCCTTCGGGATCGGTGGGCTGGATCAGTTCCATGTAACCGGGTCCAGCCTTGTAGACGATGGCTTCGATGCCCTGCTCGGGGACAGCGAAGCGCTCGCCTTCGGTAAAGCCGAGCCGCTCGTAGCTGGCCACCGCGGCGTTCAGGTCTTCGACGACGATGCCGATGTGATGCAGGCGCAAGGAGCCGGCGGCGTGCAGGGCGCTACTCACCGGCGGCGCCAGTGAGCGCGGGTTCGGACTCTTCGATCTTGCGCGAGTAAAGCTTCTTGTCGTCGCTGGTGAGGCACTTACCGGTTTCGAGTTCGAACTGCCATCCGTGAAGGGTGCAGGTCAGGATGCCGTTCTCGACCTCGCCGAAGCGTTGGAGATCGGCCTTGAGGTGCGGGCAGCGGCGCTGGATGGTGTAGCCCTCGCATTCGAAGGTCTGCTGCTCGTGATGCTGCTCGACGTAGTAGCCCTCGGCGTACTCGATACGCTCGATGGAAAGACACTTGAAGAAGCTGTAGAGGAACTCGTTGTAGGTGCCCTTGCGCTCGGCTTCGAACCGGCAGGAAAGGAAGATGTAGTTCACCCAGTCTTCCTCGTGGTTGATGATGCAGTATTCCACGAGCTGGTGCGGAATGTGGAAGACGAAGCGGTTGGGAGAGACGCCGTCCCACTCGCGCACCTGCCGGTTCACGAAGTCGATGACGATCTCGCCGCCTTCGCCGAGTTGGAGGAGGAGGGTATCGTCGATGCCAAGGGCGGTCTGGTCGGCGAGTTCAAGGATCGGCTCGAACCACTCCTTGATGGCGGGGAAAATCTCGACCTGGCCGCTGGGCAGGGATGCAAGGATCTCGTCGAGTTCGGCCTGTTTTCGCTGCTTGTAGGCGGCGATATGCTCTCGCTTGTGGGTGTATGGGGCCAGCGCTTCCTCGTCCGTTCCGGGATGCTGGACGGACACGTTCGCGCCCGGCTCAATGGTCATGACGCTGCCGGGAACCATGAGGTGGCCCGTGGTGTAGTCGACCGCATCCACGAGTTCGAGGAAGACCGTGGCATCGGGGAAGATGTTGTTCGGATCGCGGTCGAAGTCGTTGAGGTACATCAGCTCGTCATCGAGGAAGCAGGGCGGTCCGGCGCTGGGGACGATGTGGGGGGCGCCGATCTGCCTGGCGTAGCGCAGGGCGCGTTCCATCTGGGTGACGCGCTTCTTGCTGCTGAGGGCGTCCTTCATCTTCTGGGGGAAGCGGTAGACCATGGGGTACCAGATGGCGCCGGAGTACTGGAGGAAATGGACATCGTAGGGGCCGAACTCCTCCAGAGCCTCGAAGTGAACCGGGCGGGAGTCGTTCTGGTTGAACATGCGGACCTCGCCGTCGTCGAGGCACAGGCCAGAGTCGCCGAGCGGGCCATCGGCGGGGGCGACGAGGGAGGTGACCATCACCTTGAGGCCATTGACGTCGATGCTTTCGGCGTTGTGGGTCTGGATGAACTTCGTGAAGCCGAGCTTGCGGAGCCATTTCTCGACGAAGCCGAGTGGATGGTCGGGCAGGATAACGGTGGCGTCCTTGCTGACGTGCTCGCGAAGGAACTTTTCATCGAAGTGGTCGAGGTGGGTGTGAGAGAGGAAGAGGTAGTCGGGATTGACGTAGGGCGTGACATCGAGCTGATCGTTTGCCGGGAACACCCACCATGAGCCGAAGTAAGACGAGTTGAAGACGGGATCGCAGAGGATGGAGCCGTACTTCGTATCGATGTACATACCGGCATGACCGAGGAAGGTAACCTGCACGTTGAGTTCCTTGACGAGGGCGACACGCGAAGTGGCGATAGGCGTGTGAAGGCGGGAGGGGGGTGGATGAACGGCAGGCGAAAGCCCTGCCAGCCGGCCCCACTGTTGACCCTGATTCTACGAGGGCGGCCGCGGCCCACGCAACGCGCAAACGGGTGGGGCGTGCCGAAAACACGCGGGGTACACTTAAGGGTGAAGGGTTTGCTGGGGGCTGCCAGCGGACGAGCGATTTCTTACCAATGAGTACCCCATGGTTGATTGTTTCGACAGGATAGCGGTGCATATGACCGAGCTGGCGCTGGAGCCGGTTCGACAGTTAAAGGACCGGAGGATGCTCGGATCGGTGTCGCTGCGGACGCCGAGCAATGGGCGGCGGTACCTGGTGACCATCGCGAAGCGAACGCCGGGCGGCGACCTGGGTCAGGCTCGTTATGTGTGGCGAGTGGAGGAGATCGATCCGGAGGGCGAAGCGCTGGCTGGTGGTCAGCGGTGCGCGATTCCGGAAGGGACGGTGCTGAACGATCCGGAGGAGGCATACTGGGCCGCCGTGGATGGACTGTGCGCCTTGGCGGCGGATACGCCAGCGGTGGTCAAGGCGGGGTGAAGCCGATCGGGTTCGGCCCAATCAGGAGCACGGAGCGTTCGGATAGAGCCGGTACCATTCCTCCGTCGCAGTGATGTGGCGGCCGCGCCGCCAAGGACTTCGTCCGGCGATCCTTCGCTCCGCTCAGAATGACGGCACACGTTTGTGTTTGCCTATCGCCACGTCTGCCACCTTGTTGTGGAAACGGGGCCGGGAATGCAACCGGCCCCGTTTTTGGTGGTCAGTTTCAGTCTTCGTCCTCGTCGTTGGCGACGGGGGTGGCGGCGGTGGGTGTGGCTTCCGGGGATGCCGCGGGCGAGGCTTCGGGCGCCGGTTCCTGGCCGGGAATCGGCGGGGTCGGGGTGCGTTCCAGCACGACGCCGCGAGGCCGCCTGCCGTTGATTTCCATCCAGGCACGAAGAATCTCGTCGACTACCGGAACCGCGTAGCTGGACCCCTCCCCACCGGCCTCGATGACGACGGAGACGGCGATTTCCGGCTCTTCCAGCGGGGCGAAACAGGTGAACCATGCGTGGGAATCGCGCGCGCCGATGGAGTCGACCTCACCGAACTCCGCGGTTCCGGTCTTGCCCGCGATCTGGAGTTCGTCCTCCTCGTCATCGGGATTGGTCAGCGGCCACTTGGTGACGCGCTCGCCGTCGATGGTGGAATGGTGGGCCGTCCCGGTTTCGGGATCGTGGACCACCCGGCGCATGCCTTCGACGATGACTTCGAGATGTTCCTTGTCGACGCCAATGTTGGAGAGCTCCACAGGCTCGACTTCCTCTATGTCACCGCCAGGGTTGACCCAGGAATGCACGAGATGGGGTTCGCGAATGACGCCGTCCGCGGCGAATGCCGAGACGTTCATGGTGAGCTGGAGCGGGGTGATATTCACCTCGCCCTGGCCGATGGAGACGTTGAGGGTATCGCCGACGGACCAGCCTTCGCCGTCGAACGTCTCCTGCTTCCACTCGCGATCGGGGAAGCGGCCACGGGCTTCATTAAGGATTTCGATTCCGGTTGGTTTGCCGAACCAGAACTTGTTCTGCATGTCGTCGGCAAGTGGATCGATGCCAAGGCCGTCGAAGACATTACGGTTGTCGGTGGCGACGCTTTCCGCGAGCAGGTTCCAGTCGAAGTAATAGACGCTTTCGTTGGAATATTGCATCGTCGTTTTGGAGACGGCGACATTGTAGAAGTAGGTATCGCAGGACTGGGCGATGGCGTCGTAGAGATCGATGGTGCCATGGTTGCGTCCCTGCCATCCGATCCAGCAGGCCATGGGGAGTCCCTGCGCGAGATTGCCCTCGGTGGGGACAAAGATGGCGCCGGCACAGTAGTGCGTATCGGAAGGCTTGAGCGTTCCCTGCTGGAGGGCTGACGCGGCGAGGAAGATCTTGTACGTGGAGCCGGGAGGATACTGCTCGGCGATGGTGCGGTTGATGAGCGCGTTGCCCTGGTTCGACGCGGTGTACTCGTCCCATTTGCGGGCCGAAATTCCGGTGACGAAGAGCTGGTTGTCGTAGTAGGGGTAGCTGACCATGGCCAGCACCTCGCCAGTACGCGGATCGTAAGCGACGGCCGCGCCGGAGTTGGGGATTTCCCACTCGCGCTTTCCTTCGGCGCGACGCTCCTCGTTGGCCTCGCGCTTGCCCTCGGCGGCGGCTTCGATGCCCGCGCGCAGGGCATCGCCGACCGCCTGCTGGAACTCAAGGTCGATGCTGAGGTTGACGCTCCGGCCCTCGACCGGCGGGGTTTCGGTGCCGGGAAGGGTTCGCATCACGACGCCGTTGGCATCGACCTCGACGGAGCGGCGGCCCTTGCGGCCGCGCAGCTCGGCTTCGAGCGCCTGTTCCAGCCCCTCGAAGCCGATGGTGTCGTTCTGGTCGTATATGCGCTGGTTGCTCTCGTCGCGGTTGCGGAGGTCGTCGAGCGAGACCCCATCGATCATCCTCACATAGCCAAGGATGTGGGACATGACCTCGCCGCCAGGGTAGAGGCGGGAAAGGCCGCTGTCATCGACCGTGACGCCGGGCATGTACATGCTGTTGGCTTCAAGGGTGAGGGCGACTGAGCGAGGGACATTGGTTTTCACGGTGATGGGCAACTCGGCGGCCCAGATATTGCCGACGAGGAAGTCGATCTCGTTCATGACGAGCACGCCAGGGATTTCGGCGGAGAATGCACGGAAGCGGGCGGCATCGTCGAGCGAGACCGGCGCGACGAAGACGAGGCGATCGGCCCACTCGCGCTCCCAGCGGGCAAATTCGATCCGGGCCTTTTCCTCGCTGTAGTCGAGCATGCCCGCGACGCGCTGGAAGACGGTGTCGCGGGAGCCAGAGGGCACGCCGCGGGGGCGGATGACGACCACGTCCTCGAGCTGGAGGGCGGCGATGAGCATGTCCAGCACGCGCCGCTGCTCGGCCTGATCGCTGGGCAGCCCGGCCTTGGTGACGCGGACTTCCCAGGTGCGGCGATTTTCGGCGAGGGGCCGGCCCACCCGGTCGTAGATGATGCCGCGGGGGGCGGGGAGGATTTCCTCGCGGATGACATTGTCTTCGGCCTGGGTCTTGTATTCCTCGCCCTGGACGAGCTGGAGGTAGCCGAGCCGGGCGGCGAGCCCCGTGAACACAGCGAGAATGCCGCCCTTGGCGATGAACATGCGCCGGGTGAGAAATGCGTCTCCCCCGCCAGAGGAAGCGCGCCGGCGGCGTTTGCGGCTGCCTGGCGGATCGTAAACCATCCGTTTTCGTCGGGCCATGGAATCGCAACCTGTGTCCTACCGGTCGAATACCCGTAGGACGAGATAGATGACGGGAACGAGGATGACGTGAAGGGCGGCCTGGACCGGAATGTGCATGACCAGCGGTGAATCGCCGCGCAGGAGCGCGAGCACCACACCATGGACGATGGTGGCGACCCCCACGAGCACCATGGGAATGAGGACATTGGCCTGGAGCACCCGCTGGTGGGCGAACCCGGCCAGAACCGCGACGATGAGCAACGCCAGGGCGTTGGTTCCGAAATAGTCGATGGCGAGCACATCGAGCAGGATGCCAGTAAAGAAAACCCAGAAGAACGCTTCTCGCGCGCTTCGATTGGCCAGCCAGACAAACAGGAAGACAATGGTGAGATCGACCGAGTAATGGAACGGGTTGAGCCGGGGAAGGATGGTTGCCTGGGTCAGGGCGGTGACTACGATCAGGAGACCAAACAGGAAGCGCGCCATGGAAGTGTAGGGTGTGCTCCGTCCCGATGGTCTGGGTCCGGCGCCAACCGTACCTCACAACCACGTACGTATTCGCCAGCGAACGAGATTCGCCGGAGCCGGGCTTCCACGGCGTGGACGCCCCACTTTTCCCACAACGGGGCAACTGGGCGCGCCGGGCTTTCGCCAATGGCCGTGGGCGCCATGGCGTGCGCCTGATGGCGAGAACCGGGCGACTGCCGACCCGGTGAGTGTACCACGGCGCGGGGGCCGTTCCGGACATGTTGGAGACGGGTTGGGAGGGGCCGGGTTGTGGCGATGGGGCATACTCGAACACGTGAAATCTCGACGTTGACTGGAGTCTCGCATGCCCATACCACTCTCTCCGATTGTTTCGATAGACTGGCTCTCGAAGCACCTGAACGATCCAGATCTGCTGCTGGTGGATGTGCGCCCGGCAATGGCCTACGCGGCCGGGCACCTGCCGGGGGCGATTTCCGTGGACCTGGCGCCGGCCAGGCTTTCCAGTTCCTCGGCGGCGGCGCTGGAGGCGTGGCGTGGGCAGGTACAGGAAGTCATCCAGTCGGCCGGCATCACGCCAGACCGCACCGTGGTGTTCTACGAGGACATCAGCGGCACGATGGCCCCATATGGCGTATGGCTGCTGGATGCGGCCGGACTCGGCAATGGCGCGATGCTGGACGGCGGTATCCGCGGTTGGCGCGCGGCCGGGCTCCCACTCTCGAACGAGCCGGTTACGCCCACTCGCGCCGCCACAACCATCGCGCCGCGCCCGGCGGTGATCGCGACCGCCGACGACATTCTCGCCGACCTGTCGGCGGACAATGGCACGACCCAGCGGATCGACACCCGGGCCGCGCACGAGCATGACGCCGGCACGATCCCAGGATCGGTGCATATCGACTGGACGAATCACCTCGATCCGGCGACGGGCGCGTTCAAGCCGATGGACGAACTCGCCGCCATGTACGCCGCCGCCGGCCTGGACAAGGAGCAGGAAACAACCAGCTATTGCGCTGGCGGTTTCCGCGCCGCCAACACCTACGTCGTGATGCGGGCACTCGGGTTCGCGCATGCGCGGAACTACGCTCCGTCGTGGAGCGAGTGGGGCATGCGGCCAGATACACCGAAGGAATAAGCCTGCCCATTGGACTGGAAATGCGTGCCTTCTCGGCGTATGGGGCGGTATTCTTCGGCAAACCCGTGCCAACGACGAGGTTCCGTTTCGGAATGACGGCTAATGGGCCTCACGCGGTTCGCGGCGCGGCGACCAGGACATTCAAAGGAGAGCACCACCGTGAGCGACACTACCCCCCCCTCGATTCGTCCCAGGCGGGTCGTGGTCACCGGCCTGGGCGCGGTCAGCTCGCTGGCCAACAGCGCGGAGGAGACGTGGGCCCGCATCGTGGCCGGGGAAACCGGCATCAAGCGTTCGGACAACCTTGATCCCGCGCAGCATCCTTGTGTGTTGCGTGGTGAGATCGACCGGGCGAGCCTTCCACAGCGGTTCCTGAGTGGCAAGGCGGCACGGAACACCTCGCTGTACTCGAAAATGGCGCTGGAGGCGGCCGGACAGGCACTCAGCCAGGCCGGTCTGCTCGACGACGACCTTCAGCCCGTGATCGACCTCTCCGACGCGGGCGCGGCATTCGGCACCTGTGTTGGCGGGACGTACGACGACCTATTGCCAGTGCATGAGACGTTCCTGGAACGGGGAACATCGCGGGTTCCTCCACACCTGCACGTGATGTTCCCGCACAACCTGGGGGCGTACACGGTGCAGCACCAGTTCGGAATGCAAGGTCCCAGTTCAACGGTGGTGACCGCCTGCGCGACGGGCTCGCAGGCGATCGGCGATGGGTTCCATGCGATCAAGTACGGCAAGGCGCCGCTGATGATCGCCGGGGCGATGGAGTCGACCGCGCACCCGCTATTCCAGGCGGGGTTCGCCGCGATGCGGGCGCTGGTGACGGATTCGAACGACAACCCGGATGGGGCGAGCCGCCCCTTCGATGCAACCCGGGCGGGATTCGTGCTCGGTGAAGGCGCCGGGATGCTGGTGCTCGAAGACCTGGAGCACGCGCAAGCCCGGGGAGCGACGATCCTGGCGGAGATCGTGGGGTTCGCGACGTCCAACGATGCGTATCATCCAATCGCGCCGATGCCCGGCGGTGAGGGCGCGGCCCGGGCAATCACGGCGGCGTTGGCCGACGCGGGGATGGACGCGAGCGAGGTGGACCACATCAACGCGCACGCGGCGTCGACCCCGGCGGGTGACGTGGCCGAGGCGAACGCGATCCGCCTGGTGTTTGGGGACAGGGCATCGGAGATACCGGTCACCTCGATCAAGGGCGCCATCGGTCACTGCATGGCGGCGGCGGGCGCGCTGGAAACGATTTCGGCGGTGCGGACGATTACCGACGGGAGAATTCCTCCGACGCGGAACCACCGGAACCCAGATCCGGAGGTAAATCTAAACATCGTGGGCAACGAGGCACGGAATGCGCGGGTCCGGGTGATTTCGAAGCACTCGTTCGGGCTGGGCGGCCAGAACGCCTGCCTGATCCTGCGGGCTTTCGGCAACGCGTGAACCTGAACATTACGAGCACGGCGGCGCCCGCCGATCCGCCGCCAACCACACCCGTGGTAATACTGGCGGCCCGGTTCCTGCTGGAGATCTTCGGGCTGGTAGGGATCGGCTTTCTCGGCTGGTGGCTTGGCGACGGCGGCTGGATCGGCGCCGTGCTGGCGGCGGTGCTCGTGCTGGCGGGAGCCGCGGTCTGGGGCATCTTCCGGGTGCGATACGATCCGCCAAACAAGGCCGAGCAGCCGGTCGTGGTGCCCGGCTGGGTGCGATTCGCCATCGAGATCGGCTTCTTCGCGGTGGCGGCCGTCGGGCTCTGGCTTGGGGCGAACCGCGCCGCCTCGGAGACGCTGATGACGGCCGTGGTGGTGCTGTATGTCGTGACCTGGGACCGGCAGCGTTGGCTGCTCCGGCAATAGACGACTCCTTCGCCCGCATCATCTCGTTCGATGGCGGAAAACGGAATGGATGGAACCGGCATGGCACAGGGCAAACCTTTGAGCGGGCGGGTTGCGCTGGTGACCGGCGCGACACGGACGATCGGGATAGGGGCGGCTATTTGCCGGAGGCTGGCGGCGAACGGAGCGGATATCGCCTTCACGCACTTTCTCGGCTACGACACGGAGATGTACGGAGCGCCAGAGGATGGACCGGAGACGCTTCGACGGGAACTGGAGGCAGAGGGAGCTCGGGCGCTTTCGTTGCCGGTAGACCTTTCCCAGCCGAGCGTGGCTCCCGGGGTGTTCGACCGGGTGACGGGCGAGCTTGGCCCGGTGGACATCCTGGTCAACAACGCCGCGTACTCGACGCACGATTCCTGGGACACGCTGACCGAGGCATCGCTGGACATGCACGTCTCGGTGAACTACCGGGCAACCGCGATGCTGACCGTGGAGTTCGCCCGGCGGTACGAGGGCTCGGCGGGCCGGGTGATCAACTTCAGTTCGGGACAGCATCTCGGGCCGATGCCGGATGAACTTGCCTATGCGGGTTCGAAGGGCGCGATCATCGCATTCAGCACCTCGATCTCACCATCGCTCGCGGCCCGGGGCATCACCGTCAATGTCGTCAACCCGGGGCCGACGGATACCGGCTGGATGGACGATGCCTTGCGGGAGGCAATCGTGAGGGTCACGCCGGCTGGCCGGGTTGGAATGCCGGATGACGCGGCGCGTCTCGTGGCGTGGCTGGCGAGCGATGAAGCGTGCTGGATTACCGGACAAGTGATCAATTCGGAAGGCGGATTCCTGCGCGGATAGGGCTATGCCCACCGCGGCGACATCCACCCTCTCTTGATGGAAAGGCCGATTTCATGAGTGTTTCTGAACAGCTTGGCTCCAGTTTCGCATACGTGTTTCCTGGCCAGGGGAGCCAGGTCGTGGGAATGGGCAAGGACCTCTACGAGTCGTCACCGGTGGCGAAGGCGACCATCGACGAGGCCGGCGAGATCCTGGGGACGAACCTCTCGACACTGATGTTCGAAGGCCCGGTCGATGAACTGAACGACACCTTCAATGCACAGCCCGCGATCCTGACGGTCAGCGTGGCGGCGCTCCGGGCGCTGGAGGCGAAGGCGGCCCTAGAGCGCACACGCCTGGCGCCAGTCGCGGCGGCGGGACACTCGCTGGGCGAGTTCACCGCGCTGGTCGCGGCGGGATCGCTTTCGTTCCCGGACACGCTGCGGCTGGTGCGGGAGCGTGGGCGGTTGATGGCGGAAGCCGGCACGGCGCGGCCAGGCGGCATGGCGGCGGTGCTCGGGTTGGACGAGGACGCGCTGGTGGCCGTGTGCGAGGAGGCGTCGGCGAATGGCGTGATCAACGTGGCCAACGCCAACTGCCCCGGCCAGATCGTGATTTCGGGCGAGGTTCCGGCGCTGGAAGTGGCGATGGAGCTGGCGAAGACCGCGGGCGCGAAGCGGGTAGCGCGATTGCCAGTGTCGATCGCCTCGCACTCGCCGTTGATGGCGGAGGTATCGGCCCGGTTGAAGGAGATCACGGCGATTCTGCCATTCGCGGACCCGGCCTTCCCAATCGTGGGGAATGTCTCGGCGGCGCCGGTGCGGACGGTGGAGGACATCCACGTCGATCTGGAGCACCACGTGGAGCGCCCGGTGAACTGGACGGGATCGGTCCAGGCCATGATTGGGCTTGGCGCGGACACCTTCGTGGAGCTTGGCGCGGGCAACGTGCTGGCCGGGCTGATCAAGCGAATCGACCGTGGTGTACGCACGATTGGGATGGCCGACCTGGCTTTGTAGCACGGCGGTGGCAATGCCGCTACCATTACGCTCCAAATGGGGGTTAATAGAGCAATGCGATTCACGGGTGTCCCCATCGCCCCGGCCCGGCGCGCGCGACCGCTGAAATCGTCGAGCGCGGCCGGGCAATTCAGGAACTGGGACCCTCTCCAGCACCGATGCTGGACTACGAAAGGACGCGGCTGGTGACTCGGGTGGTTGTGACAGGGGCTGGGGCGATGACCCCGCTTGGGATAGGGGTCGAGGCGTTCTGGTCGGGCCTGACGGCGGGGCGCTCTGGCATCCGGACGATCCAGCACTTCGACGCGTCGGGCCTCGACGTGCGGATTGCCGGCGAAGTGCCCGACTTCGTGCCAAAGGACTTCATCGACTTCAAGGCGGCCCGCAGAATGGACCGGTTTGCCCAGTTCGCCGTGGCCGCGGCGCGGCAGGCGATCGAGGATGCGGGTCTCGAAATCACCGACGAGAATCGCGAGCGCATCGGCATCATGATCAACACCGGCGGCGGCGGGATCGGCACCATCGAGAACGAAGTGACCAACATGGCGCACAATGGGCCGAAGCGAGTGAGCCCGTTCCTGATTCCGCTGTTCGCGCCCAACATGGCCAGTTGCCAGGTGGCGATCACGTTCCAGATTCACGGACCAACGGTGACCTCGGTGGCGGCCTGCGCGGCGGGCGTGCAGGCGTTCGTCGATGCGGTACACATGATCCAGCGTGGCGACGCGGATGTGGTGATCGCGGGCGGAACCGAGGCCGGGATCACGCCGGTGGCACTCGCCGGGCTGGGAAACATGGGCGCGCTTTCCACCCGGAACGACGATCCAGAGGGAGCGAGCCGCCCGTTCGACAAGGGACGCGACGGTTTCGTGTTCTCCGAAGGCTCGGCCGTGATGGTGCTCGAATCCGAGGAGCACGCGGCCCGGCGTGGCGCGAACGTGATCTGCGAAGTCGCGGGTGGGGCATACACGTCCGATGCCTTCCACATCACCGCGCCGGACCCGAGCGGCCGGGGACAGGCGGCGGCGGTCAACGGGGCGTTGAAGCGAGCGAACCTGACGCCGGGCGATGTCGACTATATCGCGGCCCACGCGACGGCGACCGGGCTTGGCGATGTTGGCGAGACGAACACGATTAAACGGGTGTTCGGCGACAGGGCGCACTCGATCGCGATTTCGGCGAACAAGTCGATGCTCGGGCACCTGCTGGGCGCGGCGGGCGCGGTTTCGAGCCTGGCGTGCGTGCTGGCGATCCGGGACGGGGTGATTCCGCCGACGATCAACCTGACCGATCCGGACCCGGAGTGCGACCTGGATTACACGCCGAACGTGAAGCGCGAGAAGCAGGTGAAGGTAGCGGTCGCGAACGGGTTTGGTTTCGGCGGCCAGAACGCGTCGGCGGTGTTCAAGGCGATATAGCCGGTTTCGAGGCGAACACGAAAAGGCATCCATTCCGGAGTGATGTCCGGGATGGGTGTTTTGCGTTCGCGGCGCGAATCGCGGGATGGTCAATCCGTGGCGAGGCGGGCGTAGAGGGCGACGTCTTCGAAGTGGTCTCCCTTGCGGATGTAGCCGCGGAGGATGCCTTCGTAGGTCATGCCCGCCTTCTCCATTACCCGGGCCGAGGCGGGATTGCGAGGCAGGCACAGGGCTTCGACTCGGTTCAGGCGCAACGCCTGGAAGGCCCATGCCGTGACCGCCGTGGCGGCTTCCGACATGTAGCCCTGGTTCCAGTACGGCACTCCAATCCAGTAGCCAAGGGCTCCACGATGGTTCCGCAGGTCGAGGCCAAGCGAGATCGTACCCATCAGCGTCAAGTCGCTCTCACGAACCACCGCCCAGGCGAGGGATGAGCCCGCTTCGGCGGCGGCCCGGTGACCGGCGATCCATTGGACGGCGGCGCCTTCCGGATAGGGATAGGGGATGTTCTGGGTGGTCTCGCTGACTTCGGGAGTGGCAAGCAGCGCCTCGACTACCGGCGCGTCGTCCAGCGCGTATGGGCGAAGGATCAGTCGGGGGGTGGCGAGAACTGGACTGGCGAACGGGTCGGACATGCGGATGCTCCAGTGAGACGAATCGGGGCGTTCGCGACTCAATAGACGCGGCGGGTGGTGAGTTCGCCGCGAGCGAGGTCGACGGCGACCCGGTTGTGGTGGGCGACGAGGGCGGGGAGATCGACGTCAACGATCTGGCCTTCGGTGACGCGCACCTTGCCGTTGACCATGCTGAAATCGACCGTTTGCGGTTGGCAGAAGACAAGCGCGGCGACCGGATCGTGGACGGCCCCGCCAGCGAATGGCAAGGTGTCGATGCGGATTCCGACGATGTCCGCCATCATGCCGGGCGCGAGATACCCGATGTCGTCGCGGCCAAGGACTTCGGCTCCGCCACGGGTGGCGAGATGGAGCGCTTCGCGGGCGGAAATGGCGGCCGGGTCGCCGCCCACGCGCTGGAGGAGCATGGCCATCCTGGCCTCGGCGAGCAGGTGGGAGCCGTCGTTGGAGGCCGAGCCATCGACGCCGAGTCCAATCCGCATGCCGCTGGCCCGCCAGGCGTTGACCGAAGGGATGCCAGAGGCAAGACGCATGTTCGAGGAGGGGCAGTGGGCCACGCCCGTGCGGGAGTTTCCCATGCGGGTGATTTCGTCGCCAGACGGGTGGACGACGTGGGCGTGCCAGACATCCTCGCCCATCCATTGGAGATCTTCGCAATATTCAACCGGCGTACGGCCGAACTGGTTGAGGCAGTACTCGTGCTCGTCCTGGGTTTCGGCGAGGTGAGTGTGGGAGTGGACGCCGTACGACCGGGCAAGTTCAACGCTTTCGCGCATGAGATCGGGCGTCACGCTGAAGGGCGAGCACGGGGCGAGGACGATGCGCGTCATCGCGCCAGGGTTCGGATCGTGATACTGCTCGACCAGGCGACGGGAGTCGGCAAGGATGTCCGGTTCGGATTCCACGACGGAGTCAGGCGGAAGACCGCCGTCGCTTTCGCCGACCGACATCGAGCCGCGGGAGGCATGGAAGCGAACGCCGATACCGGCGGCGGCCTCGATCTGGTCGTCAATGCGGGCTCCATTCGGCCAGATGTAGGTATGGTCGCTCGCGGTGGTGCAGCCAGAAAGCAGCAACTCCGCCAGCGCGGTGCGGGTGCTGGCCTGGATCGCCTCTGGCGTGATGCCCGCCCAGATTGGGTAGAGCGTGCGAAGCCAGGTGAAGAGGTCCGCGTCCTGGGCGGCGGGATATGCACGAGTCAACGTCTGGAAAAAGTGGTGATGGGTATTGACGAGTCCGGGGAGCAGGACCATGCCCGAAGCGTCGATGACCGTTTCGGCATCGAGGTCTGGAGTCGCGATCTCGCTGGTTGGGCCGATGGAGACGATGCGATTGTCCTCGATGAGGATGGCGGCATCGGCGATCTCGCGACGATGGTCGTCCATGGTGGCCAGCATCGTGGCGTTCCGGATGAGGGTGGTGGTCACGGGCTGGCTCCTGTGGCTACGAGCGAGATTGGCATGAGGTGATTGTACCCAGCGGCGGGAGGGACGCTATCGCGTTCCGGCTCGTGGCGCTACCATCCTGGGAGCAACGAACAGCGACTGACACATCCACGGAGAGGTGCATCGGATGGGCGATCAGGGTGAACTGAGTGGGCAGGTAGCGATGGTGACCGGCGCGGCTCGGGGGATTGGCCGGGCGGTGGCGACCCGGCTCGCCAACGATGGGGCGCGGGTGGCGATCGCGGATATCGACCAGCAGGCGGCCTCGGCAACCGCCAAGGCGATTGGCGATGGCGCCATTCCGGTCAGGCTCGACGTGACGGACGAAGAGCAGTGGACCACCGCCGTGTCACTCGTGGAGGGGACGCTGGGTCCGGTATCGGTCCTGGTGAACAACGCCGGGATCGCGGGGCGGTCGGCGCCGGCATGGGAGTTGTCGTACACGGAATGGCGGCAGGTGATCGACATCGACCTGGGAGGCGTGTTCCTTGGATGCAGGGCGGTATTGCCAGGCATGATCGAGCGGGGCTTTGGGCGGATCGTGAACATCGCGTCGATCGCGGGCAAGGAAGGCAACCCGAACGCCGCGCCCTACTCCGCCGCGAAAGCCGGGGTGCTCGGGCTCACGAAGGCGATCGCCAAGGAAGTGGCGGCAAGGGGCGTGATCGTGAACGCGGTGACCCCGGCGGTGATCGAGACGGAGATCCTGAAACAGGTCTCCGAGGAGCATGTCGCCTACATGACGAGCCGGATACCGATGGGCCGCGTGGGCCAGCCGGAGGAGGTGGCGGCGATGGTGCGGTTCCTCTGCTCGAAGGATGTGACGTTCAGCACCGGGGCGGTGTTCGATGTGTCCGGGGGCCGGGCGACGTACTGATACCGACGGGAGACCGGCTGAATGCTTCGTGATCTTGGAGTGAGCGGACCTGCTCCGGCCTGGGTTCTCGTGATCGTCGCAACACCCTCATCGTATCGGATTGCGACGACCGTGAGAATTCGCCCGGTCTCCTGGGCGGACAACAGTCGAACCAGGCTCGTTCGAGCCAGACGGTCTGTCTTCGGTTCGACAGATCCGCCCCTACCCGACGGTGGAGCATATTGTGTGGCGAGAACCAAATGCGATCAGGCGGGCAGGATTACGATCGTTGCTATTACGTAGCTCCGAAGGGTTTTTTCGGTACCTGTAACCGCCACGGTTGCTAGCGGTCGTCGCGGTTGAGCCGCATGAGGAACATGTCAATCGCGCCGCGGGTTTGCTCGGCGCCACGGCCGAGGTAGACATCTGGTCCGGAGCCGACGATAACCTGCGCCTCGCAGCGGGGGATGGTATTCACCATCCGGTCGAGGGTTGCCCTGGCGATATGGCTGCGCTGCCCGGCGAGCGCCAGTGTGGGCGCCTGAACGCGGGCGACAACGTCCCAATCCTCGCGCGGGCAGCAGGCGGCCTCGATGCGGGCCACGTGGTCCAGGTTATGTCGCCAGGTAAAGACGCCGCCGAACTCAGCGAGGTCGTTGGGGATGTCGTGCCTGGCGCGGTCGGCGGAGACGCCCATGTCGTCCTGGTAGAACGCCATGACGTCATCCAGCGAGTCGAACGAGCGCGGGATGGCGGCGATTTCCCGCATGCGGCGTTCGGCTCGTTCGGGCGTGATCTCGGGTGAGCAGTCGCCAAGGACGAGGCCATGCACGGCGCCGGGGCTGTTCGCGGCAAGGTGATAGCCCACGGCGGCGCCATGGTTCCGGCCAATGACGACGACCCGCTCCAGGTTGAGGCGCTCGATGAGCGCGGCGACATCCGCGGCGATGGTCGCGGGATCGCAGGGGCCGTCTGGCATCTCGGTCTGGCCACGGCCGCGGAGGTCGGGATACACGACGTGGTGGAACCGCGACAGGCGCCGCGCGATATGGGACTGCTCGTCGGCGCTCTGGAGGATGCCATGGAGCAGGACGACGCTGCAATTGCCAGTCATGCCGGGGTTCGGCCACTCCAGCCAGGACATCGACAGACCATTGATTCGCGCGGTCTGACGCGTTGCCGTTGCACTACTCACCGTTCCAGGCCCCAAGCACGTGTCACGTTCCGGATCAGGTTACGTATTGAAGGATACTACCCTTCCGAATCGGGACGCTGGAGGGCGAGATCGCTGTATGACCCGGCGACGCTGGGGAGACGATCGAGGCCGAGCGCGGCGATGACCTGTGCCTGTTCGGCGGCACCCTGGGCGTCGTCGATTCCGGCGATAACCGTCTCCAGTTCGACGTATTCCCCAAGTCCGAGGACGCGGTCGAGATGAACGCGGGTATGCCCGACGACGGCGACCTGGCGTTGCTTGTCGATGCGAACGAGTTCGTCGTGCGTCATCAGCAGGGAGCGTAGCAGGGCGGCCGCATGCCGGCCCGGAATGGGAACCACCTCGTATGTGCTGAAGCGGGAGCCGGTTTCGGAAGGCCGGTGGTAGGCGATGAGTTCGGCGCGTTCGGCGACTGGCGGCGAGGACAGGGAGTGAAATTCCCGCAGCTTGAGCCGGCCATGGGGAACCTTCAGGTAGGTGTCGACCTGGTGGAGATGTTCGATGGGCGAGCAGAGAAGACTTTGGAGGCGAACGAGGATGCCATCGATGCCGCCGGGCTCACACCTGACCTTGAGTTCGAGATTGCGTTGGGGCTTGCTTGCGGTCATGCGGGGTCTAGCTCCAATGGATGGGTTGGCTGGGAAGGTACCGGAGAATCATTCGCGGTACACTGTGCTCGACAATTCACGGGCGCCGTTGAGGCGCCGGGACACTGGCCCTGTGCCACGAATGGTAGCTGGAGGAAATCCTGGATGCGGCTCCTGCCCTGGGAAAGCAAGACAAAGCTGAAGAAGGAGATGGCCATCAAGCCGGCCCCTGCTCCTCTCGGCTATCGTTTCACGTTGAAGGGGTCCCCTCGTCATTATGACGACGTGAAGGCGATCATTGAATCCAAGGGCACCGCGAAGGTGTACTTCGGAGAGCCGCTGGCCTACGAACGCGGGGCCGGCATCGCGCTGTGGCGGGTTCGGGCGACATCGTTCGACTGGCTGCCGGACCTCTACGATTGGTGGGCGAACATGGAGCGCGTGGAACCGGTGCAGTTCACCTTCCACCTGTATTTGCCAGACAACCTGAAGTACCCAGCGATGGACCTGCGGGAGTTCATGCCAGACGGCGTTTCGGCATTCATCGAAACGAATGCTCCGTGGGATGGCAAGAGGCCCCGGGCGACCGCCACCGCGTAGTCGACCTGGTCACCTGACCACCGAAGAAGGCAACGGGCCGGTTCCCGCGAGGGGAGCCGGCCCGTTTTCCGTGAGCCTGGCGGCTTGTAGAGGGGATTCAATCCGCGGCGCGTTCGGCCAGGCGCTGGCGAATCTCCTCGAGGCGCTCCGGGTGCGCCTTCCAGCAAGCGGCGAGATCGCGGGTTTCCATGCAGTAGGAGGCTTCGGTCTCGGAATGGATTGCCCAGGCAAGCGCACAGCGGGGAGCCTGGTTCCCGCCCTTGAAGGGCAGACCGAGACGGGTGCGGGTCAGCATTGGACAGCCCAGCGCGGGTCCTTCCGGGGTATCGAGTTCGGCGATCTGTCGCTTGAAAACGGGCGACCGATCGCCGGTAACCTGGACGCGAAGCTTCAACACCTCGCCGGTGATTGGCTGGAACTGCTGCCGGGACCGGCCCTGACGGCGACGCCCGGATCGTTCCCGGCCACCGCCCTGGCGACCGTCTTCGCGGCGTTCGCCGTGGCGAGAGTCCCCAGGGCCCCCGTCCGCTCGCGGCTGGTCATCGCGGCGGGACTGGGGGCCACGATCGGAACGGCGGTTGCGTCGCTCCTGGGGCGAGGTGGATTGCTGGGCCTCACCATCGCTCGCCTCAGGCACGGAGGCGGCGGCTTCCTCGATCGCGCCTGGCTGCTGCTGTGTACCGGGGTCATTGGAGCGGTCGCGATTGCGCCGGCGTCCGCGATTAGAGCGGCTTCTGGTCATGCGGTGTTTCTCCCCTGGATCGGGCCCGTTCGAACAAGTGCGATGCCTGGCGAGAAATGCCGGCGACCGCCTGCCCGCCCTTCTGGAAGGTCCAGGCGACTCCCTTACGAACAAAGAGGCGAATGGCGGCGAGATCGTCCGAGATGTCCTGGTCGGTGAGGTCCACTTGCTTGAGATGCTCGTCCACCACGGTCTTTGGCGTAATGCGCATGGCTTGCTGAAGTCCCGTGAGCACCACGTAGAGATCGTCGAGCTGGCCCGCCACTGGAATGATGCCTGGCACCAGATCGATTGGCGACACAAGGTACGCCGCGCCGATGGCCAGCATGGCCTTGGCGGACGTGGGAACGCGAGGGTCCCGCGCCATGGCCGAGGCCAGGCGAACATAGCGTGGCAACCGCTTGATGAGTACCCACATCGGTTCGATGGCTGATTGCCCGGTGGCGGCCGCGGGCCCAGGGCCGCGAGACGCCTGCTCCCGCGCGGGGAGCGGATCGGGAAGGATGGTCGTGGAGGTTTCCTGTTGGTCGCTGTTCATTATGTCTCCAATCCTCGGAAGTCCGGGATGCATCGATCACGGTTTCCGTATGCTTTCATTGTGCCACTAACGTGGATTGGGAGGTATGGAGTGGCAAGGTCGATCGTCGCGAGAGATGACTTCCATCCTATCGACGGTCGGGCCAACGTAACGCACAGGTACTACGCTGGGTCACCCAGCCACGTGACTTTTTCGCCACGGTCGGGTGAGGCTGAAGATTCTAGAATTAGGGGAAGCCCGGATCAATCCCGGAAGACATGCATGTGCCGGTTTGCTGGGGACCTTGGCGACTTCTCACCTGGGCGGAATGGGAGCTACACCACATGGGGATTTCCACCGATACGGCCGACCGTGGCGCGGCACTGACGCCCCGACAACGCGAAGTGTTGCGATTGCAGGCCTACGGCATGAGCTATGAGGAGATCTCGAATCACCTTGGGCTGAGTGTGTGGACGGTGAAGAACCATCACAAGCAGGCCGTGCGGTCGCTTCAACTCTCCCTGACGGTGTACCCAAGCGAGCGCGTTCGCACCACGCTGGCGTGCTACATCCTGGGGCTGCTCGATGGCGGGGTGCCGCCGATGGAGATCGTGCAGCGATTGAAGACCGCCAAGGACAAGCATCCGGCGATCGCCTCTGGTGGGGAGGACGTGGCCGCGGACGAGGACGACTCCGGGGAGCCAAAGGCTGAGCGGCGCAACGGCGTCGCGGCCGACTGACGAGTCAGCTTGAACGGAACAGCGCCATGCCGGGTTTCCTGGCATGGCGCTTTGCGCATCGTGGTCCTGGAGCCGGACATTCTCACGCCCCGGCATCCTTCCCAAGCCCGTGAATCCGCTAGGCGATTTCGAGCGCGCCGATCAGGCCGCCGGTCAGCGTGAAGTCGAACGCCAAATCCGCGACGCCGCCGGGGAAGTTACCTTCCAGATGCGTCAGGACCGTGAAACGATCGCTATCCCTCCGCTCGTATCCTGTTTCGGTGGTGGTGTAGGTGTACTCGCTGGCGCCATTCACAAGCCAGGAACGGATTTCGGCGATGCCCTGATAGGTGTGCCCCTCGTCCAGAACAGTGGCATCGGGAGCGAATGTAGCGATCGCTCCTTCCGCGTCCCGAACGCGATGACGGTCGAGATACTGTCGAATGGTGGCGGGAATATCCATACGGGCGATGGACTGGCTCATCGAGCTTTTCATGTGATGTTCCCTTTCCGTGGGTGATGTTCAGATAGGTGGAAGCGTGCCGCCGTCGATCATGTAGCCAGATCCACGATCGAGAGCGCGGGATCCAAGACGAGGAATGCCGCCGGGGAAGGTCTCCCAGACTCGATGTGCTGGTCCGGAACAGGAACCTCCCTTGCGAACAAGCTCCCATCCTGCGACGATTGACACGTCACTTCGCAAAACGAAGTGACTAACTTCGATATTAGCAGTCACTCGGAGCGGTGTCAACAATGGGAAGCAAGCTCAGACCTGAAGATCGCGAATGCCCGCTATCCACCGCGCTCGGCTATGTCGGCGAATGGTGGACCCTCCTGCTGCTTCACGATCTGTTTGACGGGTACACCCGGTTCGATCAATTCCAGGCGAACCTCAACATCTCCACCAGTATTCTGACGAACAGGCTCAAGACGTTGCTGGACAACGGAATCATCGAACGCCGACCGTACCAGACCAATCCGACCCGTCATGAGTATTTGCTGACGGAAATGGGGAAATCGCTGCGGCCGATCGTCGTGGCGCTGGCGGCGTGGGGGAACTCACGACTCGAGCCTGACGAGCGCAGCATGATCCTGGTCGATGCGGAAACCGGTGAGGAAATGGAACCAGTGGTGGTGGACCGGAAGACTGGCAAGCGGGTTGACGGGGAGGGATTCGTGTTCACGGCGGGACCAGCGGCCAGCCCCATCATGCGGCGACGATATGTCCCCGAGCAGGATGGATAGCCAGCCCGATCGTAAGGTGTGTGGGTTCTCGCCGTAGGTCAGCCGGCGAGCTGGCGAAGGACGAAAAATGCGTTGGCTGGCCGCTCGGCGATGCGGCGGGTGAAGTACGGGTACCATTCGGCGCCAAAGGGAACGTAGACGCGCATGCCATAACCATCGGCGACGAGCTTCGCCTGCTGGTCGCCGCGGACGCCGTAGAGCATCTGGAACTCGAAACGCTGGGGCGAGATTCCGTGGCGCTGGGCATGTTCGATGGTCGAGCGGACAAGAGCCATGTCATGGGTGGCGATGGCGGGGAAATGACCTTCGCTGAGCAGCAGGCGAGCCAGGCGGGCATAGTTCTCGTCGATCTCGACCTTATCCTGGAACGCGACGGATTCCGGCTCGGCGTAGGCTCCCTTCACCAGGCGAACCCGCGCCCCGAGTTCGATGGCGCGGCGGACATCGGCTTCGGCGCGGCGCAGGTAGGTCTGGATTACGATGCCGACCTCCTGGGGCCACCGCGAGTGGAGGTCCTCGAAGATCCGCATGGTGACCGCGGTGTAGGCGGAGCCTTCCATGTCGATGCGGACGAATCCATCGACCTCGCGGGCGACTTCCAGGATGTGGCTGGTGTTCTCGCGGGCGACTTCCTCGCCCAGGTCGAGGCCGAGCATGGTGAGCTTGATCGAGATATTGGGATCGAGCCCGTTCTCCCGCATGGCGCGGAGCGTGTCGCAAAAGCGAATCGCGGATTCCCGCGCCTTCTCCGCCGAGTCCACGTTCTCGCCAAGGAGATCGAGCGTCACGGAGATGCCGCCATCGTCGAGTTTCCGGGCGGCGTCGATGGCGGTGTCCAGCGACTCGCCCGCCACGAACC
>CAZUPA010000038.1:0-9949 GCA_964622205.1 uncultured Sphaerobacteraceae bacterium
GCGTACAGAAACCCGCGGTAAGCGAGATCGGTGCTGAACAGGAGGGCATTGGCGCGGTCGAGAAACACCACGCCACCGGGAGAGTGCCCCGGGCAGTGCAGGACTTCCAGTTGCCTGCCGCCCAGATCGACGACTTGCTCGTCCGCTAACTCGCCAGTCGCCTGGCTGGGTGGGATCGCCAGCGTATCGGAGTTGACACCAGGCGGCAGCGGACCGGTCAGTTGCTCCGGCGCGAACCATTTCCGGAGCCGGTCGTTGGGGAACCCTTCCGGCAGCACATCCGCCTCGGCCGGGTGGATGAGGATGCTGTCGAACATGGTGTTGCCGCCGACGTGATCCCAGTGGGCATGGCTGAGCAGGACCGTCACCGGTTTGTCCGTGAGCGAGTCGACGACCTCGCGGATGTTGGCGACCCCCATCCCCGTATCGATCAGCGCGGCCCGCTCATCGCCAACCACCAGGTACGACTTCACGCGCTCGACGTGTAGTGGCTCTTCAATAATGAAGATGCCTGGTTCGGCTTCCCGGACATCGAACCAATCGAGCATCAGGGTCATGCTCCACGCTCCCTCGTGTAATCAGGATGCTCGGTCATCCAGTCTGGCCAGTTGGAGGTGGCCCCATCGGCGCCAGTGGCGAAGACGCGATCGACATCGTCGCGAGACGTGACGCCCCAGGCACGGACCGTGAGGCCTCGCTTGTGGGCGAGTTCGACCAGGCTTGAGTCGAGTTGCCCCGCGGGCGGGCAAATCTGGACGATGCCGCGGGCCACGCACCGCTCGATGATGTCACCATTGAAGGCGCGACAGAGGAAGCCGGTGGTAACGTCGAGCGCGGCGCGGACATGCAGCAATGCTGTCCACGAAAAGGACGTGACGTGGACATCGCCGCGCGGTCCGAGTCCGCGCAGGAAGTCGATGGTGGGCGCGGCGGCCAGTGGGTCCTTGATTTCGAGGCAGGCGGGAATCCGCGGCAGCCACGTCTCGACGAACTCCTCCAGCGTGGGAATGGTGGCGGGCTTGGACTCAGCGCCAAACCACGAACCGGCATCGAGCGCATGGAGTTCGGGAAGCGTATGGTCCGAAACGGGGCCGGCGCCATTGGTGGTGCGGTCGACCAGGTCGTCGTGGATCAGGACCAGATGCCCGTCGCGGGTGACCTGCACGTCCGTCTCGATCATGTCCGCATGCATCTCGATGGCCAGATCGAAGGCGGCGGCGGTGTTTTCGGGGGCATGGCCCGAAGCTCCACGATGGGCGATGACGAGCATTGTGCGTCCTGCTCCTGATTAATCCATACCAAGACCGGATTGCATGGTGCCATGCCCTATGATGGGAGACAAGCGAAAAATCTGGCCGACACACTGGGAAGGTAGTATGCGAAATTCCTTACCCCATCCTTCACACCGATTTCGCGACAGGGTCCACGCGGGGCAACAACTCGCCACCGCGCTGGCGCCGGTGATGGAGGAATACGACCCATCGCGCATCGTCGTAGCCGGGCTTGCCAGGGGCGGCGTGGTCGTCGCCGCGGAAGTCGCGCGCGCGTTCGAACTGCCGCTGGAGGCGATCGTGGTGCGCAAGATAGGCAGTCCCTGGCAGCCCGAGCTAGCGATTGGGGCGGTGGGGCCGGGGGGCGAGCACCTCCACAGTCACGGGCTGATCCGGGAACTGGGTCTGGATGAGAGGACGGTGGCCACCCTGACGCGCCAGGCGGAAGAGGCCAGGGTCGAACTTGATCAGGTGCTTCGCGCGGGGCGTCCGGACCCGGATTTCACCGGGCAAACGGTGATCCTGGTTGACGATGGGCTTGCCACGGGCGCGTCGATGCGGGCGGCGTTGCGATTCGCGCGGCAAACGGCGGCGACGGTCGTCATCGCGACGCCAATCGCCAGTCCGGATGTCGTTGAGACGTTTCGCCAACTGGGAATCGAAACCATCGCGCTGATTTCCTCGGCCAGCCTGGGAGCGGTCGGAGCCTGGTACGAGAACTTCGACGAGGTGCGATCCGAGCAGGTGGTGAAGATTCTCCAGGGCTGAGGCTCCGCCGTCCCGACAGGCGCTCTTCGACATGATGGACAGGAACGAGCCCCTGGGTAGTGCTTCCCGGGGGCTCGTTTCGATGGTTCCCAGCGTTGCGCGGCCCAAGGTGGCCGTGGATCAGGAACCGGTGATGAACGGCGTGGCGATGGCCAGCACTTCGTCCGGCGTGAGGGTCGGATTGACCGCTTCCGGGAACGGGCTCTGCTGGTTGAGGATGGCGATATAGGCGGCATGGCGGGCTTCCACGCCATGGATGGTCAGGGCGGCGGTGAGCAGGCCGTCGTCGGCCATGGCGTATCGCGCGGCCCCCTGATAGGCGGACACGCCGGTGTCCTCCAGCGCCTGGGCGACTTGCAGGAACCCCGCGGCATCGGTCCAGCCGAAATCGTAGGTGGATTCCATCACCGGTTCGCCGCCAAGGTCGGCGATGACGGCGGTCAGGGTGGTGACGTGGTCGGCCTCGTGCTGCTCGATCATGGAGAGGCGGTCGAAGACGCTGGCGTCGAACCCCCAGGACGTGAAGGCGTCGACGCCGAGTTCGGCGAGCCCCTCGCGGTAGAACGTCGCCTCGAGGTGCTCCAGGGTGAGCGCGTAGTTGAGCACGTCCACCGCGGAGTCGAATGGCGCGTCCATCATCTCCTCGCCCATCATCATGTCATCGTCCGGAGTCGACTCCTGGGCGGAGGCGAAGCCGATGGAACCGGCGAGGGCGAGACCGCCGCCGGCCATCGCGGCGCGGCCGAGCAGGGTACGGCGGGAAACCTGGTTGAGCCGGATGTCCAGCATTCGCTGGAGCATGGATTCGTACGTGTGCTGCTTCGAGGTGGTGACCATGGTGCAAGCTCCTCTTGGAAACGGCGCTCATGAGACGGTTGGCGGCGTTCGGGTCTGAATCGCTCGATTACATGCCGGAGACGATGAACGGACCGGCGGCCTCAAGCACCTCTTCCGGCGTCATTGGCGTTTCGAACGAAACCGGAAATGGCGACTCGCCGGTGACGAGGTTGAGATAGGCGGCGTGGCGGGCCTCGACCGCGACGATGCCGCCAGCGGCGGTGAGGAGATCGGCGTCCTCGATGAACTGACCGGCGCCGTCGTAGGCCGCGACGCCGAGATTCTCGAAGATGGCGGCTGTCGCAAGGAAGGACTGCGCGTCGGTCACGCCGAAGTCATACTCGGCGGCCATGACCGGCTCGCCCCCGAGATCCAAGATGACCTGGGTGAGGGTTTCGACGTGGGCCGTCTCATGCTCGCCGATAACCCCGACCCACTCGTTGATGGAATTGCCGAACGGGTCCGCGCCGAGATCGTACTCGCCGGCGGCCTGGTAGAACGCGGCCTCCAGATGCTCGAGCGTCAGGGCGTAGTTCAAGACGTCCACATCGCTGGAAAACATTGACTGGGCCCGGGCGACACGTCGCCGGGGGCTTCCTGGGAATCCGGTGGTATGCAGCGTCGACATCGTGTACTCCCTTGCCGAGACGGTGTCCGTCTCCTTCTCCAAGCCCGCGTGGGCTTCTGGCCGGTAGAACGCGGATCCGCCGCCACTGGATCACAATGGGCGAATATTGCCTCACCGAACCGCCCGTTCGCGGTACCATCAGCCAGGAGAAGACGTGGTCCTGTTTGCCCGGATCGCCGGGACCGGACCGAAACTGGCAACTCCCTCCAATCGTTCCATAGGCAGACAGATTCGCCCCGAGGAGGCTACCCGTGGTCGCTCAGGAATTCGCAACATCCACACCGCACCCATTGAATGAGACGGCCAACCTCGGAATCTGGGCGATCACGGTCGTCGAGGTGATTTCCGGAAACGACGCGTTCGCGCTTCTGGCGGATGTCAACGCGAACAACCCTGAACCCGACGAGGGCCTGAGCTACGTCTGCGCGAGGATTTCCGCCCAGAACACCGGCACGATCACCCGGGTAATCCAGATGTCCGACTTCGCGGCCACCGGCACGGATGGCATCCTGCGCCGGACTGGGCCAATCGCGATTCCGGAGCCGTTGCTGGGTGCGGCGGTCGAGCCCGGCGCCTCGACCGAAGGCTGGATCGCCGTGATGGTGGACGATCCGGCGGCGGCGATCCTGTGGTTCGACAGCCCCCAGGCCGGTGGGAACTGGGCTGACGGGCTGTTCACGCTGGGCGACGGAGCAACGCTCCCGCTGGTTGCATCGCTGGCGGGTGGGAGCACCGACGTGGGCGGTGAACCGGGTTCGCCAGCGAGTTTCGGCGAAACGGTGACGGTCGACGGTTGGGAGATTACGGTCGACGAGGTCCTGTACGGCGGCGATGCGTGGGACCTGTTCGACTTCCGGACGCGGGCGCTTGGGGAAGGCAACGACTGGATCGTGAACGGCGCGGCGGTGCATGCGATCGTGCGAAACCTGAATCCGTTCCCGGCGTTCTTCTCCAGCATCGCGTTCGAAGTGAGCGACTGGAACGGGGAGGCGTGGGACCAGATGCCGACGATGACGGTGGTACACGACGTCAGCCGCGAGTACATGCCGGGGGCCTCGGGAGAAGGTTGGGCGGCGTTCGGCGGCCTGGACTGGACCGAGTACAACCTGCTCAAGGTCTCACCGTTCAAGATTGGTGGGGAGGCACGGTACATCACGTTCGGGGGCGATCCCCCGGCCTCGACGGGTGACACCGAGCCAACCGAAGACGAGGAGCCAGCCGCCAGTACGCCGGTTGAGGTTGTTGAAGGCGACCTCGTCGAGACGATCGAGGATCGAGTGAACTTCCGGGAGGAGCCGACGACCAGCGGGGAGCCTCTCCGGGAGCTGGAGCGCGGAACCCAACTCGAGGTCGCCGGGGAGCCGGTCGAAGCGGACGGCTACACCTGGTTGCCGGTGATCGTGGTGGATACGGGTGAATTTGGCTACGTGGTCATCGATTTCGTACGCGCCGTGGAGGATTGACCCGCACGTACAATCGCACGCGCGCCACATTGACCATATAATTGTGTGCAATCGACGTGAATACCGGCTTGAGATAGGGAACGCATTGAATCCCCGCATCGGAAACAGACGTTGGTTCCCGGAACGCCCAGGCAAACCCAGATGAGTATTCAGACCGCCATGCTCGCAACGCTCGTGATCGTTTTCGGCGTTGCCCAATATGCGCTTTGCATCCAGTCGCTTCGTGACCTGATGCGGCGCTCCCGCGTGCGCGGCAACAACAAAGTCCTGTGGGCGCTGGCGATCCTGTGCGTGCCAATTGGGGGCGCCCTGATCTACAACTGGATGGGGCCGACAAGTTTCCTGCATCGCCCGCTGGCGGCCACCACGACGCAGGATTCCCCGGACGACGACTACCGGGGCTCGAACATCACCCCGATCACGGCCGCTCCCTCCGCGAGGAAGCGAACCCGGGCGACAAACTGGACGCCGGCTGACACCACCAGCCGGCGCACACCAGGCGGCGGCCGGAGCAAGCAAACCGGTTCCTGACATCACGCTCCGGCGCACGCCAATCGCACCCAATCGCGGTAAACCAGCTTCATGGGGAGAAGGAAGGGCACGCGCACACGTCTATGCGATCACGCACCGCCATACTCCGATCCGTCGCGTTCATGCGGCACGACACGGGTGACCATCCCGAGCGAGCCTCGAGAATCATCGCCATCGATTGCGAACTGGAACGCCGCCACCTGGTTGGGCAACGGCCGAATGTGGTGGCGAGTCCCGCGTCCGATGACGCCATCCTGCGCGTTCATGGCCAGGGAATGCTCGATGAACTGGAGGATGTCGCGGCCGGCGGTGGCGCCTGGATCGATGGAGACACCGTTGTACGCGCCGAGTCGGTCGATGTGGCGAGACTGGCGGCGGGCGCCGCGATCAACGCGGTAGACGCGATGCTCGCTGGGGACATCGACCGGGCGTTCCTCATTGCCAGGCCACCGGGTCACCACGCGACGCCAACGCGGGCAATGGGCTTCTGCCTGCTGAACACGGCGGCGATCGCGGCCGCGGATGCCATTGAACGAGGCTGCAAGCGGGTGGCGATTCTCGATTGGGACGTTCATCATGGGAACGGCACCCAGGATATCTTCTATGGAAGAAGCGACGTGCTGTATATCTCCCTCCATCAATATCCGATGTTCCCTGGAACCGGGTCGGAGGCGGAAACCGGGATCGGCGAGGGCGAGGGATACACGATCAACATTCCGCTCGAAGTGGGAACCTCGGACGCCGGGTACCTCGAACACCTGAGGAAGACAGTGGCGCCGGCGATCGACGCCTACGCTCCCGACCTGCTGATCCTCTCCGCCGGGTACGACGCGCACGCGGAAGATCCGATCGGCGGGATGAGGGTATCGGACGAAGGTTTCCGCCAGATGATGCGGGAGATCGTGCCGGTGGCCAACCGCCACGGCGGCAAGCTGCTGGCCGTGCTGGAGGGTGGATACAACGCCAGGGCACTGGCGCGGTGCGTCTGCGACGCGATCGAAATCCTCGATGACATCCCCGCCAAAACCACATCCAGCGCCTCCGGCGAGCACCCCCACGAGGCGGAAAAGTCTCGTATCATCTAGCGAAGGCGGCCAGTACCGGCGGATTTCGCCCGCAAACACGACAACATCCCTCAACTTGATTATACTGTACGTACATGACTGGCAGGCCTATCCGGTCATGTACGCACATGCTGTTCGACCGAACCATCCTCACCTGCATTCATTCAAGGAACACATACGTTATGGTGACTCCTCGCAAGGCCAACACGACAACATCCGGCCAGGACGACGAAGACGACGGCCCGCAGGGTCCACCTTCGACGATGGCCAACTACCGGGACGAGGACGAGCGGCGCAGGGATGATGCCCGGACACTCTCGCTGCAGAACCAGATCGATGAACTCCGGATGCTCAACCGCGAACTGGCCAGCAGGCAGACCCGGGACGAAGAGCTGCTCAAGCAGAACGCATCGCTGTCGGCGCAGTTGCGCTTGGCGCTCGAACAACTCCGGCAGGAAGGCCAGCAGACGGCGCAGGCCCGGGCGCTGGACGAAAACCGGACGCGGCAGGTCGTCCAGGAACTCGAAGTCCGGATCGACGACGGCATTCGCCCGGTACGATCGCTCCAGGCTCACGTCAGTGAGTTGCTGGAGGCGTCCCGCCGCAAGGTTGATGACGCGGGCCAGGCCGACAAGCGAATCGATGAGCTGGTGACGATCGTCGAGCACCTCTCGGCGGTGAACGACCGGAACACCGCGCTCACGCACGGATTGCGCGACAACATCGACGGCGTTCGGGCGGAGGTCGACGGGTTCCGGCGGGACATCATCCGGGCGGAGGACGCGATCAAGATCGTGGACCAGGAGGGACGCCGGCGGACGACGGATGTCAAGGACGTGGCCGAAAGCTACAGCGCGCGGCTGGACGAACTCCGGGCGGACATTGGGCACCTCTACGACTCGTTCGAGGACCAGCGGCGGGGCCTGGTGCATGTCGATCCCACCCTGGACGAGTTGCGGGCGGGAGAACTTGGACTGCGCCAGGATCTTGGCCGGCTCCAGGCACAGGTCACCGAGCGGCACGACATCCTGATCGACATGCAGGACGACGCGCGCCAGGAAACCGACGCAAGGTTCGATCAACTGCGGCAGACGCTCGAGGAACGGCTCGACCGGTTGAACGAGCGTATAGAGGAAGCCAACGAGCAGTTCCGCGAAACCACGTACAAGCTTTCGGACCTCAACGCGGCGCTCGAAGAGTTGCGGCAGGTCGATGCATCGCTCCACCGGGATCTCTGGTACCTCCATGAACAGCGGGTGCGGGTGCGCCTGGAGCAAATTCAGGAGGAACTCGACGTGGCCACCGCCCAGCGACGCGACGCCGACTCCGAGGCGCAAGCCGGGCTCGGCAACCGGTTCCGCCGGCGGCGACAAGGCGGCGAGCAGACCGAGTTCTAGGCCCGGCGGCCCATACCACGCCACGGGTGCCCCCGTCCACTACTCGTGCATTCATGCCCAACCCGCTGGAAGGCGACGTGACTCCGTGACACGCACTCCCCGAGGCGGGGATCCCTCGCGGAAGAACGGCCGGATCGCAGCCCGCGGGCCATGCCTGAAAGACACGGCCTCGAACGGTGAAATACGCACGACTGCGGGGATAACCGGTCCAATCGTATACCAATCTGGTTCCGATCACGATGTCGTCGACTACCGGTCAGATACTCACAAACCACCTCACGCCGCAACGGCTGAATCCCCGCGAGGAGTGGACAGATTGTCCCAGGCAGGTCTCCATATTCGTTTTCCGGGCAATTGGCGCATGTGGAGCCCAGCTTGACACCCATCATCCGGCTTTGCTAACGTCGCCTTGTCCTGGGGGAAAGGTCGCCTTCGGAGCACATGACTCATGGCTGGGCATGGCGCATCCGGAATGGCCGTCGGGGTTCCAGCGACACGTCATTTGGACGACAACCACATGCTTCCGGTTTTCCCCTGTGCATGGTCACCGGCGACGATGACCCGGGCACGCGCGATAACCCGGAAACAATGCGTCTCAATGAGGTATCGATCACCCTTTCCACACAGCCCGTAACGCTGAACCCAGACACAGGGTCACCCGCCAGCGTTCCGAATCGGAACAGGCGCCTGGCTCGCGATCAACGTTGGATCGTTCTCCATCCTGGCGATTGCCAGGATGAGCGAAGGGTATGGCCTTCGCCGTTGCCGGAGAGTGCCGGAAACGCGCGTGAGTTCGTGTTTCATCCGTTGGCTAGCGGAGCAGGCATGCGTGGCTTGGACCAGGGAGATTCCCTTGTTCTCCGGTAATGCGACGATGTCGAGGGGCTGCTCGACGTAGGACTCTATCTGGAGGGAAGGGATTGTCTGCAATCCTACGGCGCGCACAGCGCATACTGTTGCTCTTCGTGGCGGCACTGCTTGGATTCTCGCTGCTGAGCCCGATCGTGACGCTTGGACAAAGCAACCTCGCCCCAGGCGACACAGCTGTCATTTCGGCGGATGGCGACAATGCGACACTGCGGGACGACGCAACCACATCGGCGAACAAGATCGGCTCGATTCCGGACGGAACCGAAGTATTCATCATTGATGGACCGATTACCGGCGCCGACGGCTCGACCTGGTACTACGCCGGAGTTTGGGACCAGACCGGATATATCAGCGCCTCGCTGCTTTCGGCTAACACATCGGCGCCCGCCGACACCGCGCAAGAAGAACCCGCCGCCGAAGAAGAACCATCAAGCCCCACCATCCCCTGGAAGCAACCAATTGACTACGGTGTTGTTGTAGACAACAGCAACGCGCCACTCCCAGGCGATGGTCTCGCCTGCCGCGCCGATGCCTACGGCTCGGCTGATGTCCTGGCGCGATTCGGTCAGGGTCAGTCGATCGAGGTTGTCGGCCAAGCAGTGTGGTCGGAAGGCATCGAGTTCCTTCCCGTGAACTGCGTGGGTCAGGGCGGTTTCGTCAAGGCCGACTATGTTGCGTTGAACAGCCAGACCACGGTTCAAGAAGAGCCAGCCGTCGAGGAGCCAGTGGCGGCCGAAGAGAATGTCGCGGTTCAGGAAGAGCCGGTCGATGTTCCAGTGGCTGGCGACCTGATCGTCACGGTGCTCGACCAGAACGGCGTGGCGGTTCCGGGAGCCTGCTTCGCGCTGTATCAGGATGGCGCGTGGGTGGCGGAAGCCTGCGACGGCAACGACGCGATTCCGAACAATGGCAATAGCGGATTCTTCGGAGTCAGCTCCGGCGGCTACACGCTGGCCGCGACCGCCGCGCCTGGTGGCGCGGCGGTCGACAACCGCGAAGTGTGGATCGATGCCGGTGACACCGCCTACGTGACGATTCACGTCGCGACCGCGGCACCTGTCGAAACCGAGGAAACGGCCCCGGAAGAGGTAGCGTCCGAGGAAGCGGCCACCGAAGAGGT
>CAZUPA010000038.1:10049-23794 GCA_964622205.1 uncultured Sphaerobacteraceae bacterium
CCGAGGAAACGGCCCCGGAAGAGGTAGCGTCCGAGGAAGCGGCCACCGAAGAGGTAGCGTCCGAGGAAGTCATCACCGAGGAAGTGGACACCGAAGAGGTTGCGTCCGAGGAAGCCACGGACGAGGAAGTCGTCACCGAAGAGGTCGCGACTGAAGAGACCGATGTGACCGAAGAAGCCACGGACGAGGCCACCGAGGAAGTCACTGAAGAGGTCACCGGGGAAGCAACTGAGGAAGACGCGGCCGAAGGGGTGACCGAAGAGGCCACTGACGAGCCCGCGACAGAAGAAGAAACCGGGGAAGTCACCGAAGAGGCGACTGACGAACCCGCGGAAGAAGCGACGGTTGCCCCGGGTTCCGACCTGGGCGAGCCGATCGGTGACGCAACGGTGACTGGCACTAACGGCGACGGACTTCGCTGCCGCGTATCGCCGGACGCCACCAGCGCCGTGATCTCCATCATGCCGGAAGGCTCGACGGTTTTCGTGTATGAAGCACACGCCAGCGGATACCTGACGGTCGGTTGTGGCGGTCAGCTTGGGTACGCCGATGTGAACTATCTGTGGTCCGGCGGAGCGGGCGACGAAATTCCCGCCAACGTGAGCAGCGTGGTTGTGGTTGGTACGGGCGGGATGAGCCTGAACTGCCGCGCGGGCGCTGGAACCAGCTTCGGCGTGGTGGGCGTCGTGTCGCAGGGGTCGGTGCTGACCTCGCGGGGCGCGTCGAGCAACGGCTGGGCGCCGGTTGTCTGCAACGGCAAGAATGGCTTCGTTTCGATCTCCTATGTTGAGGTGTCGGGGGGTGGCTCCGGTTCGGGCACATCCAATCCCACCAGCACCGCGACCGCGAAATCTGGAACCGGCACCATTTCGAACACGGGTGGCGACGGCTTGCGCTGCCGCGCCAGTGCCGTGACCGGCGCGGTGATCGTGGTCCTCGCCGAGGGCACCGTGGTCACGACGCGCGGCGCCGAGAGCAACGGCTGGGTGCCAGTGGTATGCAACGGGCAGAACGGCTTCATCTCGGGCCAGTACTTCACCGCTGGTTCGACCTCGGGTGGCGGCGCCACGACGCCTCCGGCCACCACCACTCCCGATCCCGAAGCCAACACCGGCTATGTCAAGATTTCGGGCACGGGTGGCGCATCACTCAATTGCCGCACGGCGGCGAGCCTCTCCGGCATGGTGATCACGGCGATTCCGGCCGGATCGACGGTGGCGACCCGTGGCGGCGCGAGCAATGGCTGGACTCCGGTCACCTGCGCCAGCAAGGCCGGCTACGTTTCATCGACGTACGTGACATCCACCTCTGGTGGCGGCACGACCGATCCAGGCACATCCAATCCTGATCCCGCGCCTGGCTCCGGCGCGACCGGATCGGCGGTTGTCGATGCGGGTGGCGACAACCTGCGCTGCCGCACTGCCGCCAGTTCCACGGCCTCGGTCATCACCTCGGTGGCTCATGGCGCCACGGTTCAGACCCGGGGTTCCGCGAGCAACGGCTGGACGCCGGTAATCTGCGGCGGCAAGAATGGCTTCATGAGCAGCCAGTACCTCTCGGCGGGCGGCGGTGGGTCGAACCCAACACCGACTCCGACGCCAACCCCGCCGCCGAGCAGCGGTTCGGGCATGAAGAATGGCGATCACGGCAAGGTCAATGTCCGCGCCAACATGCGGTACCAGGCATCGGCGAGCGCCAACGTGATGATGGTGGTCGACCCAGGTGAAGTGCTGCTGATCACGGGCAACGCGACCAACGGCTTCTACCCGGTTGACTACGATGGTCTCAAGGCGTTCATGTCGGTCGACCTGCTCGACAAGACGTCGGAAGCCCTCAGCAAGCGCGGCGGCTCGGGCAACGATCCCGATCCCGCCCCGAATCCTGGCGGTGGATCCTCCACTGGCAACTCGCTGGTGAACTACGCGATGCGGTACATTGGGTACCCATATCGCTCGGCCACGCACGGTCCGTCCTCGTTCGACTGCTCCGGGTTCACGTATTGGGTGGTCAAGAACGTGATGGGCAAGGACATCGGTACGGGCACATGGACGCAGACCGTGGCCGGCACGCCGGTGAGCCGCGGAAGCCTGCTGCCGGGTGACCTGGTCTTCTTCCAGAACACCTACAAGGCTGGCCTCTCCCACGTGGGCATCTACATCGGCAACGACCAGTTCGTGCATGCCGAGAACGAGAACACGGGTGTCCGCGTCAGCAGTCTCAGTTCCACCTACTACGGTTCGCGCTGGTATGGCGCGGTCCGGTTGGGATAGTTCCGCCACCGAGGCGCCACACAGGCAAAAGGGAGGGGGCAACAGCCTTCTCCCTTTTGCCTTGCCGGGAAGAGATGGCTCAGGGCCGAGAGGCACGCGGGATGGACGACACACCAGGGAACATCGAGTTCGTGCGCGTCCGGGACATCCCGGTGGCGACGGCGTGGACCGGCTCACATGAGCCAGAGGCGCCAGTTCTCGTGTGGATTCACGGGTTGGGCGGCGCAAGCACGATCGCCTTCGCCGGGGTGGCCAATTACCGGGAACTGCGTGGCTGGCGATCTCTTCTGGTGGATTTACCGGGGCACGGGCACAGCCTGGCGCCGGAGGACTGGTCCTACGAGATCGAAGCGATGGCCGGGGAGGTGACGGAGGCCGTTTCCAGCCTGGTGGACGGGCCGGTGATCCTGTTTGGGCATTCGATGGGCGGCTCGGTGGCGATTGGCTGCGCCCACAGGTTCCCCGCCTCGATCGAGCGGTTGGTCGTGGCCGAGCCGAACCTCGACCCGGGCAAGGGCTCGATCAGCCCGCGGATTGCTGGACAGGACGAGGAACACTTCGTGACCCAGGGCTACCCTGCCCTCCTGCGGGCGACTCGACTGTTGGCGGACAGGGGCGATGTCGAGAGCCGCGAATGGCTCCGAACCCTGGAGATGGCTGACCCAATGGCGTTGCACCGGTGTTCCACCTCGCTGCTGGCGAACCGGACGCCAACGTTCCGTGAGCAACTCGCCGCGCTATCGATGCCGGTGGCGACGATCAGTGGCGAACGCTCGACGTACGAGTCAGTGGCCGCCGATGGCAACGTGAGAGGATATGTCGTGCCTGGCGCGGGTCACCAGATGATCGCGGGCAATCCCGGCGGTTTCGTCCAGGCATTGCTGGCGGCGATCCGGGACGAAGCGGACCCGGCCACCACGGGTGGTGACCGGCGATGACGCCGCCATCGGCGAGCCCCGTGGCAAGGGAAACGGGCGGCTCCCAGGGGAACCGCCCGTAAATCGCGCCAGAATCGCCTGTACGGCGCTTAATTGGCGAGCAGCACTCCGTCCTCATCGACGAGCGCTTCACCGTCTCCAGAGGCATACTCGATGCGCCCAGAGAGTTCCGGCGACGACGCGGTGATCCTGTCGCGGATCTCGTCCAGCACATCGGGATTGGACTTGAGGTAGGTCTTGGCGTTTTCACGGCCCTGGCCGAGCCGCTCCTCTCCCAGGTAGAACCACGCGCCGCTCTTGCGGACGATGCCAAGATCAGTCGCGACATCGAGCACGCTGCCGGAGACGGAAATGCCCTCGTTGTACATGATGTCGAACTCGGCCTGGCGGAACGGCGGGGCCACCTTGTTCTTGATGACCTTGACCCGGGCGCGGATGCCAATGGCGTCCTGGCCATCCTTGAGGGTCTCGATGCGGCGAATGTCCATGCGGACCGAGGCGTAGAACTTGAGGGCGTTGCCGCCGGTGGTGGTTTCCGGGCTACCGAACATGACGCCGATCTTCATGCGCAATTGGTTGATGAAGATGACGCAGGTGTTGGAGCGGCTGATGGCGCCGGTCAGCTTGCGGAGCGCCTGGCTCATGAGCCGGGCCTGGAGGCCAACGTGGGAATCGCCCATATCGCCTTCGATTTCGGCCTTCGGGACGAGGGCCGCGACCGAGTCGACCACGATCACATCGAGCGCGTTCGACCGCACCAGCGTCTCGGTGATCTCCAGGGCCTGCTCGCCGGTGTCCGGCTGGGAGATGAGGAGTTCGTCGAGGTCGACGCCCAGGCGGGATGCATAGATGGGATCGAGGGCATGCTCGGCGTCGACGATGGCGGCCATGCCGCCCGCCTTCTGAGCCTCGGCGATGATGTGCAGGGCGAGTGTGGTTTTACCAGAGGACTCGGGCCCGTAGATCTCGACGATGCGGCCTCGCGGCACGCCGCCGATACCCAGGGCGAGGTCCAGCGCGATGCTGCCGGTGGGAATCCCGTCGATGTGCATGGGGTTTGGTTCGCCGGGCTTCATCTTCATGATGGAGCCCTTGCCAAACTGCCGCTCGATCTGGGCGATGGCCAGGTCCACGGATTTGGCCTTTTCTACTCGTTCGTCTGCCATGCGAATGGCCCTTTCGTGAATGCTGTCACCAGTTGGCCGCGACAATGCGTGATGGCCCCGCCACGAACCCGAATGAAATGCGAGAACAGGGCGTTGTCCGTGCCATTGTGCATCATCGGGGGTCGAGAATTGAGAATCGTCCGATGCGCCGCTGTGCGAACATCTGTTCGTATTTCTCAACAATGATACAGATTTTAGTGGACCGGGTCAACCGGCGATTTCCGGCATTGAACGAGTCCCCGGAGCGCCCGGAAAGGGGCTCCAGACCCCCGCTCCTCCCGTCATGGAACGCGGACTCAGGCACGCGCTCCGTACCTTTACCCTACCCGCTTTCGTACCCACAAACATGAACAGCAATGATGACGCGGCTGGCGGGCGTGGTGCTACGATAGAGACAAACTACACAATGTCTTGTCCCCCCACCGTTGCCCACGGCGATCGCGCCGCGGCGCCGGCCCAGGCGGACTGCATTCGCGGGATGTCCACGAGGACGTCCGGAAAGAGGAGCGTCTCATGAAACCGACGACCAATGCTCGCGGTGTGATTTCCAATCGAGAGGCATCGCGGCGGGGTTTCGTGGCCGGGGCGATGGCGATGGGACTTTCGGCGACGGCGGCGACGCGCCTGGCGGCATTTGCCCAGGATGCGTCGCCCGCGTCTCCGGCTGGAGCCGATGTCGATTTCAATGCCCTGGGCGATGACCAGGTCAACGGCGTCTTCCCGCTGTCGGATGAGAAAGTCACCCTGCAGGTGCTCATCCCGTCCAATGCGGACGTCGGCAGCTTCGAGTACGAAGACAACGAGTTCACGCGATGGTACGAGGAACGGACAAACGTTCACGTGGAGTGGCAGGTGGTGCCCGCCGACGAGGCGCAGACCGGTCTCAACGTGCGGCTGGTGAGTGGCGACTATGCCGAGGTGCTGATGTCGTTCAATCCGCCCCCGGCGGTGCAGCAACTGTACGGGAGCCTTGGAGTCTTCCTGCCGTTGAACGACCTGATCGATCAGCACGCGGTGGAGTTCAAGCGGGTCGTTGAGCAGTATCCCCTCTCGCTCGGTGTGATCACCGCGGCCGACGGCAACATCTACTCTCTTCCTTATGTAAATGACTGTTTCCATTGCGCGCAGGACCGCAAGCTGTTTATCTACCAGCCATGGCTCGACGCGCTTGGGCTGGAAACGCCAACGACCACCGATGCATTTCTTGAGGTCCTGAGGGCCTTCAAGGAGCAGGACCCCAATGGCAATGGGGAGGCCGACGAATGGCCGTTGGCGACCTGCATCAATTCCTGGAACAACGAGCTGGACCTGACGCTCATGAACTCATTCGTGTTCAACCCAGGCGAGCCGTACCTGTTCAACCAGGATGGAACGATAACCGCGTCATACCGCACCGATGGCTGGAAGGAAGGCGTGAAATATCTTGCCCAGTTGTACGCCGAGGGCCTGATCGACCCCGAGTCGTTCACGCAGACCGCGGACCAGCTTGTGGCCAAGACCAGCGGCGACGGACCGACCAGGGTCGGCGTGGCGGTTGGCGGATCGTGGGGTGTGTTCGTGCAATGGGATCCCAACGACCCGAGCGGCCGCTGGGCGGAGTACAAACTGGCCGCGCCCTTCGCCGGGCCAGACGGCACCCAGATCTCGCCGTACAACCCCTACCTCCCCTACGCGAGCGGAAACTTCATCATCACCGACAAGTGCAACGATCCCGAGCTTGCCTTCAAGTGGGCGGATGGTCTCTACGATTTGGAGACGACCATGCGCAACGTGCAAGGATCCCTGGGCAACTCCTGGCGATGGGCGACGGAGGGTGAGGAAGGCATCGATGGCGAGCAGGCGATCTGGGCGGGGATTCCGGGCGAACCAGTGGACCAGCCCAAGTCGGAAGGCTGGATCCAGACGGGGCCATCGTTCCGGTCGAGCCGTGTGCGGTTTGGCGAGAAGCTGGCGGACCCGTCCCTGCGCGATACGAACCTCGATGTGATTACCGAGCAGGTCCTGTCGCCGTATCGCCAACCGGCGGAGTGGTGGTTGCCGCCGATGTTCTTCACCGAGGACCAGGTGGCGCTGGTGGCCGAGGTGCAGACCACGGCCGTGCCATTCGTGAAGCAACAATTCGCGAGTTGGGTGACCGGGCAGGGCGATGTCGAAGCCGAATGGGAAGACTATCTGGAGCAACTGGACGCGATGGGATTCGCGGCCTACCTGGAAGCGTACCAGTCGACGTTCGACGCGCAGCAGTCATCCTCGTAACGTCGCTCCAGCCACCCAAGTGACATAGAACCGGGCCATGGCGCGTGCCATGGCCCGGTTGTCGTACAGGAGCGTGCCTCGCATACCCCGGAGATGGCGAGCGAGCGTTCTTGACAGTCATTCGCGCGCCTGACTATGATTCCGGAAAACCTGTTTGTATACAGAAAACGATCAGGCGGCTTCGTCCATGCGCCGGCGAGGATGCCAGCGGGCGTTTTCACCTTTTCACCGCGTCACGGAAGCGCCGGGTCAATGCGCGGAAGGAATGAGCATGTCGCAGACGTACACATCGGAACGTGGATCGGATCGCGCGTTCACCATCGTGAACTACACGATCCTCACGCTCTTCCTGATCGCCGTTGCCTATCCGCTGATTTACGTGTTCAGCGCGTCGCTCAGCGATCCGCGATCGGTGATTTCGGGCAAGATGTGGCTGTGGCCGGTGGACGTGACGCTGGACGGCTATCGCGCGGTGTTCCGCAACAGCAGGATCCTGGTGGGGTTCCAGAACTCCCTGTTCTACACGGTGTTCGGCACCCTGTTCAGCGTTGTGTTGACGATCCTGGCGGCCTATCCCCTTTCGCGGAAGGACCTGCCGGGCCGCAACATCGTGATGTTCTTTTTCGTGTTCACGTTGCTGTTTGGCGGGGGATTGATTCCGACCTACCTGGTGGTCCGCGAGGTTGGACTGCTCAACACCCGGTGGGCGCTGATTATCCCGACGGCGCTCTCCGTGTACAACATGATCATCACCCGCACCTTTTTCCAGAGCACGATTCCGGACGAGTTGCTGGAGGCGGCCCAGATCGACGGCTGCTCCGACTTCCGGTTCGTGCGCGACGTGGTGGTGCCGCTTTCCGGCCCAATCATCGCGGTGAACGCGCTGTTTTACGCCGTGGGCCAATGGAACCAGTACTTCAACGCGCTGATCTACCTGACCAACCCGGACCTGTTCCCCCTGCAATTGATCCTGCGCGAAATCCTGGTGCAAAACCAGGTGGACTTCACGCAGATAACGGATGTCGACCAGTTGATGGCCCGGCAGCAATTGCAGGACCTGCTCAAGTATTCCCTGATCGTGGTGGCCAGCGCCCCCGTGCTAATCATCTACCCATTCGTGCAAAAGCACTTTGTTCGTGGCGTGCTGATCGGTTCGCTCAAGGGCTGATGCCGGTTCTCTCGTTACGCTCGCCACCCCAGCAAAGGATGCCCACAGATGGCCAGGCTCGACATCCAGCAAACCGCCCAACCACCAGTACCGGTCACGCTCGTGAAGCATAAAACGGGGCGCATGGAGACACTCCGCACCAATGTCCGGAAGAGTTGGCAGTTGTACGCCATGCTGTCCCTGCCGCTGCTGTGGCTGGCGATTTTCGCGTACATCCCCATGTGGGGCGCACAAATCGCGTTTCGCAACTACGTTCCGGCGGGGGGATTCTCGGGCATTTCGAGCGCCGAGTGGATCGGGTTCGATCACTTCGTGCGGTTCTTCAACTCCTATAACTTCTGGCCGATCCTGCGGAACACGCTCGTGCTCAATATCTACTCGCTGATCGCGGGCTTCCCACTGCCGATCGTCCTGGCGCTGGCGCTGAACTACGCGGCCAGCCGGTGGTTCCGGAAGTCGGTGCAGATGGTGAGCTATGCTCCCTACTTCATTTCCGTGGTAGTGATGGTGGGCATCCTGTTCCAATTGCTGGCCACCGGCGGGATGATTAACAACCTGCTGGGGCTATTCGGGATTGACCCGATCCCGTTCATGGCGAAGCCGGAGTACTGGAAATCGATCTATGTCTGGTCGGGCATTTGGCAGACAGTCGGCTTCAGTTGCATCATCTATCTCGCGGCGCTGGCGGGAATCGATCCCACGCTGCATGAGGCGGCGATCCTGGACGGGGCGAACAAGTTGCAGCGAATGCGGGACATCGACCTGCCGGGAATCATGCCGGTGGCGATTATCCTGCTCATTCTCAACATGGGCTCGCTGCTGAGCACGGGGTTCGAGAAGGTAATCCTGATGCAGAACGCGCTCAACCGCAGCACGTCGGAGGTGATCGACTCGTACGTGTACTGGGTTGGCCTTGGGTCCGACATCCCACAGTTCGCCTACGCGGCGGCGATCGGCCTGTTCAAATCGGTGGTGGGGTTGGTGCTCCTCTACTCGGTGAACCTGCTCTCGCGGCGCCTCCAGGGCTCAAGCCTCTGGTAGTCACGGATGTGCATCGCGTATCGATACATGAAAGTGACCCATGTGGCACTATTATCGGGGACCTTCCGCCCGGGCCGACACCAGTTTTCAACGGAGCTACATCCTCTCTGAGTCGTTCGCTCCTGGGCAACGATTGATCATCCAGTCGGGGATGACTCCGTCTTCCGAATGGACATCCGAAGCAAATCACATTCAGAGGTCGTCATGTCCTCCCCCGAACCCATTGCCCAGGATCACGCTCTCCCATCCAGCAGGAATTCACTCCCTCGATTGCCATTCGGTTTCATGCCTCGCGACCACCTGGTGCGACTCATCAACGAGCCATTCCTGGCGCCGCTGACGCTGGTCACGGCGCCAGCGGGTTACGGCAAGAGCGTCGCGGTAACCCAATGGGCGCGGGAAGCCCGGATGCCCATTGCCTGGGTCGAGGTGTCGCCCGCCGACAATGCCCCGGAAGCGTTTCTCGCACACATCGAGAATGCGCTACTCACGCTTCTTCCAGACATGGAACCGGGATACCAGCCAGCGAGCGACGACCCGGCCGTTCGTATCGTCCAGCATTGTGACCAGCTCGCCGGGCGAGGTGAGCCGACCGCGCTCGTGCTTGACGATTTCGATGTCATCGACAACCTGGACGTGCTCGACCAGGTCACCATCATGGCGAACAACCTCCCACCGAATGCCCACCTGATCATCCTCAGCCGAGCGATGCCGAATATCGGCATCGGCAGGCTACGCTCACTCCGGCGGGTGAAGGATATTGGGCACCATCATCTGGCATTCGACGCATCCCAGGCGCTTGGCAATATCCGGGCAAGCGGACGGCCAGAGACGCTCTTTCCGGAAGTAGAGGCAATGGTACGCCAGGCGGAAGGCTGGCTCGTCGGCCTCATGCTCACCCTGGGAACGTCAGGTGGACCGCCTGGCCATGCGCGCGACAATGGCTACCCGACCCACGAACACCTGGACGCATATGTCGAAGAAGAGGTGCTGGACTTCATTCCCCCTGACCTTCGGGAGTTCGTCCTGATGACATGCATCCTGGACCGGCTCGAAGTGGGGCTCTGCAACTACGTCGCGGGCATCGGCTCGTCCGGGAAAGTACTCCGCGACCTGGCGCGTCGTGGTGTATTTGTCGAGCGGGAACCGGACGGATCGTACCGGTACCATCGTCTCTTCGCCGAAAGCGCGAGGCGGATTTCCGCGCGTGAATGGCAGGGCGGGGATCTGCGAGCGCTGTATCGCCGAGCTGGCGACTGGTACATCGACCGGGGGCAGGTTTGGCAAGCGATCGAGCAATACATCAAAGCGGAAGACTGGGCTCGTTGCACCGAGTTGCTCAAACCACTGTTCCATGGCATGGCGGGGCAGGAACTCCAGCATTCGATCCTGCAGTGGCTCAATCGCCTGCCGGAACACGTGGTGCTCGCCGATCACGAACTGACCTATCATTTTGCCCACGCGATGCTGACAATCGGCCCCCGCCAGAAAGGGCGCGAATTCTATGAGAAGTGGATCACGCCATGGCATGACTCCGAGAGTCCCATGTCGCGGGCACGAGCCGATGCCTGCGTGGCGCTGATCGCGTTTTCCAGCGGCGACCACGACACCATGCTGAGAACCAGCCACAACCTGTTGAAGGTGATCCCCCTGACCGAGCCCGCGAAGCGGATCGGGCCATTGATGGGCATTATCGAGGTTGAGTTCACCCGCGGAAATGATGACGCGGTTCATGAAGCGCTGGCCGAGGCCAATCGCATCAGGTTGCGATTTCCCGACGATCACCATGAGTGGATGATGCAACTGGTATCCGCGCCGGCGAACATGCATGCATTGCGAGGGGACCTCGAAGGCGCGAAGGCCATCTACGCACAAGAGGTTCGGGAATTCGCGGGTACCCATGTCGACCTGAACCTCCGGATCGGCTACCGGCTCGCGTTCATTGCCCTGGCGCAAAACAGGCTGGACGAGGCCGAGGCCTTGCTCGCATCGTATGACGAAGACATGCCAGTCTCAATCCTGGGACGTTGGCGGCTGAACTCCCTCGTCTGCCGGGCGCAGGCACTTCGTCACAAGGGTGACCTTGCCGGCGGCGAATCGCTGCTGCTGGAGTTGATTGAACGGTCAAGGACAGAACAGGACAAAGTCATCACCGCGGCGGCGCGGGCCGCCCTGGCGTCGATCTGGGTGGAACGCGGCGAATTGTCGCTTGTGCGCCGCTGGTTGTTGACCGCCGACGAATCGGTGGAACCGTGGGCGCACGTCTTCGGCCTTCCAAACCATCAACTGGTGAAGGCCGAGGCGCTGATCGCCCTGGGCCAGATCGATGACGCGGCGGAGCATCTGGAGCAGCTCGTTTCGGAAGGAACCGAACGCAAGCGGTGGGCCGAACTTGTCCAGACCCACGTGTACCGAGCGGTTGTGCTGGAGCGTTCGTCGAAGCGGGTGGAGGCGGTCCGGGCAATGGAGGAGGCGGTCAAGCTGGGGTTGAACGGTGAGTTCATCCAGCCGTTCCTCACGTCGTTCGAGGAGGTGCTCTCACTTCTCGAACGCCTCCAGCCGCGCCCAAGGACGAACCGGTATGTCGCGCGATTGATCGACGCGGCGCGGAAGCGAACGCCAAACGCCACGACATCGGTATTGAGCGATCGGGAGCGGGAGATTCTCCGGCTGGCCCAGGCCGGGAGCACCAATCAGGAAATCGCGAGCAGGTTGTTCATCTCCCAGGCAACCGTGAAGCGACACCTGGCGAACGTGAATCTCCGGTTGGGAACGCGCAACCGGGTGCAGGCCATCGCGCGAGCGCATGAGCTACACCTGATCTGAGCCGGCCGCCATCGCCCCGCGCCGCCTGGCGAACCCATATCTCACATTCCTGAAGCCAGGCTCTCCGACCACGGCGCCGGCCGCCGCGATTCGCCCGTGGCGGCCATGCTCGACCCATCGGCATTTCGCTCGCCAATCGAGTACAGTAGAAATCTAAATGATGAGTTTAGGTTCCTGCGGGGGACCGAACGCCGGGCAACACCCTCGCCCTCTGCAACCAACCGCGTATTGACCACGGCAGGATAGGCAATGTTCCTCGCATTTCGGGAAATCCGGCACGCCCGGCTGCGCTTCGCGCTCATCACAGGCGTGATCGTGATGGTGTCGAGTCTCGTGTTCATCCTCTCCGGGCTCGCGAATGGACTTGCCACGGGCAACTCCGCCGCGATCGACGCGCTTCCCATCGACGGCATGCTGATGTCAGCCGGGAGCGACAACCAACTCGACCGGTCACGCCTGGCCACCGATGTCGTGGACGAGGTCCGCGAACTGGAGGGCATCGAGGCCGCGGAGCCGTTCGGAGCAACGGCGTCGAATGTCACCAGCGATGGATCGGACGACGTGATCGGGGTGTCGATCCTTGGGGTGAATCCGGACTCGTTCGCGGCTCCGTCCCCCAGTGAAGGCGACCCCTTGGGAACCGGGGACAACGCGGTGGTGATCGACCGCACGTTGGCGGACGAGGGCGTGGGAATCGGCGACACCCTGCTTTCCAGCCCTGGCGAGGTGGAGCTTCAGGTGGTGGGAATCGTGGACGGCCACTCCTACCGGCTGGCTCCCACGCTGTTTCTGCCCATTGAACTGTGGCAAAAAGTCCAGGCCGAGGGTTCCGACCAGAACGCGGACACGATCAACGGCGTATTGATGCAGGGCGATTCGGAAGCGATCGCGGCGGCGCCAGATTCAATCGACAACACCGTGGTCGCCAGTAAGCAGGAGGTCATCGAGAGCCTTCCCGGCTATTCGGAGCAGGCGCTGACGCTGTTGCTGATTCAGGTGTTCCTGGTGGTGATCGCGGCCGGAATCGTGGCGTCGTTCTTCTACATCATCACCTTGCAGAAGATCCCAGAGCTAGGAGTGATGAAGGCGCTGGGCACCAGGACCAGCTACATCGCCCGGAACCTCATCGCCCAGGTGGTGCTGCTCGGACTGGTGGGGGTGCTCCTGGGCGCCGCGATCGCGTGGGCGATGGCTTTCGCGGTCGGCACAGCCGTTCCCTACACGCTCGACCCAGGCACGATCGTCTTGTTCAGCGGAATCCTGCTGGTGGTGGCGGTACTGGGCACCGTGCTCTCGCTGCTGCAAGTCGCCAAGATCGATCCCCTCGACGCCATCAACAAGGCTGGTTAGTGCCCCGTTCCACTGGAGTGATGACGATGTCCAACAGCGCGATTCTGCAACTTGACGATGCCGGAATGACCTTTGGCAAGGGAGACGCCGAAGTCAACGCCTTGAGCGAGGTGTCGCTGGCGATCGAACCGGGTGAGTTGGTGGTGCTGCTTGGCCCATCGGGCTCGGGGAAGTCGACGCTGCTCTCGATTGCCGGCGCGCTCCTGACGCCCACCTCGGGGAGCGTGCGGCTGGAAGACCGGGATGTGGCGGAGATGAGCGAGTCCGATCGGGTGCGCCTGCGCCTGGAGCGCATCGGGTTCATCTTCCAGGGCGCGAACCTGCTCTCCTACCTCACCGGGCGAGAACAACTGCTCTTCATCGGCGACCTGACCGGGATGCCGCGCAACGAGGCGGCGGAGCGAGCGGATCGTTTGCTGAAGTCGCTGGGGATGGAGAAGCGGGCGAAAAACTACCCGGGCGAGATGTCCGGCGGGGAGCGCCAGCGGATCGCGATCGCGCGGTCGCTGATGAACAACCCCCGGCTGATCCTGGCCGACGAGCCAACCGCGAGCCTGGATAGCGAGCGCGGCCATCAGGTGGTCGAGATGCTGGCCAGGGAAGTCCACGAGACGGACCGGGCGGGAATTCTGGTGACGCACGACGAGCGCCTGGTGGATGCCTGCGACCGGGTGATCCGGATCGAGGACGGGCGGGTGACGGTGGACGAGCCGGCGCCAGCGGCGTAGCC
>CAZUPA010000039.1:0-23735 GCA_964622205.1 uncultured Sphaerobacteraceae bacterium
GCCATTGGGGCGGGCTTCATCGTGGATGCCGATGTGGAGCACGCGCTCAAGGTCAAGGACGACGGGATGGTTTCCGCGGCCATCCCACCGGAGCGGCGGGCATCGTCGGTTCAGGCGCTGATGGGACATATCATGTTCCATTGGAATATCGTCAATCTCTTCCTGTTTCCCTTGTCGTTGCTTCAATTGCTCGAACTGCCAGTTCATCGGATGCAATCGGACAGGCAGACGAATCTTTGGGAATCGCGGAAGAAACTGGCGGACGAGATGCGGAACGGCGCCGGCGAGGAGGATGCGCCGAGCGATCGAGAGGAGCCGGGAGCGGAATGAGCCGGGTTTCGGTCAGCAACGCCTGTACGGACGCGATCCGCGCGGCCAGAAAGACGCGAACGTACGCGCCAAGAATCTTGCGCGGATCTCATTTGGACCTCGCTCAGGCACGAGATCCGCGCAAACCCGGAAAAGCCCATGGATCCGGGCTTTTTCAGGGTCGGGAAGGGCGTGAGAGACCGGTTTCCGCGGCAAATCGGGGAACGGGAAGGGGATCCGCGCGGATTTAGAGCTAAACCGTGTAAAACCACACGCGGTGGTAGGAAAACGCCCTCTTGACATACCGCCGGTTGGAGGGATAAAGGGTTACGACCTGCGCTACGCGGGTCCGGATTGAAACGGTAGGCTCGACACACTCACCATCATCTTTCCGCTCGTTACGACCTGCGCTGAGCGCCCGTCTTGCGTGCATGCCGGGCTTGCGAGGCTTCCCCGTCCGCCGTCAGACGGTGTCCATTTTGGGCTTTTGCGCCGCCGGTTTCCGGTGGATTGTGCATGGGGAGGAGTGGCGGCTGTGGCGCCAGGGACTCCGTCCGGCGATCCATCGCCGCGCTCTGGATGACGGGGAAGGAGCGGGTGGGCAAGACGTGAGTGCTGGGCCGGATCGACACGGTTCCCGGCTGCCTGGTGAACGAGGCAAGGGGCACGCTCGCATGCGAGCGTGCCCCTTGTCATTGCTCCAGAGCAGTCCACGCTGAGCGGGTATAGCGATTCGCGAGCCGGCGGGACGGCGCGGTCACCGCTGGGCGTGTGGGTGCTTGTACGGGTCGATGGGATTCACATTCAACGCCTCGGTGGCGGTGGCGATCCGCGCGTGGACCCTGTGGACCCTGGGGACATTGTCCAGAATCAGGTCGGGGCCATCGGGGAGGCGAATGACCAACCGCCCCGAGGCGAGCAACAGGTACTCGAACACGTCCATCACATCCTTGTCCATTTTCATGCCGTCAAGGGAGTGGTCGGTGGTTCCAGAGAAACGCCGGTGATGGGTGGCGGTATTCCCGGAGATCGTCCAGTAGTCGAGCCGTGTCACCACGAAGAAGACGATGGAGAAGATGACGCCCAGGGCCGATGCCAGCGCGAAGTAAAAGTGGTCGTTGGCGGTGGGCGCCAGGTTCCGGCCAAGGCTGATGGCCCACGGCAGGATCTTCACCACATGGAGGTCGATCAGGAGCACGCCGAGCACCGCGGCGGCGGCCCCGAGGAACACGCCGATGAACGCCCGGGTGGGGAAGTCGAGCGCCAGCACGCCCAGGTTCATGAAGACGATGGTCAGGAACACGAGCGCCCCGGTCACGTCGTGTTGCGGCCACAGGTTCATCAGCACGCCCATGGCGATGGACGCCACGAGGGTGGGATACAGGAATACCGCCTTCGGCAGCGGCCGGATGACGACATCGGGAGGATGCTCTTCCGCGCGTTGCGTGTTTGGCGTAAACCCGGCGACTGTTCGGTTCCGGCGGCTGTTTCGTGCCATCGAGGTGTGGTCCTTCGTGGTTCGTGGGCACTGGTCCGTCGCCCTCGAGGTGCGAGGGCGTTCAGGCCACTGGCAGGTTTCCGGTGGTTATGAGGTTCGAAACGATCCGGTCGAACCCAACCCGGCGTTCCAGAAAGCGGAGGCGCCGGAATCCGTTTCCATACACGGGATCGGTATTCGTCTCAATCAACGTTGCGTGGTAATCCGCATCCCGGCTTCCCAGGTAGGTGTAGTAGCGGTACGCCAGCAACTCGCAGAATCCCTCCTCCTCCAGCTTGTCGAGGGTGGCGATGTGGCGGCAGGCGAGCCAGGCGTGCCCCAGTTCGTGAACGGTGACGCCTTCGAAGAGGGGAGACGGCATGCCGTTCAGCAATCGAATATCCAGGTACACCGGCGCGTTGGTTCCATTCATTCGTGTCACGCTGGCGATCCCCCGGGTGATCGTGGTGGGGGGCCGTCCAGCCCGGTGGAGATCGGACCGCCCAACCAGCCGAACGCTGAACTGAACGGGTTGCGTCAGGGTGAGTCCTTCATTCCTCACCCAGTCGATCATGTCGCCAACCACGTCCCTGGCGAAGCTACCCGCCTCGATCCCCATGTCGTCGCAGAGTTGGCACCTGGGATAGTTGTCCGGATGCCAGAACCCGCGATCCGGTTCGGGAATCAGGCGGAAACAGAACGCGCAGGTCTCGAACTCATCCTCGTGATACCGGCAGAAGCGTTCGCCCCAGCCGTTGCTCAGGTACGTAGTGGGGAGCGGTTCGTGGCAAAACACGCACCGGGCGCTCGTCACGATCACGCTCCGTCCGGCGTCGACGCCACGATCTGTTTCGCCTGGGCGATCCAACCTGTCACCATGTCCAGCGTGGGCAGGCGTTTGGTGATGGAATGCTCGGCGTTCTGGGCGGTGAGCGTTGCCAGCAGGTTGTCTGGCCGGCGCTGCCGCAACTCCCTGCACGAGGCCACGCCGGACAGTTCGAGGAGATCGGCGAACTGGGTGCCGATGCCGGTAATGCGCATCAGGTCGGCCCGGTTGGCCCAGTCGCGGAGCACCGCCGGGTCGGTTTTGAGCTTTCTCGCAAGCGCCCTCAGTTGCTGGTCCGTGCCGGTTTCGTCCAGCAACGCGCCGATGGTGAGGATATCGGCCTCGACCAGCGCGCGCTTTGCCCTGGCGGTGAGCCCCTTGATGTCCGAGATGGGTTGATCCAGCTTGGAGGCTTGTGGAGCGCGCACAGGCGTCGGCGAAGGTACGGCTGGCGCGTCAGGTTCAGTTTGCGCGGCCGGCGGTTTGCGCGACCGGGCCTTCCGCGGCTTCCTGGTTGGCGGAGGGGTCGAGTCCGGTGGCGGCGTGGGCGCGGCCGGCACCGGCCCCGCCGGCGTGGTGACCGGTGGTTCTGGCTCTGGCTCCAGTGTTGGCGGAGACGTGGAGACTGGAGGTTCTGGCTCGGATTCCACTGGTGGCGGAGACGTGGAGACTGGTGGCTTTGGCTCTGGCTCCGATGTTGGCGGAGGCGCTGGCGCGGTGGAAACCGGGACCGGCGGGGTGGTGGGCTCCGTTCCGCCCCCAGGTTCCCAATGCACCGTGAAGGCATCGGGAGTTGTTGGTTTCACCAGGTCCAGCGGGGACGCGGCTGGCGAGCGAGGGGCCATGGGCGCGGGATCGGCGATGCCGCGGCCGCTCCGGAGCCGCGCGGCCTTGTCCAGAATCTGTTTGACTTCGTGGTCCGGGTCGCGGAGCCAGGCCAGCGACCATACCTGATGCAGGTTCCAGCCGAGCGCGCCCAGCACCTGGGGCCGCAGCCGCTCGCGATCGCGCGCATCCCTGGCCGTTTGATACTGGGAGCCATCGCACAGAATGCCAAGGAGGTACGAATCCGAGTCCCCGGAATCCCGGAGCGCGATGTCGATGCGGCATTGGCCCACACCCACATCGCGGACGACGTGAAGTCCGGCCCGGGCCAGGGCGGTGGCGACCGCGTCCGCGAACCCGGCGTGGTCGATCCTGGTTTCCCGGCCAGGGTGGCGCGGCTCGGAGGCGGGCTGCTGGGCAAACACCAGGTAGTCGTGCAGTTTTTGCATGCCTTCCGAACGCGCGGACCGGATGGCATGGGGCTCGAACGAGGCCAGCACCACCATCCGCTGGCGGGCGCGGGTGACGGCGACATTCAGCCGCCGGTCGCCGCCCTGGTTGGTGAGCGGGCCAAACCGGTGGACCACGGTTCCGCCCTGGTTGGGCCCGTAGCCAACCGACATGAAAATCACGTCGCGCTCATCGCCCTGCACATTTTCCAGGTTCCGCACGAACAGGCCCTCTGGCCCGTCGCCCCCAAGCAGGGTGGCCAGGTCGGGGCGGGCCTTGACGCGGGTGTCGAGTTCCTGTTGCACCGTGTCCATCTGGGCCTTGGAAAACGTAATGATCCCGGTGGAGGAGTGCGGATCGCGCTCCACCTGCTGGATGACGGCATCGACCAGCGCCCGCGCCTCGACCGGATTGGTCGCGCCATCGCGGCCATAGACCGCGTTGGGCACAAGCTGGAACTCGATGGGATCGACGCCATGGTTCGCGGCGGGGAAGGTGACCAACTGGTTGTTGTAAAACTCGCGGTTGGCGAAGGCGATCAGGTCCTCGTGACGGCTGCGATAGTGCCACAGCAGCCAGGTAGCGGGCAGCCCCGCCACGGTGGCGCAGGCATCCAGCAGGCTGCCGGGGCGCCATTCCCCCTCGTCCGCCGCCGCCTGGAAGAACGTGGCGGGCGGCAGTTGCTGGCTGTCTCCCACCACCACAAGCTGCGTGCCGCGTCCAATCGAACCAATCGCATCCTCCGGGAGGATCTGGCTTGCCTCGTCGAAGATCACCACGTCGAACCGCATGTTGGAGTCGCCGAGCAGCCGGGCAACGCTCATGGGGCTCATGAGGAAGCAGGGCTTGAGTTCGGGAAGCAGGTTGGACACCTGGGTGCATGCCAGGCGCAGGGCGTTGCCCGCCGCGCCGTTGGCCAGCTGGCGCAGGGTGGCGATGTCGCTGACGTAGGAGGTATCTCCCAGCGCGCGGTCCAGCCGCGCGCGCAGGTCGGCGATCAGGCGTTCGGCGTTGGCGGAGAGCTGGGCGCGGTCGAGTTCGACGAGCCGTTCGCGCAGGGCGTCGGGCCGTGACTGGATGAACTCGTCGAGCGCGGGGGCGGTTCCGAGCCGCCAGGTGAGCCAGAGGGTGCGGATTTGGACATTGAAGGCATCGGTCCAGCGTTCGGCGGAGATCTCCGGCCGCGCGCGAACCGCGTTCACGAATGGCAGCATTCCGAGCCGCTCGGCCTCGTTCAGCGCGTTGCGCGATGTCAACCACGCATCGAGCCCGGCGAGATCGTCCCGCAGGTCGTGGACGTGGGCCGCGATCGCTCCAAGTGGCCTGGTGGCGATGGCGTTCTCGTCGAACGCCGGCTCTTCAATAAAGAACGGCGCCAGCCTGGTTCGCGCGTCGTCGAATTCGGCCAGCCGGGCGCGAAGGATTCCGGCGCTGGCACCGGCGAGATGCGGCATGTCGACGATGTGCCGCACCAGTGACTGGGGAGGGTCTTCGATGCCAAACCAGGTGTGGATGCGGCCGATCCATTCAAGGGAAGAGCGAATGGTGGCCCAGTCGGTGGCGACTCCCTGGAAATGCGGTCCGAACGCCTCGCCCAGAGCGGTATCGAAGGCGGTGATCGTGGTGCAGTCGCGCAGGTCGCGGGTGAGGTCCTCGAAGGTGGTCCATGGCGCGATGCGGGCGGCCGAGAGACCGGCGGCCGCGGCGATGAGCGCGTCGTAGCCGCCGATGTGGTTGGCGATCAGGTGGTTGGCGAGGTCTTCGAGCGGCATGGTTCGCATGGATGCCGCCACCTGCTCGAGGGGCGCGGTTTTGACGGATTCGAGCAGGGCCATGGCCGAATCGAGCCGGGACAATGCTTCGACAAAGTCGATCGACAGCGTATCGGCGGGCGTAATCTGGGTTGGGAAATCGATCAGGGCCGACGGGGGATCGTTTGGGTCGAGCAGGTCGTTCCCCTGCCTGATGATGTCGAGCACCACGAGCACATCGTCCCAGTCGGTGGAGGGGCCGGTATCGTAGTGGCCAAACGCCGTGTCCAGCGCATCGGCCTGGCTGGCGAACCACTCCTGGGCATCGCGAATGGCCCGCGCCTCGCGCAGGGCCACCGCCGCCTGGGAGCGGGTCATGTAGGCGGGTGGCGTGGCCCGTTGTTCGACCAGGATCAGGTCGAGCCGGAACAATCCCTGGATCAGGGAGATAAGTCCCGGATCGGGATCCTCGAGGCGGGCGATCCGGTCGTCGTTCGCGGCGTCGAAGATATCCGGGTGGAAATCGCGGAGGAACTCGTCCTTGCGGGCCAGCGCGCGGGCGTGGTCGCGGGCCTGGGCCGCCAGCATGCTCAGGCGTTCCAGGTGGTCTGGCACGAACCAGTCGCGGCGTGGGGTCATGCCGCGCTCGACCAGTTCCATCAGGCTCTGGAGCCGTGTCAGGTGGGCATGGGTCCGGGCGGGGCGCAAGCCGAAGCGCTCGGTGAGTTGCTCGCCGAGGACGAGCGTTTCGTTGGCGGCGGCGATCGCCAGGGCACAGGCGAACCTGGCGGGCAGTTGCAGCGGGGCCGTTTGGCTGGCGCCGGGTGAAAACACGGGATGGAGCCGGAGCGTGCCCGGGTGGTTGACCAGCAGTTCGGCCTGCAACCGGCTGGTCAGGTCGCCGTCCAGCACGCTGGTCTGGTAGCGGGTGAGCACATCGTCTCGCAGCGCCTGGATAGCCAGGTGCTCGGCATCGTACCGGGCGAGCATGCCGGTGGCGGCATCGTACCCCTCGCGGCGGAACCAGGCTGGCTGGATGGCCGACCGGGTGGGCGGCACGCATGCCTCGAGCAGGGAGACGATTTCGACGGCGCCGGCCCGCGTGCTTCGCGGGGAGAGACCCCACTCCCGGCAACTGGCCAGTTCCTGCTCGGCCAGGGCGACGATGGCGTCCTCGAAGGCGCGCAACCGCTCACGGAGGCGGAACCGGGTGGCGGGGTTGCGTTCGACTACGTCGCGGTTGACGTGTTGCCAGGCGCTCTGGCTGGGATCGCGGACGAGGGGGGCGGTGGCGACGAGGTCTTCCAGCGTGTCCTTGAAATCGTCGAGGCGACTGGGAGTGAGACCGGCGGTGGCATCCGGGTCGTAGTCGAACCGCACCAGAGGCGCGTCGGCGAGGTGCGCCAGTTGGCCCATCACGGCGTAGGTGGAGCCGCCAAACGGGGTCACGTCGTCGCACAGGTTCCGGTAGTAGGCGTCGAACTCCGCGCGAAGGCGAAGCAGTTCCTCGCGGTCGGCGCCAAGCGCCTTGCGCTGGATATCGTCTGGCACGGTCCGCGCCATGGGAATGCCCATCCCGCTGGTGGCGGCCAGCCCGCGCACCACCGCCGCCTCGTCGAGCGCCTCGTCGTGGGCTTCGAGGCAGAATTCGCCGAGCCCGGCCTGGGCGAGGCGGGAGCTGACCACGCGCAGCGCGGCCTGCTTCTCGCTGACGAAGAGGACGGTTTTGCCCCGGCCCAGCGATTCGGCGACGAGGTTGGTGATGGTTTGCGATTTTCCGGTTCCGGGCGGGCCCTGGATAATGAGGCTCTCGCCGGTGTTGACTGCCTGGATGGCGTCGCGCTGGCTCTGGTCGGCGTCGAGCACCTGCCAGGCCGGGGCGGTATCGCCCGTGCCGCTGGGGGCGGGCGGCTTGCGCGCGGCGGGATCGCCGCCGATGGCGCGAATCACCGGGTGCGTGAGCAACGAATCGGTACGCCGCTCGATATCTTCGTAGAGCGCATGCTTTTCATATGGAAGGAGGGCGAGGTACGCGACATCGTGTACCACCCAGCTTTCGAAGTGATTGGCGATGCGCGAGCGAACGATTTCGATCACGGCGCCGGGGGTGAGATCGTCCTCGTCGATGTCTTTCTCGAGATCGGTCTGGTACTCGCGCTGGATCTTGGTGGTGAGGGCGGGGTTGAGGACCACCTGGGGATTGCGATGGGCCGGGGCGAGCGTGTAGTCGCTGAACACGTCCTCCCGCCCCAGCGTGACTGGAAGCACCAGGAGGGGGCTGTCGATGGCCGTGTCGTCGCTGGTCCAGCTCAGCAGCCCAAAGGCCAGCGTGAGGGTATGTACGCCCTGGTCGGCCAGATGGCCGCGCGAAGTCTGGTGGAGGTCGCGCAGCACGGTGCCGGGGGATTTGCCTTTCGACTGGCCGACCACCACGCCGGTTTCACCGGGAGTCGCGTCGCTGGCCAGCCGGAGCGGAGGGGCGCCGGCATCGAGCACCTGGGCGAGCAACGCATCGGGATCGGGCAGGACCAGGCGGAAGGCGTTGCGCTCGGGCCGGAAGTTCAGGAGGGGGTTCCTTGAGGAGAGGTCGAGAAGGCGGTCTTTCCACTCCTCTATCGCAGCGGCGACGGGGTCCGGTGTCGGGTGCATGAACGCGTACTCCCCTGGCAGGGTAGGCGAAGGCGAACGATTGCATTTTGGTCCCAGTGGTTTAGCCAGTTGGCATGATACGGCGACGACGGGCTGTTTCGCAACATCGCGTGGCACTTCGCGGCGGCGGTATCATGGTCCCGAACCGGACGGCCCGAACGATGTACCGGAAGCTGCTGGAGGTGCAGGCATGGCGGTTGCGAAGGGTGATCGAGGGAGAAGAGGAGCGATATGCGCCATTTCTCAGCCGGTAATCCCCGGGGCCAAGGGATCCGCGCGGGCGGAAAGCCGCGAACGTACGCAGGTTTGTTCTTGCGCGGATTTCATTTGAACCTCGCTCAGGCACGAGATCCGCGCAAACCCGAAAAAGCCCGGATCCATGGGCTTTTTCAGGGCCGGGAGCCGGTGACGGAACGGGTTTCCGCGGCAATTTGGGGGAACGGGGAAGGGATCCGCGCGGGTTTAGGGCTAAACCGTGTAAATCCACAAGTGGTGGTAGAAAAACGCCGTATTGACATACCGCCGGTTGGGGGGATAAAAGTAGGGTTACGACCTGCGCTACGCGGGTCCGGATTGAAACCATCGGTCCGTGCAGCTCGTCGTGCGCATACTGCTTGGTTACGACCTGCGCTACGCGGGTCCGGATTGAAACTCCGTTCTGGATCACCACCGGGTCAGGCTTCCACGACGGGTTACGACCTGCGCTACGCGGGTCCGGATTGAAACGACGATGCTGTTGGCCTCGATCAGGATGCGGGTGACGGTTACGACCTGCGCTACGCGGGTCCGGATTGAAACGCAGCTGCCAGGTCTTGGACCCATGCCCATCCGCTGTTACGACCTGCGCTACGCGGGTCCGGATTGAAACATGGTGAAGAAGATTACCTGCTTTAGCCACTGCATGAGATAGCTGTTACGACCTGCGCTACGCGGGTCCGGATTGAAACGCGAAGGCGGCCACGTGCAGCGCCACAAGTAGCGCTGGTTACGACCTGCGCTACGCGGGTCCGGATTGAAACGTCGATAGCCGCGAAGTAATAGCAGATTGATATACGGTTACGACCTGCGCTACGCGGGTCCGGATTGAAACCAACGGGAGGTGAACCAGGTCACGCTCTCGTAGAGATCGTTACGACCTGCGCTACGCGGGTCCGGATTGAAACGATAACCACCACCGAATTGTCATCCACCGCGGCCACGAGTTACGACCTGCGCTACGCGGGTCCGGATTGAAACCACAATCGGGCCTATCTTCGCGCTTGGCTTCTCAGATTGTTACGACCTGCGCTACGCGGGTCCGGATTGAAACCAGAGCGAGCAAGCCAATGCCTGCCTACCCGACAGTTACGACCTGCGCTACGCGGGTCCGGATTGAAACGCAGTTCTCGGAAGGCAGAACCTTCCAAACACAGTCGTTACGACCTGCGCTACGCGGGTCCGGATTGAAACGACAGTGGGAGGTCTCCACCTGGAGCCTCACTTCGCCAAGTTACGACCTGCGCTACGCGGGTCCGGATTGAAACCGGAGGACGTCCTCCGGATGAGTGCGGTCACTCGGCGTGGTTACGACCTGCGCTACGCGGGTCCGGGCCTGGGGAAGACCACACGCCAGCCGGTTTGCCCATGGTGAGGCAGCCGTTTGGGCTTGCTGGGTCTTCCGTACTGGTGGTCGATACGCGCCATGGGTGATGACGCCGTGGAAGGCGACATACATACCGCCGCGGTGAGCGGGGCATGATTGAACCCAGGGAGGCCACGCGGGCCCCCTGGGTTCGGTGTTTCACGCGCCCCTCACCCTGCGCGACGTCGCCTGGTTCAGGCGTCCTGCCCGCTGAGCGCCTCCACCTCATCCACCGGCTTTCACCCACATCACGCCACATCATGACCCTGGCCGCCTGGGATTTGGCGCCCGGAAAGGCTACGTGGACTCCCCAAACCACCCCCGGTCTGGTATATATCTCCATCAAGGAACTCGACACCAACATCCTGGGACCCCGGTAGGCAGTTGCGTACTCGTGCGAAAGGCGCGTGTGACATGCGCAAACCTTTATCGTCGGAGGCTCCCGGATTCGCCTCGCGGCCTTTGCCCACGCGGCCGGTGCTGGCCGATTTGAACCTCAAGGTCGTCACGCCCATGTTCGGCGGCGGCGTGCAGCCTCGCGTCGTCGACACCGAGGGCGGCCAGATCATCCGCCCATCCGCCATCCGGGGGCATCTCCGGTTCTGGTGGCGGGCGTGCAACGCGGCCCGCTTCGTCTCGCTTGAGGCGATGCACCGGGAAGAGCGCCTGTTGTGGGGCTCGGCCACGAAGAAGGACGAGGACGAGGCGCAGGAGGCCACCTGGGGGCCCGGCCTGATCGGCATCGACGTTGTTCAGGGACATCACGGAACAGAACTCTATAGCCACCAGACGCCCCAGGTTGGAATGCGATCGCGCTGGGAGTGGCGAAGACAAGGCAGCGATCAACAGGAGAGGAACGCTCCAGATTACGTGCTCTTCCCATTCACCGCGGAGGAAGAGCGCGATCCACAGAGTCCAGGCAATTTTCGCGTCAAGAAGGAGCCAGACGTAGGCAGGTTCGACGTGACCTTCAACTTGCGGCTGACCGTGGGACATCATGCCGGGAAGCCACTCGTGGCCAACCAGCCAGAGGGCGACCTCTACCCGGATGTTGCCGCCTGCGAAGAGGCGGCGGCGCAGGCCCTCTGGGCGTGGATCGCGTTTGGCGGTGTTGGCTCGCGAACCCGCCGGGGATGCGGATCGCTGTATTGCACCGGCGATGTCAGCGACGACATTCTGCTGAGCGCCAGCCTGTTCCAGCCGCCCGCGAATCGAGACGCGTTGATCCAGTGGCTGCGGCAACGCATCGACGGCGAGCAAATAGACGGCCTGAGATACGTGCCAGCGGGAACGAACACGCATCCGTTCGCGATGCTTGCTGGCTGCCGGATTCGCCTCGGTGGCGATAGCTCCATCCAGGCGATGCCAGCCTGGAACAGGGCAATCAATCCCTTCAAGGACTTTCTCCAGAAGCCCGACCTTGCCCGGAATCCGCCAGCGCCTGGGGGAAGTCGTCCTGGCGAGAGTTGGTGGCCGGAGGTCAGCTCGGCGCGCCGGGTCCTGAACCAAATCGATCCGTTTCATGAGAACGCCCCCGTGGGCGTGGAAACTCGAAATGGCTTTCCGAAGGCGGACCTTGGCCTCCCGCGCCTGATTAAGGTGTTGCCGAATCACACGAATGGCACGCCGTTGCAGGGCGCGGAGGAAGGGATGCAGCGGCTGGCAAGTCCCATTGTGCTGAAGGCGCTGGTCTGCGGCGAGAACGAAGCCTATCCGCTGGCGATCGAACTGCGCGCCCCTCATGTGTGGGATGCGGGAACGCCTGGGGTCGCGATGCGCAACGTGCCAGTTGCCGTTCAGCCATGGACGTCGTCTACTCCAGAGTGGCCATTTACCGCCCCTAAACGACCGCCACGCGCTGGCGCTGGAGGAGTGGAATCGGCGCGCGATGCGTTCATGCGGTATCTCCATCTCGACCGGGGTTGGGACGAGGTGGCTCCATGAGCGAGCAGCACTATCTCCTCGCCATCGCCATCGGGCCGGTGCAGCCGTTCATCGCGGCCAGCAGGAAGGCGCGCGACCTCCGGGCCGGGTCGATGTTGCTCAGCGATCTGTGCGCGACCGCCGCCCGGGCGCTGGATGTCGATGTGGACCTCGCCGCTGGCGAGCAGAAGACCAGGCTCATCTTTCCGCCGCGCAAGTCCCTGGAGGCGGAGCATTCCGTCGCCAACAAGCTCCTTGTCACTACCACCCGCGATCCGGCGCGCCTCGCCGGCGCGGCTCGAAGCGCGGTCCAAAAACAGCTCCGGGATTTATGGCGCGATGTGGAACCGCGCGTGCGGCTGCTGCCTCCCGGCTCGGTCGATTCCCTTCTGCCTCTGAGGCAGGTGGGGGACTTCGTCGAGTGGTATGCCACCTGGGTTCCCTACGATCCCGACGGGCCGGATGTGGAAAACAAGACCGCCTACGAAGCGGCGCGCGATCGCGTCGAGCGCCTGCTGGCTGGGCGCAAGGACTTGCGTGAATTCTGGCCGGCCCATGGCGTGGATGGACGCCCCAAGAGTTCGCTCGACCCGTCGCTCGAATCAATCCTCACCCGCGAGGGGCAGGAGAACGAGGACGTACGCAAGGCCCTGCATCTCGGCAAGGCCGAGCAACTCGACGCGATCTCCCTGATCAAGCGCCTCCGGGGGTTGCGGGACAGCGACACGCAGAGCCGCTTTGTCTCCACGTCTCGCGTGGCGATCGACCCGTTCATCCGGGCGGCGTCCGCGAACATCGCCACGCCCGGGGTGAGCGAAGCGCTGGACGAACTCAACCGGCTCGCGGGGACGCTGGCCGAAACCGACGTCGCAGAGCGGCTTGATGTCAATCCGGTTCGCCAGCGGGATGGAACAACGAGGCCGAATCCGCTCGCGCACTACGCGGCGTTTCCGTACGACAGCCAGCTCTTTTACGAACTCTCCGAAACCGGCGCCCACAAACATCTGGAAGCGTGGAGAGACGATCCGGAAGCCAGCGATGCTTCGCTGAAGACGGCGGCGACGGACTTCTTCAACCAGGTCAAGACGCTCAAGGACCTCTTAAAGGATCAGTTGGGCGAGCTTCCCGCGTACTATGCGGTGCTCCACGCCGACGGCGACCGGATGGGCAAGGCGATCGGCGGTTTGAAGAAGGCTGACCATCACGTTGAATTCAGCGAGCAGTTGGGCGCGTTCGCCGCCAACGTCGAAGGCATCGTCAGCGACCATTTCGGCGCCATGATCTACAGCGGCGGCGACGATGTGCTGGCCTTCCTGCCGCTCGACACCGCCATTCCCTGCGCCAACGCGCTCCGGATCGAGTTCGCCGAAATCATGGAGAAGGCGCTCGAAGCGCACGATATCAAGCCGCTTCCCACGCTCAGCGTCGGGCTGGCCATCGGCCACTACGCCGAGCATCTGCAGGCCATTCTCAACCGGGCCCGCAATGCCGAGAAGGCGGCCAAGGGGCCGCGCGACGCCCTGGCGGTCGTGTTCAGTTCGCATTCGGGCGGGGGAGACGAGCGCCGGGTCGTGCATTCGTGGGACGACGACCCGATGGCCAGTCGCTGGGCGAAGGCCATCGAGTTTCACCGGCACGACACGCTCTCCGATGGCGCCGCCTACCAGCTCGACACCCTGCGCCGGGAGTTCAGGAATGCGCTCAAGCCGGGGGCTGGCGTGTTTGGCGCTGGGTATCCGCTGACGATCGAAGACGCCGCATTCGCCAAGGCGACACTGATCGCCGAGACGCTGCGGATTCTCAAGCGCAAGAAGCCGCGCCAGGGGTCGGACGACACGAAGACGGCGCTGCTGGCGGATGTCAAAGAGCGGCTGAAGGTCACACAGAAGCCGGAGGAGACGCTGGAAGAACTCGGGCGGTTCGTCGACGAACTCATCATCGCTCGCCGGATGTACCGCCTGGTACTCGACCATCAATCGGACGGCGCGCGGCTGTGGAAGGTGGAGGACGACACTCCGTTGCTCGCGCCGCTCAAGCGACCGGCGATGGCTATTGGGGAGGACGAATCATGAGCAGGAGGGAAAGGAGCCGCGCGGCCAAACAGCAGCGGGCCCAGAAATCGCGGACACCCGTCCAACACCCACAACCGCCACCGCCGGATTCGCCACCGCCAGCGGCAACGACGACAGAGCGCGAGGAACCGGAAGCGGTGACGATCGCCTCCCAACCGGAGCCGGCCCCAGCATCCGGGGACGTCGCCAGCGCCGGAACCACGGTGCTGATCCAGCCGCGCGATCCCCTGGTGGCGCGGGATGCCCGGCCGTTCTCCAACGATCCTGGGGCCAGGGCGTTTACCTTGCCGTGGCCATATCCACGCACGGTCGCGGGAACCATTCGCACGCACATCGGGAACCAATCGGCCAACGGTATGAACTGGACCCATGCACAGGCGTCCAATGCGCTGAAGACCGGCGTGCATGGACCGCTGATGGTTGGCCGGAATGACTCCGGCGACCCCTGGACGGTGTACGTTCCCGCGCCGCGAGACGTGGTCTTCCACCGCCCCGAATCGCGGAAGGACGAATCCGAGGAAGACGCGGCCAAGCGGCTCGAAGCGATGGTGCTTCGTCCCGTGGCGAACGCGGGCGGCGGGTTCTCCCAGCCGGCGCCGAATGACCGGGTCAGGGCGAAGAACGGGTTCGATCTGGCGTCGAAGAACGCCCCGCTCCACCCACTCCTGGTGACAAAGGAAGTGAAGCCGGAGACAAACGTTCCGGCCTGGTGGCGGCTCGACGATGCCATTGCCTGGTTGAGGCACCCGGCCGCCGCCCTTCCGCTGCCGTTCGATGTCGACGGGGAGGGCGTGCGCCAGGTGAAAGGCGCAGGAAAGGTCCCGCGGGATTCCCGCACCCACGTCAGCATCGAGAACGATTCGCAAACCAACGTGGACGGCGCGCTGTTCACCACCGAATCGCTCGCGTTTCCCGATGGCTTCCTTAAAGAAGAGCTTCCCGGCTCGCTCCCCTGCCAGATGGCAATGGTCTGCCATGTGCGGAACGGCATGGCGTGGGACGAGGCTGACGCGCTGATTCCGCTCGGCGGCGAACGGCGGCTCTCCATGCTCAGCGTACCCAGCCCGGATCAACTCCAATGGCCTTCGCCACCGGACCCGCCAGCCGGGTGGGAACAGGCGAAGGGGCTGCGGCTGCAACTGGTGACGCCCGCCATCTTCGCCTACGGGTGGCTTCCGGACTGGATCGGCAACGGAACCATCGTTGGACTGAGACAGTCGAAGCTGGGGCTGAAGCTGGTGGGAGCGGCCATCGACCGGCGCGTTCCGGTGAGCGGCTGGCGGCTGGCCAAACGCAATGACTCGTGGAACCGTCCCCCCCACCACCAGCGCAGGACCAACGTGGTGGAGCCCGGCCCGCGGGCTACCCAGTATGCCGTTCCCGCCGGGGGCGTGTACTTCTTCCGGGTTACCAGGGGCACGTTGACGAAGGATATCTGGGACAAGCTCTGGCTGATGCCCGTGTCCGATCTGGCGGTCGACCGCGACCAGGGCTTTGGGCTCGTATTGCCAGGCGTCTGGGACGCCGCCAGTTTCCACCATCTCGACGATCCGCAATCCGCATCCGCCGATCAGGAGCAGCTTTCATGACCGCGACCATGCTTTCCATCCAGGCGCTCAGCCCCATCCATGTCGGCATGGGGCAGGGGGCCGGGGTGATCGACCTGCCCGTTATCCGCGAGGCGGTGACGGGGTGGCCATATCTGCCCGGCTCGAGCATCAAGGGCGTGCTGCGCGATGCCTGCGAGAACGCCGGGGTTTCCAAAGACGAGATCAAGGTGGTGTTCGGTCCGGAGACCGACAACGCGTCGGAGCATGCCGGCGGCATCATCGTGGCCGACCAGCGGCTGCTGTGTTTGCCGGTGCGCAGCTACATCGGCGGGTTCGCCTGGGTCACCTCGCCGCTGGCTGTCAACCGCTGGCTGCGGGACCTGACGCTGGCTGGCATGAAGGCGCCGATCAAACCGCTCACCATCGCCATCGATGATGGGGAGATCGTGCTGACGCCAGAGTCGCGGGTAGAGTCTGGCGCTCCGGCGGAAGTGTTCCTGGAAGACCTGAAACTGAGTGTGAAGGAGAGCCGGGTCAGCCTGTTGCCAGACGCCATCGCCAAATCGGCCGTGGCCGAGGACTGGCGGGATTTCCTCAAGACCCACTTCGGCATCGTCTCCGACACCACCTTCGGGTTCCTGGCCCGCACCGCCATGGAGGTCACCGCCCGCAACAGCATCGATGCCGAACGGAAGACCGTGAAGGACGGCGCGCTATGGTGGGAAGAGTCGGCGCCCGCCGAAACGATCTTCGCCGGCCCCGTTACACTGACCCCTCAGGGCATCAGGCGCATGGAAGACCTGGACGGCGGGGACGACGGGGCAGCCGCCATATTCAAGGCGCTCGAGACGGGTAGCCGGGGCACGATCCAGATCGGCGGAAACGCAACCGTTGGCCGCGGCCTGGCGGTTGCCCGGTTCGATCGCGATGGAGGCAAGCAATGAGCCGGCAGCAGGAATACATGGGGAAGGCGCTGGCGCGCGTGCGCGACATTCAGGCGAACCCCGCGGTTTCGGACAAGGCACGAAAGGACTTTGGCGCGCTTTGCCATCAGATACCCGCGCTGGTGCTCGCCAATGGGCTCGGCCTGACGGTGGCCTTTCTTCAAGCGAAGTCATCCGGCGCCACCGATGGGTTCGGGCTCGCGCGAGGCGCGATCGCCGAACTGATCGCGCCCAACGCCAATGATCTCAACGACCATCTCGTAAACCTGTCTGGCCAGGGATACATGCTGGATACGTTCACGGTGCTCGATGCGTGGGTGTTCTACAAGCGGTTCGCGGTGTCGCTGCTCGGCGTTGAAGCCGGGGCGGATGCCGATCAGGAAGGGGCCGCCTGATGTCCAATCCAGCAGGCACGAGTTTGCGATTGACCAAGTTCGATCGTTTTGTCACCACGGCGTCGTACAACGCGCGCTATCGACGGAATGGCGGCAACCAGCGTGGGGAGTTTGTTGGCACGCAGTTCGCCGCGGTTGCCGAGGTCAACCCGGACACCGGCTGGTACGAGCGAGCCTACCAGGCGTGGAAGGCGGGACTCGGCGCGCTGGCCGGAACCACCCTGGCCGCCGAATTCACCGTGGATGGCCGCATGATCGTGGGAATCGGCCAGCCGAACGTGCTGGAGAACAGCATTACGCTGAACCGCCTGTGGGGCACGCCCTTCATTCCGGGCTCGGCGCTCAAGGGACTAGCGCATCACTACGCCGGGTGGGTTCATCGCAATGACCCAGCCACGATTACCGCCGACCACCTGACCGACCTCTTTGGCACGACGGAGGACGGTGGTCTGATTACCTTCCACGATGCTTGGTACGTGCCCGGCTCCGCCGGCGGAAACCCGATCATGAAGGATGTCATTACCGGGCATCATGGCGATTGGTACCAGCAGAAGGACCACCCGGTGCTCGGTGGCGGCATCGCGCCGCCGTGGGATTTCACCGATCCCAATCCGGTGTCGTTCCTGAGCGCCCGCGGCCGGTACCTGGTCGCGGTGCAGGTCGATCCGGGCCTGCCGGTGGACGATGCTTCCCAGGCGTGGGCAAAGGCGGCGATGGATATCCTTACCTCGGCGCTGGAAGACTGGGGCATCGGGGCGAAGACCAATGCCGGGTATGGCCGTCTGGTGAAACCGCGGCCCGAATCTCTCCCCGACCCGCCCTGGGTGACCGCGGCGACAGGGGCGGAAGCGTATCGTGCCGCCATTGCCGCATTGAAGGATGCGATCGCCGTGACTCCAACGAGCGAGATCACCAAGCCGGTCGCCCAGTCCTGGGCGACCGGCTGGAACGTGATCGAGGAGGAACACACGCGCGACGAAATCGCGCCAGGGCTGATTCGCAAGCTGTGGATGAAGCCGCGCGTCTATCTCGAGGTCACCGGTCGCCAGGCGCCAGGCCAGAACCTGGACAAGAAGGGAAAGCTGGCTTCCTACATGGAGCCGCTGATGGCATGGCTGGACGCGCACCCGGACCTGGCTCCAGGGGGCGAACCGAAATGAGCGGGGTGACCGTGGTGAACTTTAGCCACCCGCTCACCGATAGCCAGCGCGGCGACATCGCCGCCGCGCTGGGTCGCCCGCTCGAGCGCGTGATCGACGTGCCAACGCACTTCGATCCGCGAATGTCCTACGTTTCCCAGGCGGAGGCGCTGGTGGCCGCCGCCGGACTGGACGCCATCGCCTGGCAGACCGAGCCCATCGTGGTGAACCTGCCGTCGTTCAATGCCATCGCCGCGCTGGTGCTGGCCCGGCTGCATGGCCTGATGGGGCACTTCCCGGCCATCGTCCGCCTTCGGCCGGTGGAGGGGGCGGTGCCGCCCGCCTTCGAATTCGCCGAGATTATCGATCTCAATTCGCAACGCGTCCGCGCCGCGCGGAGTGCGGGGACTTAGAAGGCCGGGGAGGACTTTGCAATGCCGACGCGTCTTTGGGGAGAATGGTTGCTGGGCTTCATCAAAGGGTTGCCTGGCCGACTCTCCGACCAGTCCCGTTGGGTCAAGATACTGTCGCTGGTCGGCGTTGCGATCGGCGGCACCATCGTTGGCGATACCTTTTACGACCTGGTAACGGGCGGCTTCGGAGACATGTCTGGCGGGGAGCGCTGGCTGCGAGTCGCTCTTGTGGTCATCGTGGTGTTGCTGGGAGCCATGGGCATTGAAGAGATGCTCAATATCTTCCGGCGAAAGCAGCCGGAAGTCGATCCGTCCAAGCTGGTGGGGCTGGAGTCGACCCCAGCATTGATCCTGATCGCAAGTGCATCGATGGACCCCAAGAAAGGACCTCATTGGACCGCCCTAAACTATTTCGCCGATCTTCCCGATTCAAGACTGCGCTGGGTCTATGTTGTCCATTCCAACCATGAGCGATCGAGAAAGAGCGCAAGCGCCATTCTCGAAGAAGTCCAGCGCCGTAGTGCATTGAGGAAGACCGACGGTCTCGACTCAATCGATGCGTTCGATAGCGAACTGGAAGCCGATTTCGAGGATCCAGAGAACATCTTTAGAACGATCAATGTCGCCATAGCCATGGCGCTGATGAAGGTCGAGGAGCCCGAACAGGTAACGTTGGAATGTACGGGCGGGACTGCCATGGCATCCATTGGAGCCGCCTTGGCCAAACTTCGTCACCGGGGTGTCACGTTGAGCTACATACCAATGACGCCAGAAGGGCTATTTGGCACCATTCCCAAGAAGGTCAGTTTGTTCGAGGAGTCTGAATCGACCTCCAGGCTATTCGACAGAGCGATCGCCGAGGAAAGCGAGGGATGAAGGGCGCCATATGATTCGTCATCGCTTGCGGGGTCGAGGGCTCGCGACCAGACTGCCGGTGGAATTGTCAGGTTCCACCCCCGCGGCCACCGGGTAATGGCATGCTTGCCCCGCTCGCGCTCGACCGGATGCTCACGCTCGATGCGCTGACGTGGGCGTGGATGCGCGTGCGCGAGAATCGCGGAGCGGCCGGCGCCGACCACGTCACCATTCGCCGGTTCGGCATGGCGCTCGAACCCAACCTCCTCTCCCTGGGGGACGACGTGCGCGAGGGCTCCTACCGGCCCGGACCCATTCGCTTCGTCAGCACGCGCGGGCCTGGCAAGATCCGCCGTCTCGCCATCCTCCCCGTGCGCGACCGTGTGCTCCAGCGCGCCGCGCTCGACTTGCTCATGCCGCATATCGATCCCCAGTTTCTCCCCTCCAGCTACGGGTACCGGCCCAATCGCTCGCTCCACGACGCCGTTTCCCGCATCGTGGCGCTTCGCAACCGCGGGCTCACCACCGTGGTCGACGCCGATATCCGCCGCTGCTTCGACAGCCTCGATCATGACATGCTCCGCGCATCGCTCCGGCGACTGGCGCCCGGCATCGACGACGGGCTCTGGCGGTTGCTGGATGTGTGGATCGATACCCCGAACCAGCGCCACCGGCCCGGCGCTCATGCCCACCGCCCACGTGGCGTGCTTCAGGGAGCCCCGCTTTCTCCCCTGCTCTGCAATGTGTACCTGCATGGCCTGGACCAGTCGCTTGCCCGGCGGCGGCTTTCGCTGGTTCGCTATGCCGACGATTTCGTGGTGCTGTGCAAGAGCCCGGAGCATGGGGAGATGGCCATGCGCGCCGTCGAAAAGGTGCTCTCCGGCCTCCGGCTTTCGCTGAATCCCGCCAAAACCTCGCTCACCGGTTTCGACGAGGGGTTCGTGTTTCTCGGCGTGGGCTTCCGGGGCGAAACCATTCGCTACGACGTGGAGGGCAAGCGGGTGATCAGCGATAGCCTGCCGCCATCGTCGCTGTGGCATGGGCCCAGTGGCTACGATGACGATTGAGGACTTGAAGGAGGCGAGAACCCATGCCCAGCCTGTATCTCACCCAACCGGGAAGCCGGTTGGAGCTCGACCACGGCCGGCTGCTGACCACCATGCGCGAGGAGGTGCTTGGGTCGGCGCCGGCCGCGCGAGTCGACCGGGTGATCGTGGTCGGTGGCGTTCATGTGACCACCCCGGCCCTGGCGTTCCTGCTCGACCGTCGTATCGACCTGATCTTCCTGACCGTGGGCGGGCAGGTTCGAGGGCGGCTGGATACCGGGTCCTCCGGGGCGCTGGAGGTACGGCGCGCCCAGTACGCGCGGGCCGCCGATGCCACGTTCGGTCTCGATCTGGCCAGGGCCATTGTTGCCGGGAAAATCGCCAACTCCCGCACGCGCTGCATGGAACTGGATGTGGACGGCGATGCATCGGCCCAGGTGGCCATCGACCGCCTGGCGAGGTTGCGGGAGACGGTGGCGCGTGCTCCAGACCTGTCGGCGCTGATGGGGGTGGAGGGACGGGCGGCTCGCCACTATTTCGTTGTGCTCGGCTCTGCCTTGCGTCCACCCTGGAGGTTCGAGCGGCGGGCGCGCCGTCCACCGCCAGACCCGGTCAATGCCGTGCTTTCCATCGTCTACACGCTACTTCAGGAGCAGTGCCGCGCCGCGCTGGTGGCGGTGGGGCTCGATCCGGAGTGCGGATTCCTCCATGCGCCCCGGTCTGGACGCCCGGCGCTGGCGCTCGACCTGATGGAGGAGTTCCGTCCCGTGATCGCCGATACCGTGGCGTGGACGCTGTTCAACCGGCGCATGCTCAAGCATGCGCATTTCGTGTCCAGTCCCGATGGGCGTGGCGTGCATCTGACGCCCGATGGGTGGAAGAAGGTTGCCGCCGAGTATGCACGGCGGCTCAACACCGGTATCCTGATACCAGGTCGAACGACCCGAACCACCTATCGCAAGCTGCTGGAGGTGCAGGCATGGCGGATTCGCCGCGCGATCGAGGGGCAGGAGGAGCGCTATGAGCCGTTTCTCAGCCGCTGAGGAGAGGATGGAGGAGATCCGCGCGGGCGGAAACCCGCGAACGTACGCGCCAAGAATCTTGCGCGGATCTCATTTGAACCTCGCTCAGGCACGAGATCCGCGCAAACCCGAAAAAGCCCGGATCCATGGGCTTTTTCAGGGCCGGGAGCCGGTGACGGAACGGGTTTCCGCGGCAATTTGGGGGAACGGGGAAGGGATCCGCGCGGGTTTAGGGCTAAACCGTGTAAATCCACAAGCGGTGGTAGAAAAACGCCCTCTTGACATACCGCCGGTTGGAGGGATAAAAGTAGGGTTACGACCTGCGCTACGCGGGTCCGGATTGAAACGGAAGACATGCCAGCCGCCGCCTCGGAGTGTATCGAGTTACGACCTGCGCTACGCGGGTCCGGATTGAAACGATTCGTTCCAGACCTCCTCCAGCATGCGGAGAGGGTCCTGTTACGACCTGCGCTACGCGGGTCCGGATTGAAACGCGCATCGTGGCGCGCATGGACAGCAGTTCATCGCGGGTAGTTACGACCTGCGCTACGCGGGTCCGGATTGAAACTCAGGCGACCTCCAGGGCGAGCAGGAAGCGAGGGGCAAGGGGTTTCGGTTACGACCTGCGCTACGCGGGTCCGGATTGAAACCGTCGACTGGACGATCTTTTGGATCGCCTGCTCTGGATTCACTGTTACGACCTGCGCTACGCGGGTCCGGATTGAAACCCAGCCTCGCCGCTTAGGCGATATACCCAGCCGTTCGTTACGACCTGCGCTACGCGGGTCCGGATTGAAACCTTCTCGTAGGTGTCCAGCGTGCAGGTTCGCTCAAGCAGTTACGACCTGCGCTACGCGGGTCCGGATTGAAACGTCCGGCGTGCTCAGAATGCGGGTCGTAGACCGTTTGTTACGACCTGCGCTACGCGGGTCCGGATTGAAACGACGGGAGCCCTGCAATGGCTGCGATCACGATCGCGATCGTTACGACCTGCGCTACGCGGGTCCGGATTGAAACTACATGCCAACGTCCATACTGCGTAGGCTAGTGCGGTTACGACCTGCGCTACGCGGGTCCGGATTGAAACTGGCTATTGAAGTCGTGCCACATGTCAGTGGCCATAGTTACGACCTGCGCTACGCGGGTCCGGATTGAAACCATCATCCACCATTCGCCAACATAGAGCCTCACGTTACGACCTGCGCTACGCGGGTCCGGATTGAAACTCTTCAGATCTCAGCATGCCATTGACGAACTGGAGTTACGACCTGCGCTACGCGGGTCCGGATTGAAACATCTCCAGGGGCGCACATCCATGCGCCAGCCAGGAGCTCGTTACGACCTGCGCTACGCGGGTCCGGATTGAAACACAGGCAATGCCACCGAAGCGGCAACGAAAGAACGACGGTTACGACCTGCGCTACGCGGGTCCGGATTGAAACCAGATAACGTACGGCGCGTGCGACATCCTGTCGCTCTACGATGAAAGTTACGACCTGCGCTACGCGGGTCCGGATTGAAACGTTTTGAGAGTGGTCCGCAGTTTCAAGGTGCACCCCTTCGGGTTAGTTACGACCTGCGCTACGCGGGTCCGGATTGAAACCCTCAAGAGAGAAGTAATGAGGCTTCGTGCTTTGGTTACGACCTGCGCTACGCGGGTCCGGATTGAAACGCCGCAGACTTTCGTAGAAGTCAAGAGGGAACAGGTCCACCTGTTACGACCTGCGCTACGCGGGTCCGGATTGAAACGACGCAGATACGTCGCGAACCGAGAGTCGTACTTCGTTACGACCTGCGCTACGCGGGTCCGGATTGAAACAGCCCGACGGATGTGACGACTACGGAGTCATCATTGACGTTACGACCTGCGCTACGCGGGTCCGGATTGAAACCAATGTCCCATCCGATCCGACCCTCCGCATATTCGCGGCGTTACGACCTGCGCTACGCGGGTCCGGATTGAAACTGGAGCCTCGTTGGTCAGGTTGCTAACGATGCCTGTAAGTTACGACCTGCGCTACGCGGGTCCAGATTGAAACCGACAAGCATCATCGCGCTGGCGGTGGTGGTCGGCGGGGGTTACGACCTGCGCTACGCGGGTCCGGATTGAAACAAGGCCAGTTCTTCAACCGTGTCGGCATACGTGATGTCGTTACGACCTGCGCTACGCGGGTCCGGATTGAAACCTAGGGACGTCGCCTTGGTCCAAACCAAGGCTCCGTAGTTACGACCTGCGCTACGCGGGTCCGGATTGAAACGTGACCCATTCGGGCAGGGCTTCGTCGTGGGTGAACATGTCGGTTACGACCTGCGCTACGCGGGTCCGGATTGAGACCCATAACTACGATTGCCTACCACAACAACTCTGGTACTACTGGGTCAGGCGGCTCGAGTCTGGCGTTGGAGGGCGCGCTGGCCCGGAGGAGGATCGCGATGGGGCTGACCGTGGTTGCCTACGATATTCCGCA
>CAZUPA010000040.1:0-2429 GCA_964622205.1 uncultured Sphaerobacteraceae bacterium
TTAGCAGGACACCAGGGTGGCCAGGCTCAGGCCGGGCCGACCCAGTACCCGGTTCACCCAAATCCCCAGATTCAGCGCCAGGCACTTGCCGGCGATCCGGCGGACCACCCCCCACATCGTCTTTGCTTTCGGATACGCCAGGTGCAACACCGCGACCAGCGCCGCGTTGACCGTCTCCACGATCTGCCGTCGCCGGTGATGCGCCAGCGGATCGGTCGAGGCATTCCGTGAGGCAATCACCTCGGCTCCGGCATCCTCTCGCCAATGCCGCCAGACCGGCCCAGCAGACCCGTTGTCGGTCAGGTAGAACGTGGCATGGGCGTGCCCGACGCTGTCTGGCCACCAGCGCGAGCCGGTTGGACCGGTGCGCCGAGGCTCCGCGCCCGTTTGCGGTGGGAGTGGTCGGCCAAATCCGCCACGGTCCACAGCGGCTGGGTCGGGTCGCGCCGCCAGCAGAGGAGTGCATCGAGCAACCAGCGATCCTGGGTCCCGGCAAGTCCAATCATCAACCCGGTGATCATCCCCGCTGGAGTCACCGACAGCAGGAGGGAACACCCATACAAGAACTGACGATCACTCCCGGTCCGGCCATGACCGGTTGCGTCCCCCGAACAGGCGATGGTCCCGGCCACGGCATTGCCGGGCCAGGGACACGCCGATCGTATCGACCACCTTGTAGGGGGCCGGATCCGTATCCAGGATGTCCGCGAGCAGACTGATCAGCCGGGCACAGGTCGGACCGAGCCGCCGGACCCGCCGGTTGAAGGCGCTCTGGCTGAGCTGGACCGGAAAGGAGGACCGGAGTTCGGCGTTGGCCCAGCGGAGCAGGGCCCGTTCACTGGCACCGTGCCAGTGGCCAACGCCGAGCAGGGTGAGGACCTCACTGTCGGCCATCCGCGGGGGCGGACCGGGGTGGGGCGGGAGGATCAGCTCGGTCTGCGGGAGGGTATCGATCTGGGTAGAGACTGCGACGAGGAAGGTGTCGATGTCGGTGTCCATGGCTGGGATCCTTTCCTGATCCGCCACGCCCCGGACTGGGCACCTTCCAGTCTGCCCTGTCCGGACGCAGGAATCCCAATCTGCATCACCCGTACGGGGTCGATCGTCTCGCTGGCAGCCAGTCGATGGGGGTGATCGTCGTCGAGGACTGACGCTCTCGTGAACACCTCGATTCGTCAGCACCATGTCTTCAGCGGCCTGGCTGTGCGATGGTTGGGCGACCGCGACCGGCGGGCGTCAGGATGTACAGGAGATTACCGGTGACGACACCATCAACCGTGACCATCATGCTGCAAACAACCCAGGGTGAGATTCGCATTGCGCTGGATGCGGCGCGAGCGCCACTGACCGTCGAGAATTTCCTCGCCTACGTCGACGGCGGATTCTACGATGGCGGCAGGTTTCACCGGACAGTGACCGCCGAAAACAACTCGAACGCGAACCTCAGGGCCGAGAAGATCGGGAAGGGGATCGACCCCTCCGCCGATCGCGCCGCGTTGCCGAACGACGCGATCGCCATTGAGGTCATCCAGGGCGGCATCGATCCCGCGCGGTCGGACGAGCAGCGGCCGCCGATCGTCCTGGAACGCACCCGCGACACGGGGCTGCGCCACCTTGACGGCGTCATCTCCATGGCCCGGTTCACGCCGGATAGCGCCGTCTCCGATTTCTTCATCTGCATCGACGACCAGCCGTCGCTGGATTTCGGCGGCATGCGCAACCCGGACGGCCAGGGATTCGCCGCGTTCGGCCAGGTCGTGGAAGGCATGGACGTGGTTCGCGCCATCCAGGGCCAGCCCGCGAACGGCCAGTCGCTCGACCCCCCAATCGGAATCGTCCGCGCCAGCAGGGCGTAGGCGGCTGGAGAGCCGGCGAAACCTTCCGCAAGGGCGTTCTGGAGATGAGGCCAGGCTCTTACTTCCGGCCGCGCATTCCAGAGCCGGAAGTGGGGTAATACGACATATTTTCGCAGTGATTGACTTTGGGTTCGCAAGCCCTATAGTGCATTTGTCCCCGTGGCATCGTGAGGCGTTACCGGGGGTGTCTGGCATCGGCGTGGGTGGGTGGAAAATGAATACGGGTGACGCCTGGTATCGACGCATCATGATTGGTGCGGGGTTGTTTCTCATGGTCCTCTCGGTTCTGCCGGGGACCGCGTCGGTGGAAACCGTCGCGGCCGATCTGTGCGTCACACCCGATCCCTCCTCGACCCAGGATTCCTCCACGGCAACCGCCACCCAGCCAGATTCCACCCAGACCTCGACGGTAGCTCCAACGACCACGACCGAGCCGGCGAGCACAGCCACGGCGACGGCCACCACGGAGCCGACGAATACCGCCACGGCTACCGCGACCAGCACGGTTCCAACAAGCACGCCGACCAACACGGCGACAGCGACCGTGACCGCGACGCCGACCAACACGGCGAC
>CAZUPA010000040.1:2529-23092 GCA_964622205.1 uncultured Sphaerobacteraceae bacterium
GCGACCCCGACCAGTACGGCGACCGCGACGCCGACCCCAACGGCAACCGCGACCGCCACATCGACATCCACGCCCACGCCCACGAATGTGCCACCCACCGCCACGCCGACTCCGACGCTCCCACCCATCCCGAGGAACATCCAGGATGTGTTCACCGGAGTCGATCAGTCGGTTCAGGATGCCTTTGAGGAGGGTGACAGCAATCAGGATATCGCCGCCTTCCAGCAAGGCGACGATTGCGTGACCGTCAGCCCCGCCACCAGTGTTCCGACGACAGCGCCCATCAGCGTGCTGCCCGGAACTGGCGACGGCAGGCCAGCCTCGGCCTCGCCAGCCGGTATCTTCCTGCTGATTGGGGGCGCTACCTTGCTTGCCGCCGGTGTGCTCCTCACGATGGGACGACCCGGCGGCGATACCTGATCCGCCTCGCGACCCTTGGGGAGACGGTGAGTCGTCCGCGGGGCATACACTCACGCACACGCGCGAAACGACCCGGCCAACTGCCCGGGGCGTTTCGACGACCGATCGAGCTGGATTCCGATACGGTAAAGTGAATGTATTGTTCGCGATGCGTGACGTGTCACGCGCCGTGGACCTGGGTCTGTGATTCAGAGACGCGCCACCGGCGGCACGGAGCACCCGAGGAGCCTGGCGGATGTCCCAGACTTCCCACACGCGCGCTTTCCCGGTTGAGGAGGGCGGTCCCCTTGCGCCGGTTCGCGCCAGGCTGCTTGGCGCCATCGACATTCGCGTGGGCGAACGCGTCCTTGGCCCGCGAAGCTGGCCGCGTCGCCAGTCCCGAGCCATTCTGCTGATGCTGCTCGGAACCCCTGGTCACAGGTTGCCGCGCGAGGTGGTGATCGACGCGATCTGGCCCGAACAGGACATCGAGCAAAGCCTCAACGCGCTCTACAAGGCCCTGCACGCCCTGCGCCGTACGCTGGAGCCCGACCTCGCCTCGGGACGGGCGTCCGCCTACATCGATATCCGTAACGACATTATCGCGCTCACGCCGCACGATGGATTGTGGGTGGATGTTTCCAGATTCTCCTGGTTGCTTGCACAGGCGGACCGCGCCGCCGATCCCCGCGAGTCGCTGCGCGCGGCCCTGGACCTGTACCGGGGCGATTTCGTGGCCGATGAGCCCTACGTCGACTGGCCCATGGCCCGCCGCGAATCGCTCCGGGCGGAGCGCTCGTGGGCCGCCCTTACGCTCGCCCGGCTCGACCTGGAGCATGGCGACCCGCTCCAGTCCATCGGTCACCTCGAGGCGCTGCTGGTCGAGGACCCTGCCTTCGAGGAAGCACACCGGGCAATCGTGCGGGCCATGTTGGCGGGTGGGCAGCGGACCGCGGCCCTGCAACAAGTGGAGCGGTGCCGCCTTGCCCTCCAGCGCGAGTTCGGCGCGTCACTGGACCCGGAAACAGCGGCCCTCGCGGCGGCGGCGCGAGCGATTCCCCATCCGTCGCCGGAGGCAATCACCAGGATCTCGGGCGGGCTGGTTCTCAACCTGCCCGGTTCGCCCTCGTCCATCATCGGCCGCGATGACGATATCGAACGGGTGCTGGAGCGCCTTGGCGTTCCTGGAACCCGGCTCGTGACCATTACCGGGCCGGGCGGGGTGGGCAAGACGCGCCTCGCGGTGGAGGTCGCCCGTCGAGGGGCGTCGCGCTTTCCCGATGGCGCCACGTTCGTCGATCTCGCGGCGATCCGCTCAGAAGTGCTGCTGTACCAGTCCATCGCTACCTCGATGCAGGTGTCGGAGAGCCCCGATCGCGACCTGGCGGCCACGATTCATGGGGTACTGTCGCGGCGGCCAGGGTACCTGCTGGTGCTGGACAGTCTCGAACACCTGCCGGGGCTGGCGAAGACGGTCGCCAGCCTGCTCGAGGCCGTTCCCACCTTGACGATCCTGGCGACCAGCCGCCAGCCGCTTCGCATCAGGGCGGAGCACCTCTACCTGCTCGATACGCTGGCGGCGCCCGATCCAGCGGATGGGGCATCGAACCTCAAGCGCGTGGACTCGGTGCGATTGTTCCTCCAGTGCGCGCGGTCGTGGGGCGGCTTCGACGACGACTCCCTCCAGGCCAATCTTCCGGTCATCGCCCGGATCTGCGAACGGTTGGAAGGATTGCCGCTGGCGATCGAACTCGCCGCCGCCCAGTGTTGGGGTTCCACGTTCGAGGATGTGCTGGCCCAGCTCGAAGACAGCTTCCACGTCCTCCGCGATGGGCCTCACGACCTGCCGGAACGTCACCGGGCGATGCGGGCCACCACCCAGTGGAGCTACGATCTGCTCACCGCGCGGGAGCAGGAGGTTTTTCGCGGCTTCTCGGTGTTCGCTGGCGGAGCGGAGGTCGACGTTCTCGAAGCCATGTTTGGAGCCGATGCCCTGGCCAGTGTCGAGGCGCTGGTGGAGAAGAGCCTGCTGCGCCGGGACCAGCGATATGGCCGGCGACGCGTGGTGATGCTTGAGGCCATCCGGGAATTCGCCAGGGAGGAATTGCGGGCCAAAGGCGAGCAGGAGGTGCTTGAACGTGCCCAGGCCAGCTTCTTCGCCAGCTTTTTCCAGCAACATCAACCCGCCCCAGACGCCAGCGGCCAACTGGAGTGGACCCAGCGATTGGCTCGTGACCACGACAACCTGCACCTTGCGCTGACGGCGAGCCTCTCCCGCCAGGATACGGATCTGTCCATACGCCTGGCCAGCGGGTTGGGTTCTTACTGGTTCATTCACGGATGCACCGCCGACGCCGTACGCTGGATTCAGGAAGCACTCGCCCTGGAGCCAGCGGCGCCGACCGAGGAGCGGGCCTGGGCGGCGTTGTGGGGCGCGGCACTGGCTTGGCGAGCGGCCAATCCGGTTGCTGGTGAGGCATTCGAACAGCAGGCCCTGGCGGCCTGGCGTGCCCTTGATTCGCCCTATGGACTGGCCCAGGTGAACCACGCGATCGCCATCCGGAAGGGACTCGAAGGGTACATCGAGGAGGCCCTCGCCATGCACCGCGCCAATCTCGCGGTGTTCCGGGAACTGGGCAATGACGAGGGCATCGTGTTCAGCCTGGCCGCCATCGCCCATGGGCTCGGCAGGCTCGGCGATTCCCGGGCCGCGTTCGAGTTGCTCGAAGAGGCACTTGCCGCGAGCCGCGACTCCGGCAGCCTGATGTTGCGGTCATACGTGCTGGCCCGGCTTCCCACCGCCTGTATCGCCGTGGGCCTGCATGACAGGGCGATGGCGACCGCCACCGAGGGGGAGAGGATCGCCAGGTTGATCGGGGATCACCGATCGCTGCCATGGGCATCGCTTGTCCAGGCGTCGCTGGCCCACGAACGGAATGCCCCCGGTGTCGCATACGAGCATGCGCTGGTCGCGCTGGCCGGGTTCCAGGATACCGGCGACATCGTGAACGAGTGGATTGGGTATCTCACCTGCCTGCGGGCGACCACCGCGCTGGGTAGCCTGGACGAAGCCAGGGCCCACGCCCGGGAGTGTATTCGCGGTGTGCGTTCCATCGGCAGCGATGGGGAACTGGCCGCCGTGCTGTGCGAGGTGGGCAACCTGCTGCTGGCCATTGGCTTCACGGAAGAGTCCCTGGTCGCGTTCGCATCCGGAACCACCCACGGCCGCCAGATCGATACGCTGGCGCCAGGATTCCAGCCGGACCGCTACCAGGATCGGGTCGCCCTGGCTCGCGAGAGGCTTCGACATGACGTTGCTGGGTCGGCCTGGGCACGAGGCGCCGGACTCGATGCGGGGTCCGCGCTGGATCTCGCCATCCGCTGGCTCGATGATTGACCCCGGGCGATGACTTGGAAGGTTCGTGGAAGGTAGCTCCGGTACAACCTTGGATACTGGTTGCGCCGGCATGCATGCTCTTCCCCGGTGCTCCCAGGGCGCCCACCGTCTTTCCGTACATGCATACCCATTGGAGGAACGGTCATGAACCGTCGAGTTCATTTGATCCGCGCGATGTTGCTCGTGCTTGTCATGGGCATGGTGGCCAGTCCGGTATCGCTCGCGGCCCAGGAGGCCACGCCCGAGGAGTCGCTGCTGGATGACCTCGGACTCCCCACACTCGAAGTGACCGTGTCGGCGGATGGCATCGAGGCGCCGGCCGATGTGGCCGCCGGTCCCGTGTTGCTGGTGGTGGACAACCAGACCGACGGCTTCCTGCTCGTGGACGTCGTTCAACTGCCGGAGGGGGTCGACGTCGATGCCTTCCTGGCTCTGGGCGACAACGAGGATGGGTCGTTGCCGGACTGGGTGGGCGAGGCCGTCGCCGCCGGGTCCGCGGCGGCCATGCCGGGTGGCGCCGGTGGCATCGTGCTCAACCTGGCGGCCGGCGAGTGGACCCTGATCGCCGACGCCGAGGTTGACCTGGCCGCGACATCGGCGCCGCTCAGCGTGACGGGCGACCCGCCCGCGAGCACGGAGATCGCCGCCGATCTCGACCTGGAACTTGGTGAATACGTGTTCACCTTCCCTGAAACGCTGGAGGCCGGTCCCCAGATCTGGCATGTCACCAATACCCACGCGGTGCCGCATCACGCGGTGATCTTCCCGGTGGATCGCCAGTACACCGTCGAGGAGGTGACCGGGGGCATGATGGGCTATTTCATGGGTACGCCGGTGGCCGATGGTTTCTCGCCAGAAACCTCCATCGTGGGGCCGCCGGTCGAGGTGCCGGTGATCTCCGCCGGCCAGGAGATCTGGCTGGAGGCCAACCTGATGCCTGGGCATTACGCCGCGCTCTGCTTCATCTCCGATCCCGGGAGCGACGTGCCGCATCTCATGCAGGGCATGGTGTCCACGTTCGAGGTGACAGCGCCGTAGGCCAACCGCGTTCGTTGCTGGAGGCCGCTCGGACCTGGATCGATTCCAGACCCGGCGGCTTCCACGCAGCCGGATAGGCTACCTCACCCCGGCGGCCACCGCGAGATCGCGGGTGAATTCGGCGTGACCCACGTGTTCCGCGGCGCGCCTCGCCAGTCTTCCGAACCGTTCATGGGCTCGCCCTCGATGGATGCCTCAGGCCGCCGTCGTAGAGGATCGTGCCGTGGTGAATCACGATCGCCCGCTCGCAGAGCGAGAGGTTGCGGACCGGTTTCTTCAGCAGTTCGCCGAGGTCCAGCATCTCGATCAGTTCGTCGCGGCGGGCGCGGAACTCGGTATCCTGAATCCGGAAGATCGCCTTGTTCATCTCGTACGAGTCCAGCACCGGGATATCCCAGGTGAGCCGGTTGTGCTGGCCCATGATCAGCGCCATCCGCCGCGGGTAGGCGCGGTCGCGCTTCCATGGCGTATGCCCCAGCACATCCGACGAGCCCGGCGACGACTCCAACGGATAGCCGGGCTCAGGACTCGAGCGTCCACTCCACGTCGGGCGGCCGCACCGAGCCGCTGGCGGGCTTCCCGAGCCGGTTGGTGAGCTTCAACCGGCCCCACAGCGCCTTGTCGTCCCGCGCGGCGGCGGCCAGCAACTCCGGGTCGATGTCGGACAGCTTCAGCTTGATCCTGGCCATCGACTCCCGGCTCTTGAGGTGAAGCCAGGTCAGGTACAGGAACCTGTCCCCCCTGGGCCCATGCACATATGAGCCCCGGTAGTCCGTGACATCGCCATCGGACACCATCGTCATTTCGCCCCTGAACCGGGGCGCTTCGGTGCTCGACGGCAGCACGCCGACCACCTCGCGGCCCTGCTGGATGCCGAGCCCGATGCCGTCGGGGCCGGGGCAGGAGCTTCCCGGAGCTTCGTACCCCTCTATTTGGAAGGTAATCGTCTGGGTCGAGGTTGTGGCGGCGGAATTCGCGGTCGTCATTACTTGCGCCTCAGGAAACCAAGCAGCGGCGAGCCAGTGCCCAGCAGAAAGCCGAAGTCATACCAGTTGCCGTTGGCGCTCCGTGCCGGATCGAAAATGTCCATGTCGTCCCAACCGCCGAATACATGCACGATAAGCACGATCCATGCCGTAACGCCGTTCCATACACCCCATAGCAGGTCTTGCCACCACATCGTGCCCAATCCTTGCCTTGCCGCCCGTCATCCGACCGGCACGTTCTCGACGATTGTAGCGGTGGGACCGCGCGTGACGCGAATGCGGACACTGAGTGTCCCCGCGTGGCCGTTACGATGGCGAAGTCATCGATCCGGCGCGACCGCACACGCATTCCGAGAAGGAGTCATCATGTCGACACACACCACCGCCAGTATTCCGGTCGAACAGTTCCGGTCCGCGCTGCTTGGCATGCTCAGCGAAGCATTCGACCCACAGGATGGGCCGACCTACTACCTCGACAAGGGCGATTCCTTCTTTGAGACTCTCGCCGGCGTCACCGCCGAACAGGCCTCCCAGTCGCTCGGACCGCGCAGCGGCACCATCGCCGCCAAGGTGAATCACGCGCGATTCTACATCGACGCCCTCATCGCCAACGCCGAGGCGGGAAACTTCATCCCGGTCGACTGGGAATCGTCGTGGGCGATTGGCGAGGTCAACGAGGCCGAATGGAAGGACCTGGTCGATCGGCTGCGAGCCACGTCGGACAAGTTCCGGGCAATGGCCGCGACGAACGAGGTTTGGAACGAGATCATCGTCGGCGGGGCAGTCGCGGTCGTGGCCCACACCGCCTATCACCTCGGCGAAATTCGTCAGGCCCTTGCCGCCATCGCCCCGGATGGCGACACCCGGTAACGAAGCGGCACGTACACTATGGGCCTGACCGCCGATTCGCGCTCCGCGACCTGGAAAGGCCCATCCTCCATGTCCCGCTCGCTCACAGTCCTGGTCACCGCGTTCCTGGCGGCGACCCTGCTCCTCACTCCCGTCGTCGCTGGCGCCCAGACACCGGCCGCCCTCCCCGAAGGGGCGCTCGGTGGCCAGATCGGCTGGCTCGTTGAAACGCTGAATGGCGACCCCGCCGGTATCACGGGAGACGAACTGGAACCGCACTTCAGCCCGGAACTCCTCGCCCAGTTGCCAGCCGATGCCCTCGCCCAGACCCTCGCCGGGCTCGCCACGCAATTGGCGCCATTCGAGATCGAGGCGGATTCCATCGTCACCACGCGAGACATGCCACCGACCAACGCCAGCTTCGTCCTTGCCGGAGCGGACGGGGTCCGGCTCTCCACCACGGTCGTTATCGACCGCGAGTCCGGGCTCATCACGGGCCTGTGGTTCGATTTCGCTCCCGCTCCATCGACTCCGGAAGCCTCGCCGGTGGCGGGAGCGCCAACCGACCTGGATATCACCTTCGAGAGCCAGGGAGACACCATATACGGCTCCCTGATGGCTCCGGCGGATGGCGCCAGCCCCGCTCCGGCGGCACTCATCATCTCCGGGAGTGGCCCCACGGACCGCGACGGCAACAGCGGCTCGCTCGATTCGATGAACACCAACCTCAACCTCGCCAATACGCTCGCCAGCCAGGGCGTCGTCTCCCTGCGCTACGACAAGCTCGGATCGGGCGAGACCGGCTTTGGAGCGCGCTCGACCGGGGAGCCCGTCAACGCCAGCCTCTTCCTCCAGGAGGCCCAGGACGCCGTCGCCTTCCTTGCCAGCCAGCCTTCGGTCGATCCGTCCCGGATCATCCTCGTTGGTCACAGCGAGGGCGCGTTGTTCGCGCTCAAGCTCGCCGAGCAGATGGCCGCGGCTGGAACCCCGCCAGCGGGACTCATCCTCGTGGCTCCTCTCGGCATTCCCTACCTCGACCTGCTGCACGGGCAGTTCGACGATCAACTCGCCGCGGCGGTTGCCGCTGGCCAGATGTCCCAGGAGGACGCCGATGCCACGATGGCCGAGCTTGAGGCGATCATCGAAAGCCTTCGTGCCACCGGCGACCTGCCAGCGATCGAATCCGCCATCCTCCAGTCCGTGTTTGGTGCGGTGAACGCGCCCTTCCTCGCCGAGGCCGATGCCTGGCATCCCGCTGAAATCGCCGGGTCGCTGCCAGCCGATTTGCCGGTGCTTATCCTGCGGGGCGGCAAGGACGAACAGGTGACCGTCGAACAAGTTCAGCAGCTTGTGGATGGATTCACCGGAGCCGGCAACGACCACGTCACGTTCGTCCAGCTTCCGGACGCCAATCACCTGCTGAAGGTGGTCGAGGGAGAGCCGAACGCCGGGCTTGACTACGCGAACCCAAACCTGCCATTCGATCCTGGGGCGGTGCGGGCAATTGTCGCCTTCCTCGAAACCAACGGAGTGGCCGCCACGCCCGTCGCCAGTCTCGGCGAAACGCACGAAAAGAGCGTTCTGGCCGGATCGTCGTAAAATGGTGTTGGCGGCAGGCGTTGTTGCCGCGTATTGAAAGGGACCCGAATATGGCGATTTCACCCAATACTCGCATGAACCGGCGCGCTGGTTTGGCCCTGGCCGCATCCGCTACCCTCGCCGCCCTGGCTGGAAGCCGGGCCGTCGCCCAGACTCCGCAAGCCTCCCCGGCCGCTGGCGATGTCATCTTCCCGGATGGCCCGCTCGGGGTGCATGCGCAGTGGCTGCTGGAAGTTGCCAACGCCGGCCCGGGCAAGATCACGACCGCGGCCATCAACGAGCATTTCAGCGTTGGGTTCTTCGAGGAAACCACCATGTCGGAGGTCTTCAAGACGCTCTCCGACCTTCAGTCGCTCGGCATTACCTGGGAAATCGACCCCAACACGTTCATCACCACCATGGACCTGCCAGCCTCCAACGGCAGCTTCACCCTGGTTGGGGACGACGGGTCCGTGCTGCGGGTCAGCATCACCATCGACCGTGAGTCCGAACTGCTCAACTCGTTGAACATCGAGCCCGGAGACGGATCCGCCACGCCGGTCGCCTCGCCAGAAGCATCCCCGGCCGGATAGGACCTCTCTGATTCGCCCGCTCACCCGCCCCGTACCGCCCGCCCGGTTCGGGGTGTTTGGGTTCATGCTCCAGGGACCAGCGAACGCCAGGCACGCGCTCGACCACTTCCATCGGAGGCAGACTCGTGGCAATTCCGATCCTCGTTATCATCGATCTGGCCCCGCCCGCCGTGGCCCGCCTGGAGGACGCCGGGTTCGAGGTGGTCATCGCCAGCCAGCATGGCGGCCGGGATCGGGCCGTGACATCGCATCCCAAGGCCCGGGCGGTCCTCACCAATGGCTCGCTGGGCCTCACCGCGACGGAGATCGAGGCGCTGCCGTACCTGGAGTACATTCATGCCGTGGGCGCGGGGTTCGAAATGATCGATATCGCCGCCGCCAGCAAGCGGGAGATACCGGTCACCAACGGTTCGGGGACCAACAGCCGCGCCGTCGCCGACCATGCCATGACGTTGCTCCTGGCCAGCGCCAGCACCCTGTTGCCCAGCCACGCCGCGGTGCTGAGGGGAGAGTGGGGGAGCTTTTCGTCGCCCCAGCGCGATGCCGCGCTGATTGGTGACCGGCCGGATTTCCCCCATCGCCGGGCTGGAATCTCCGGGAAGCGGCTTGGCATTCTCGGGCTGGGGGTCATTGGCCGGGAAATCGCCCATCGGGCCGCCAACGGGTTCGATATGGAAGTCGCTTACCACAACCGCCGTCCCGTCGAGGGTGTGCCGTACATCTGGGAATCCACGCTTGAAGGGCTGGCCCGCTGGTCCGACTTTCTCGTGGTTTCCGCCCCAGGCGGCCCCGATACCCACCACCTCGTTAACGCGAAGGTGCTCGACGCGCTCGGTCCCGGTGGCTATCTGGTCAACACAGGCCGGGGAACCATCGTTGATACCAATGCGCTGGTGGATGCGCTCGAGTCGCGCCGGATCGCTGGCGCCGCGCTGGATGTGGTGGAAGGCGAGCCGGATATCCCGCCTCGCTTGCTCGCCGCGGAACGCGTCGTGCTGACCCCGCACATGGCGGGCCGGACGGAGGAGTCGTTCGCCAACATGATGAACCTGGCCACCTCCAACCTGAAAGCGTGGTTCGCGGGCGAGTCCCTTCGCAATCGAGTGAACTGACCGCCTATTCCCCGGCGTTGTCCTGGTCGACCGGTTCCTGCTTTCGATCCAGCAACGCGAGCGCGGCCAGTCCCAGCACCGTCACGGCGGTGTAGCCAAGCACCAGCACCACGTCGTCCTGATCCGGCGCGTCTCGCCCATCGGTGGTGACTGGCGTGGAGACGGAGGCTGGCGAGGTCGAAACAGCAGCAACCGGGGAGCCTGAGACTGGCCCGCCCGGATCGGTTGCTTCCTGGGCTGTTCCCGTGGAGAAGGCGAGCGCCAGCGCCAGCAGGACGCAGATCATCGCCACGATCAGGCGACGGGGAATGGGTATCCCGGAGGGAATGGTGGATGGCATGGAACAGGGACGCCTTTCAACAGCACGTACACCGGCGAGTCTCCGCTCGCCGCACGTTTGTAGGACGTTGCCCTGTCTCGTTTGGTTTCCCTGGCAGGTCGTGAACCTATGCCTGGCTCTTGACCTTGTCCTGTGGCTCGGTGCTCATGCCGGCCAGCATGCCGAGGGTCATTCCCATGGCCGCGCCGATCAGCAATCCCCCGAACGCCACGATTGGCTGGGCGAGGATGTTGTCGATGCTTGGGCCGAGAAGCCAGCCGCCAGCGGTTCCGATCACGGCGCCAGCGACGATGCCCACGGTGGTCGCCCGGTTGCCATTCGGCACCAGGTCGATGTCGAGGTCCAGCGCGCTTTCCTCACCGGCCTGGTGTCCAACCTCCGAGCGGTACAGCGTGCCCAGCACGCCGCCGTACACGAGATGAAGGATGAGGTTGCCCAGCGCGGGCAGGAATCCCGCCTCGATATCGCGACCGAACAGGCCGCCACCGGCGATTGGGAAGAACACGACCAGCGAGAGCGCCCAGGGAATAAGCGAGAACAGCATGCCCCGCTGCCAGTCGGTGCCCGGTAACCGCTGGACGAACCACAGGGCGTAGGCCACGGCCCACACCAGGCCCATGAGCAGGTTCAGGATCAACCCGAGGGCGAACCCATCTCCAACCCGGTCAACGAGTTCGTTGGTGGTCAGCGCCGCGAACCAGCGTTGCAGGGTGTTGCCGTCGTCGTCGCCGAACGCATTCACCAGGCCATAGGCGATCGCCATGGCCGCGGTCATCGCGATGGTGGCGATGAAGCCGCTGGCGATGCTGGTATCGAGCCAGTGGGCGCGTCGCCGCGATGGCGTTCGAGCCTCTGGAGCGGATTGAGTCGAGCGGTCCATACGGGTCTCCTTCCGTGCGGTTGTCCCCTGCAAGCGCTCTCCCTTATGTGATGTAAGCCCCATCCTAGGCAGTTGGTGGGCGTATGTCTACCCCCGATCGCAGGTCCGGGAGCTATTGGGGAGACCAAAAGTCCACCTCATCGTGCGCCGGGAATGGTTTACGTAAGGTTGCTCCACATCGCCACACCAGAAAGGGTGAAGGGAAGGCGAGGGAGCAGGAAACCGCGCGGGAAGATGCTGCCGGTTGGCGTCGTCTGGGCGACAATGGCGTCATGCGGCATCGTTCAACAAGGCGAGATATTGGTCTCCAACAGCTTTCGGGATGTGGGCATTGACGAACGAGGAACGCAAGCCACCAGCGGATTTCAAAGGCAAGAGGGGGTACCCCGATCGCGTTCTCAGCAGACCGCATCCGCGCCATGGGCTTACGTCGTTCTCGGCCAATCACAAGCCGCAAGAAAGGAACTCGATCGTCCTCGCATCGGTGGATGTGCTGGCTGATATTGACGCGCTCAATCGCGGCGAAGGGTTATTCGATCCCGCGACTGGACAGTCATGGATCAACGGTCGCCGATACGGAATGCATTCCGATGGCAAAACGTTTCCCATGGATGGGGATGGTGTTATTCCCGTCAATCGTGGAACGTTCAGGGCCCTGACCATCCTGCGAGCGTATAATGGGGCTACTGACATGGCGGAACTTCGCATGGGTCGTGAGAAGGACATTACGACGCATGATCGCGCGGAGGCCCTCCGAATTTGGCTGTTGCGTGAAGAAGCCATGAGCGATGACGATGATTGGGGCAACTGATCTGCTGATTCGGACGGAACCCAACCGGGACCGGCTTCGGATCGCCGTGTCCCGCGCCTTCGGCGTCGATCCCGGTCATGTAACGGTGGATGACGCGACCGGCACCACCCCGATCCCCGATGACGCGGAGATTGTCCTGTTGCGCCAGCCGGACGATATGCCCGGCGACTTCCCGACCTGGTACTCGCAGTCTCTCGTTCCCGAACTGGCCGAAAGGGTTGAACGATCCTGGAATGCGATCGCTCGCGACCTGAGCACGGTGATCCTCAGCGAAGCGCCCGAGTACAAGACGATCGCACATCTTCCCGATGGTACGGGCCACGTGCTCTATATCCCTGAAGAAGATGAAGGTGGGTACCGGATCACGCCGGAACTTCAGCGGATCATTAATCGAGTAACTCCAGCGCCCGCCGTCAGCTAACGTCTACGGAGACAACATACAGCCCTGTCTCGCGATCAGCCATGTCCTGACCTTGGCGCCGAATAGAGCGAATCCCGCACGTCGTGCCATACATCCGGGGAAGTCGCAAGCAGCAGGCCACGCCGGTTGACGTGATTCGGCCGGAATGGCGTGCCGTCCGGGTGCTGAGCGACGCCCCCGGCCTCGGTCAGCAACAGGCACCCGGCGGCGTGATCCCATGGCAGCAGGCGCTGGAACAGCGCGAACTCCTGCTCGCCTTCCACGATCGCGGGGTACTCGTACCCGGCGCAGGAGAATCCCGCCGTCACCCGCGCGAAGCGGCTGAGCGTGGGCAATATCCGCTCCCGCTCCTCGGGGGTGAGGAACCGTGTCAGCACCGCGCCACGCAGTTCTTGAAGCGCGACGCGGCTGGTGTCCGTCGCGAGCCGTTGGCCATCGCGCCATGCGCCTCCGCCCAGTTCGGCCACGTACATGCCCTGGTCGCCATGGCGATAGGTCCAGGAGATTACGGTCTCCCCGTTTCGAACCAGCGCCACCAGCGTTGCCCAGTGCGGCTCGCCCCGCGCGAAGTTCGAGGTGCCGTCGAGCGGGTCCACCAGCCAGGCCAGCGGCTCGGTGCGCAGCGCGTTCAGCAGCGCGGGGTTTTCCGCCACGGCCTCTTCGCCAACCACCGGCACGCCGGGCAGGAGATCGGTCAACCGCGAGGCGATAAGCGCCTCAGCCTCGCGGTCGGCGATGGTCACCGTTTCGCCGGGAGACTTTTCATCGATGTCGTGCTCGCCGAGGGAGCGGAAACGCGGGACAATCGCCGTCGCGGTCGCTTCCTTCACGATGCCGCTTACCGTATCGACATCGATCAGCGTCATGGCCGGCGTTTTCCGACCACGGTGATTTCGTTCCGATTGTGGTGTAACTGGCCGGCCCACACGATCTCGTATGCGCCCGCGAGATTGTCGAGAGCGTGTTGCGCTGTACGCAGGGTATTGTGCGGTGTCACCTTCAGTGTCTGGATCATCATCCCGCCCGGTTTTAGCCGGGTCGCGGCGTCCAGCATTGTCCTGGTCGAGAGGTCGGGATCCATTCGCATGTCGTTTACGACCAGGTCTGCTTCCACGTCGGTCATGCGCAGGAATGGACCAGCCGTCATCCTCACATGGTTGATGCCGGAATCGTTCGCCAGGCGCGGATCGAGCTTGCCCGGGTCAACGGCCCACACCGTGAACCCGCGCTGACGCAGGATGCGCGTCCAGCCGCCCGGGCTGGCCCCGAGGTCGATCGCCACCCCGCCATCGGGCAGGTCCAAATCCTGGACCCGGAACAATTCCTCCAGCTTGAACTCCGAGCGGGAGATTTGCTCCTTTGGCCGGGCCAGCCGCACGCGCCCTCCCGGCCAGTCGCTGAGCCCGCTCGCCAGCCCGTTGAGCCCGAGGCTGATGCCTTCGCTGGTTACGGCCATGCCGAGCACCTGTTCCTGGCCCGCTCTCTCCACCGCGATGCCGCGGTCGCTCAGCGCTTCGGCCACCGCTCGCCGCAGTTCATCGGTGCGGTAGGGCAGGGGAACCTCGCCGGAGGCCCAGACCTGCAACGCCACATCCGCGCGGACCGGAAGCTGGGTCCACGCGCCGATTGCGATGGCGACCACGTCTTCGAGGGATTGGGCGGTTTCGGCTGGAATCCAGCCGATTTCCCGCATCAGGTGGCGAACGAAGATCGTGGGCTCCGTGCGGCAGGTGGTGGCGAGGTCGTTGATCGAAAGCCCCTCGGCCTCGATCCAGCCCAGGTCGGGTCCGAGTTCGCCGAAGGCGGCATCGGGAAACAGGCCGCCCAGTTCACCGGTCGCCGCGTCGAGATAGTCTTCCGCGGCCGAAAACAGCAGCCGTGCCCCACTCATGCCATGCACCTCTCTCCTGATCCGGTCAGGATTCCCGCTTGACTGGACCGGAACTGTTCGGCCCGAACACGGTCATGACGAAGTCGGCCACATCCTGCCGGTCCTCGGTGCCGTCCAGCACCATGCAGTCCAGCACGTCGACGAGGTCGTGGTTGATATCGTTGAGTTCCTGGATCACTGGCCGGTCGTTGCGGCTGGGAAAGGGATCGATCACGAAGTCGTAGATCGCGTCGGTAAGGTCATCGAGATCGACCTGTAGCCGGAAAAAGCTCGACATCGGGGCAACTCCTTCTTGCAGGGAAAGTGTACGCGCCACGACAAGCCAGCGGCGGATGGCGGCCGCACCCACGCTAATGCCCGCCTGAACCCGCGTTTTTCGCGAACATCGAGCGTGTTGCCAGAAGCGGCGTTCGTGAGTGATGGGGCGTTACACTTCGGGACTTTGCGAAGCGGTAACGATCGTATCGCGGGAAGCTCGAATCCAGTGCGCACGGAACGCCCCTGGAGGAAGTCTCGCTTCCTCCAGGGGCGCTGGCTTCATGAATGCCGCTAGCGGGCTATTCGTTCGACGATCCGCCCATAACGCCCTTCAGCGCGTCGGACGCCCAGTTGATGACTTCCTTTCGGGTCTCATCGCCTGGCCGCGGCGCGAACAGGAGTCCAATCACCAGGCCGTAGACGAAAAACTTCACCGCGGTTCGTGCGTTCCCAAACATGTCCCGTTTCCTTTCGTCAGGGCGCGCGCGGGCCAACGGCTGGACCGCGCGATGCCCACGTTTTACACGCCGTCCGGCGCTACCGGTTCCGTCGCCTCGCCACTGGTTGCCACGCCCGCCGGCGGCGTCACCGGTTGCGCTGGCCGCGTCGATGGACCCATTCCCGGCTGGCTGTTGTTCGCCGTCTGGCCTAGTTTTACGCCCACCAGGGGCGCGGTCGCCTGCTCCAGCAACCCGAGCGCCTTGTCCCGCGGGCCGCCGCCCGGGACCGATGAGCTGGGTGCTCCAGCAGCCGCTGGAGCCGGTTCCCGCTCCAGGCCCAGTGTTCGCCGGAGTTCCTGGCCAGATTGCGGTGTGTTCCACAGGGCGGCGGCGGCGCCAACCGCGCCGCCCAGCACCCATCCGAAGATAAAGGCGCCTCGATGACTGTCTGATTTCGCCATGGTCAACTCCTTCCTGCCCGGTTCCCAATGATTCTTGCGCGCATACCCTGGCAGGCGAGACCCGTCGCGCTCGAATGTGAACACAACTATACCGTTGACGTGCAAGCAATTCGGCCCTTTTCCCAACAAGCGCGCGGATTTCCCGATACACTTCCCAGCGAAAGGGTAGTGACCGCCGCCGTGACCGATTTCTCCGCCAGCCAGAATCCAGGAAATCCGCGCTTGATCGCCGCGATCCGCGACGAGATCGCCGCCACGGGACCGATCCCGTTCGCCCGGTTCATGGAACTCGCGCTCTACCATCCCGAGCATGGCTACTACGTCGCCCCCGCTCGCCGACCCGGCCGCGGTGGCGATTTCCTCACCGCGCCCGAAATGCATCCGCTTTTCGGTCTCACCATTGCCCGGCAAATCTTGGAATGCGTGGATCGGCTTGACAACCCGGAGCCGTTCACGATTCTCGAATACGGATCGGGCATCGGTGGGCTTGCTTACGACGTGATCGTAGGCATGCTCCAGGAGCGGCCAGAACTGCGATCTCACCTCCGTTACCGGCTGAACGAGGTGAACCTCCATCGCACGGCCCAGGCGCTCACGGCCATGGGCGAGGTGGGCTTCGGCGACATCGTCGATATCGATGACGGTCTGGAGCCCGTTACCGGCGTCATCCTCGCCAACGAGGTGGCCGACGCCATGCCGGTTCACCGTCTCCGCTGGACTGGCTCCTCCTTCGAGGAGGCGTGGGTCACCTGGGACGACGCCACCGGTTTCGCCGATCGCCCTGGACCGCTCTCGCCCGAGGTGGAAGCCTTCGATCCCGCCACCTACCTGGCCTCCGCCGGGCTCGACCTCGCGGCCCTGCCCGCTGGTTCGCTGCTGGAGATTTCCCCAGCCATGGACGCCTGGGTGCGCGATCTCGCGTCCCGGCTCCAGCGCGGTTACGCCTTTATCGTTGACTACGGCTACCCCGCCGCCCAGCTTTACAGCGAGCATCGGCTGGAGAGCACGCTCCGTGTCTACAGTGAGCACACGGTTACGGACAGGCCGTATGAAGGCGTGGGCGAGCGGGACATGACCGCCCATGTCGATTTCACGCGGCTGATGACGGTTGCCGCGGAATCGGGGCTGAAGGTGGCCGGACTCGCCACCCAGGCCGACTTCCTCTCCAATGCCGGTTTGGGCGAGCTATTGGTCAGCCTCCAGCGGCAGCCAGATATGGGACTCGATGAGTACTATCGTGCGCAGGCAGCCGTCTTTCGCCTGATCGATCCGGGAGGGATGGGCCGGTTCCGGGTTCTCGGGCTCGCCCGAAACGCCCCGGTCGACCCACCGCCGCGCGGGTTCAGCGGTTCCGGGTTGCCGCCCGGCCTTCAGTTGTGATTCGCCGTTGTCAGAAACCGCCAGGAACAGGAGAGCATCGCTTCGTGACCACCACCGCAACAAGCCCAGACTTTCGCCGCCGCGTGTTCCTCTGTGGCGCGGACATGGACCCTATCGCCATTCGCCAGCGCTGGCCCGAAGCTCGCTTCAGCGGGATCGCGAAGGCGGACGGCATCATCACCACGGCGCTTGGACTACAGCCGTACGCCTTCGGGCCCGATGTCTGGGGCATCGTGGTCGATACGGGCGTGGAGCAGCCCGGCGCGATGATCCCGCTCACCCTGCGGGACGGCGCACCGGCGACCGCGATGGGCGCCGCCGATGCATCGCGCTTTGGCACGCTGAAGGACGCGCTCGCCCAGGCCTTCTACTGGGAACTCCCCGCCGCCTATCGCGAACGGCTCCAGGCCGCCATCGACAACGCCTGAGGCGCCCTGCGCCGGTGTTTTGGACCGTCCTGGCCGAACACACCTTCCAATCCTTGGGGGCGACCCCGGCGAAGAGCGAACTCCTCCATGAGCCGGGGAGGGTCGTCGCCCCGTTCCATGCCGCGCGTGAGCTTCCCTTCGTCGAATGGAGCGAACCCGTTTCAGGCACAACGGCGTTAACATGAGTGTAGCGACCCATCGTTGAGCCCGAGTAGGGGAGGGCGGCGTGAACCAGTCCACAACCTGGCCCGCCAGTCAGGGACGACTATCGTGGCCGCGGCGGCGGACCGTGGCCGCGTTCGGGCTCGTCGCCGTCCTGGTCCTCGCGTTCGCGATACCCGCACTTCGCCATCAGGTCCCCGGACTTCGACCCGATGACTCCGCCCAGATCCCGGGGGCCTTTCTCTACCAGCAGCAACGCTCGCTCAGTTGCGAATATGCCTCGGTGCATATCGCCGTCTCGATGCTCGACCATGACCTCTCCGAGTACGACATTGAAACCACCGTGCCGCTCCACGAGAACCCGCACAAGGGGTACCGGGGCAACATCCTCGGAACCTGGGGAAACACGAACGACTACGGCGTCTACAACGCCCCGCTCGCCGCTGGACTGGAGAGCCTGGGCATTCCCCACGCCGCCTACTATGGCGACCGCGCCGATCTCGAACGCCACCTCCGAGACGGCCATCCCACCGTCGTCTGGCTCGGCATGCGGGGCGAAGGCTACAGCACCGACAATTGGGACATAGACGGCGATCGCTACCAGCTCACCACCTATATGCACGTGATGACCGCGTACGGGTTCGACGACTCCGGCGTCTACCTCAGCGATCCTGGGACCGCCGTCTGGCGCCACTACTCCTGGGACGAGTTCATGACGATGTGGAATGTCATGGACGGCATGGCGCTCAGCATCCTTCCATGATGCCCGCCCGTCCTCTCGATCTGGCCGTTGGCGGAATGCGACAACAGGACCGCGGCCGGTCAACACTCGTGAATTGCCACCGTATCCCGACCTCCCGATCCAGCCTCAAAGGGTCGGCGAGGGATTGACATTCCGTTTAAAACCGGTACGATGCGGGTACTGTTCACACATCGACCGACCGAGCTTCAGGCGGAGTTACCCGTCGCAATCGTTGTTAATCGGGCCTGGTATCGAGCGTGAGCACCACATGCGGGCACCCGGTTCAACCGGTGTCCACATTCGATCATCGTCGCCGCGCGGCATGCCCGGCCTGCGATTGGAGGACACTCCACCGATCTCGATGACGTTTTCGACATGTGGCTCTTTAACCGAGCCGCGGGTCCACCGCACCACATCACCGTTTGGGCGGTATTGGACACCATGGATCCAGCAGATCCCGTTTCTCCGAAGTTCGGGAGCCACCCGAAAAAGGCTCAAACCGGCTGGAAACCGCATCCATGCGAAACGCGCGAACCTCTTACCGGTGGACCCTCGGTCAAGACGGCCACATGTGGCATTGGCAACGAACTCGCGGACGTATATCGTCCTCACGCGCTGTATCCAATGGCGCATGTCATCACCGCCGCACATCGTTACGGCCCGGAGGCCGGTTGATTCCCGGCAGCCGCATACGAACGATGTTGGAACCGGTCACAACGCCGATCGAGCAGGATACAAGCCTGCCATGACATCAGCGGCAATGACCCGACCAATGTGCGACGCGGAACCAGCATGACAGGCGACACGATGCCAGCAGCCAGGAGGTTCGCCGCATCGACACAATCGAATGGTCACCGGGCCTCGGACGAGCCGATCAGGGGTATCGAGGCGCGACAGGATTTCGCCTCCGGTGAAATCGACCAGGAACAAAATGAAGAAGGTATGAGCAAGAGTCGGAGCGCAAACGCACACCGGCTCTTGCATTGTCTCCAGCATCGCTGGCACCCAGGGAATATCGCCACACATGCCCCAGGTCCCGCTCACCCGTGAAGCTGGCGCTGGATTCGAAGGCGAGCCGGAGATGCACTCCACCATTCATCCGGCCAGCCGCCACGATGTGCTGGCGTTCGTCCGCCACCCATCTCGCGCCAACCCGACTTCCACCGGCATATGCCCTCCCTGGTAGTCTGGTGTCCAGCCTGGAACGCAATCAGGGCTGGCATCCCTTGTGGAACGCCAGCCCCGTACCTGTGTGTTCGCGATGGCGCGCTATTGCACGGTCTTCAGCATGATCGTTGGCTTGCGCGGCTTCGCCACCGCCTGCACCGCGAGCTGGGTCGCCACCCGCTCGGCCAGGTGGCCGAACGCCTTGCCGGTCGCCGAGTCCGGCGCCTCGGCCACGATCGGCGTGCCCTCGTCGCCACCCGCGCGGATACCCGGTTCGATCGGGATCTGGCCAAGCAGTTCCACGCCGTTCTCGTCGGCCGTGCGCTGACCGCCGCCCTCGCCGAAGATCGGGTGGGTGGAGCCGCAGTCCGGGCAGATGAACCCGCTCATGTTTTCCACGATGCCCAGAATCGGCGTCTTCACTTCCTGGAACATCTTGAGCCCCTTCACCGCGTCGGCCAGCGCCACGGCCTGTGGCGTGGTCACGATCACGGCTCCGGAGATGGGGATCTTCTGCACCAGCGTAAGTTGCACGTCGCCGGTGCCCGGTGGCAGATCCAGCACCAGGTAGTCGAGATCGCCCCAGTTCACATCGTTCAGGAACTGGTTGATGAGTTGCGCCACCAGCGGCCCGCGCCAGATCAGCGCCTTGGTCGGGTCCAGGATGAAGCCGATGCTCATCACGTGTACGCCGTGCGCTTCCAGCGGAACGATCTTGTTGTTCGACATAAGGGGCTTGTCATGCACGCCCATCATCAGCGGCACGCTGGGACCATACACGTCGGCGTCGAGGAGTCCAACCTTCGCCCCGGCCTGCGCCAGCGAGACCGCCAGGTTGGCGGCGACGGTGGACTTGCCGACGCCGCCCTTGCCCGAGGCCACCGCGATCGTGTTCTTCACGCCCTGGATCGGTTGCGCGTCGGACCGGCCGCCACCGCTCGGTCGCACCTTCGTCCGCCAGTCGATCGCTACCTGCCCGACGCCGCCGATGGTGCCCAGCGCCGCTCGCACATCGCGCTCGATCTTCTCGCGGGTGGAGCGGATCGGGCTGAGCAGCTCGATGGTGAGTTGCACGTCGCGCCCGTGAATCCGCACGTCGGGAACGAGCCTCAGGTCGACAAGGCCGCGGCCGGTCGCCGGTTCGGAGACACCCCGCAGCGCATTCAGCACCTGCTCTTCCGAGAGCATTGCCACACCGTTATCTGTCATGAGGATGCGCCTGAACCTTTC
>CAZUPA010000041.1:0-22617 GCA_964622205.1 uncultured Sphaerobacteraceae bacterium
TGGCCGCTGGATCGACGTGGAACCGGGCGAGGTCACCACCGTGGCGCTCTACTCCCGCATCGCACTGGATGCGTAGGCGGCCGCACACAACCGGCCACTGACGGCCGTCCATTCCGTCTCCAGGACGGCGCATGAGAACCACCGGGCAATCCGCTGGCAGCCCGGTGGTTCTCATGCGCCGACGACCCGCCCAATGGCTAATCGCGCGGATCAACGCTCGCTTGACAACCCATCACACTGGCGGCTATGATGCCTCCATTCTCGTGGGAGCGCTCCCACCTACAATTCACTGTCCTCTTTCAGGGCCCGGCGGGGTCGCATATGGTGCGCGGTCCATGTCGTGGGAGCGCTCTCCGCGGCTCCCGAAACATCGCCAATCATCGACTTATCCGCACGAACCTCGGATTTCCCCGGGGCTCACCCGATGGCAGGATTCCGGCACCCATGGCTCGACAGGAACGGCGTCTCAACCTGGAGGACATCGCGAAAATGGCCGGAGTCTCCCGGTCCACCGTGTCGCGCGTCGTCAATGACGATCCCAGGGTCAGCGATGGCGTCCGCGCGAGGGTTCGCAAGGTCATCGCCGATACCCGGTTCCATCCCAACGCCGCCGCCCGTAGCCTCGCCACCCACCGGTCGAACATCATCGGCCTCGTATTCCCCCGCGTGTTCACCATGATGTTTACCGACCCCTGGGCGTCGGTGCTGATCAAGGGCTGTATCGAAGGCTCCGAACGCACCGACCTCGGCCTCGTCCACATGCTCGTCTCCACCGACGACCAGGCCCAGGTCGACCGCTTCTTCGAGCGGTCCGTGACGGGTCGCCATCTCGACGGCGTCATCCTCGCTTCCCATGTCCTCGGCGACAGGCTCGTCGCCCGCCTCCAGGAAAGTGACTTCCCCTACGTCCTTGTCGGTCGCGACGAGCACCAGACCGCCAACTTCGTGGATATCGACAACCGCCAGGCGGCCCGCATCGCCACCCAGCACCTGATCGACCACGGCTACACGTCCATCATGCACATGAGCGGCCCTCCCGATCTCGTCACCGCCCTGGACCGCCTGGAAGGCTTCAACGACGCCCTGGCCCAGTCCGGTCTCGATCCAGCGACCGCCCGCGTCGAATGCGGATACTTCGAGCAGGTCACCGCCTACGAAATCGCCCTGCGCCTGCTCCAGGAGTCCAACCCGCCCGATGCCATCTTCGCCGCCGACGACGCGATGGCGATCGGCGTCATCCAGGCCGCCGGGGAACTGGGCATCGACGTGCCAGGCGAACTGGCCGTCATCGGCTTCGACGATATCGACATGAACCGCATGTTCCGGCCCCACCTCACCACCATTCGCCAGCCAAGCGACGCGCTTGGGCGCGCCGCCGTTCGCATGCTCTCCCAATTGATCGCCAATCCGTCGCCCGAACCCCGGCAACAGTGGATTTCCGCCGAGCTGATAGTTCGTGGTTCCTGTGGGTGTTCATTTTCCGCCAGTCATCCGGGCGGTCACGCTCGAGGAAAGGAGGGCCGGCCTTCCGTATCGGGTCCAGATAGTCTCGCGGCCCAAAACTGATTCCGCGCGCGGCCGCGCCGCGAGTGGCCATTTGGCCGGAACTCGCCTTCGCCTGTATTTCTCGAGAAGGGGAACTCATGACCAGGAAACTTCACGACAACTCGCTGATGGCCCAGGTTCTCGCCGGAACCATCGACCGCCGCGATTTCATGCGGCGGGCTGGCACCCTTGCCGCCGCGCCGATGCTGATGAAAGGCGCCGCCGTGGGTGGCGCCGCCGCCCTTACCGCACCGGCCATGGCCACCTTCGCCCAGGATGGAGCGACGCTCCTGACCTGTAACAACGAGCAGCAGGCGACCTGGATTCGCAACTTCAACCCACTGCTCTCGGAAAATGCTTCCTGCCGGTGGCCGACCCTGTTTGGCATCTACGAACCGCTCTTCGTCTGGAACACGATCAAGGCCGAGGCCGTGCCCTGGTTGGCGAAGGAGTGGACCTTTAGCGAGGACAACCTCACCCTCACCATGACCATCCAGGATGGCGTGGTGTGGTCCGATGGCACCCCATTCACCGCCAACGATGTCGCCTTCACCTGGAACCTGCTCAAGGACAACGAATCGCTCCCAGGCAACGGCGCTCGCACCGCGCTTCCGCGTCTCGCGTCCATCGAGGCCTCCGATGACGCCACCGTGGTGTTCACCTTCTCCGAGGTCTTCACCATTGCTCAGTACGAAATCGGCGGCCAGGTGATCGTGCCCGAGCACATCTTCTCCACCGTCGAAGACCCGACCACCTACACCAACGAGGAACCGGTTGGCACCGGCCCGTTCACCGAGGTCGCCCGCTTCGAGGCCCAGATCTTCGAACTTCACGCCAACCCGAACTACTGGCAGGAAGGCAAGCCGTCCATCCCGGGCCTCCGCCTCCCAGCCTTCCCGAGCAACGACGCCATCCAGCTCGCCGCCCTCAACGGGGAGGTCGACTGGCACGCCAACTTCATCCCGGACATCGAGAACGTCTTTGTCGCCAAGGATCCGGAGAATCACCATTTCTGGTTCCCTCCCACCGGCGCCGTGGTGCATCTCTATCTCAATAACGATGTCGCGCCGTTCGATGATGTCGTCGTTCGCAAGGCCGTCAGCCTCGCCATCAACCGCGACCAAATCTGCGAAATCGCGATGTATGGCTACACGCATCCGGCCGATTCCACTGGCCTGAGCGATGCCTTCGAATCCTGGAAGGATGCCGCCGCCAGGGATGCCGGTTGGGTCACTTTCGATCCGGACCAGGCCAATACCTTGCTCGACGAGGCCGGCTACGCGCTTGATGGCGACGTTCGCAAGTCTCCAGACGGGACCGCCTTCGAGTTTGAGTTGAACGTCGTCTCCGGCTGGTCCGACTGGGTGCAGTCCTGCGAGATCATGGCCCGCAACCTGGCGGACATCGGCTTCAAGGTCACGGTCCAGCCATACGACCAGACCACCTGGCAGACTCGTGTACAGAACGGCGAGTTCTCCATGTCGATCGGTTGGTCGTCGCAGGGCGCCACGATCTTCAACTTCTACCGGGGATGCATGGCCACCGAGACGAGGAAGCCGGTGGGCGAGTCCGGAACCGAAAACTGGCACCGGTTCTCCTCCGAGCAGGCCGATACCTTGCTGGCCGCCTTCGCCGCCACCTCCGACGAGGCCGAGCAGAAGGACATCTCCAACCAGTTGCAGGCCATCTACGCCGAGAACGCTCCAGCCGTACCGCTGTTCCCGGGGCCGCAGTGGGGTGAGTTCAACACCTCCCGGTTCACGGGCTTCCCGTCCGAGGAGGATCCCTACGCCATCCTCTCCACGTACGCTGGCGAGCGCGGTCTGGTGATGACCGCGGTCACACCGGTCGAAGCCTGATCTCGACAAGCGAAAGGCGCCTGGCCAGATTCGGCCAGGCGCCTTTCACGGGTGCGGTACCATTTATGTATTCGGTCATGATGAATTCTGCGTCGCAGCGGAAGGTGGCTTGAGCCATGGAGTACGTCCTACGGCGCCTCGGCTTCTATGTACTGGCGGCCTGGGCCTCACTCACCTTCAACTTCTTCCTCCCCCGCCTGATGCCGGGCGATCCGGGCGATGCCCTGGCGGCCCAGCTCCAGGGCCGGGTGCCGCCGGAAACCCTGGCGGCGATGGAAGAAGCCTATGGCCTTTCGGATGACCCTCTCTGGATGCAGTATTTCTCGTATCTCGGCAACATCATGCGTGGTGAGTTCGGCGTCTCGACCTCATCCTTTCCCGCGCCCGTCAGCCAGGTAATCCAGACCGCCTTGTGGTGGACGCTCTTGCTCGGCGGCACGGCTGTCATCATCGCCTTCCTGATTGGAACCACGCTCGGAATCATCGCCGCCTGGCGGCGAGGCTCCTGGGCGGATTCGTTCCTGCCGCCGTTCCTCCAGCTGATTGGGTCGTTTCCCTACTTCTGGCTGGCCATGCTCGCCCTGTTCTTCCTGGGGTTCCAGTGGGGATTCTTCCCCCTCCGCCACGCCTACAGCGATTCCCTCTCGCCCGCGCCCACGTGGGAGTTCGTTTCCAGCGTGCTCTACCACCTTGTCCTTCCCGCCGGAACCATCATCCTGGTATCCCTGGGCGGCTGGGTGCTGAGCATGCGCAACGCCATGATCACCACGCTTTCGGAAGACTACGTGACGATGGCCGAGGCCAAGGGCCTCAACCAGAAGCGTGTGATGTTCTCATACGCCGCCCGCAACGCCATGTTGCCCAACCTTACCCAGTTCGGCATGGCGCTCGGGTTCGTGCTTGGCGGCTCGCTCATCACGGAAATCGTCTTCGCCTATCCCGGCCTTGGCTACCAGCTCATCACCGCCGTTCAGCGGCTCGATTATCCGCTGATGCAGGGCATCTTCCTGATGATCACGTTCGCCGTGCTGGCGGCGAATCTCATCGTCGACCTTCTCTACGTGCGGCTGGATCCGCGCGTTCGCCGGGGATAGGACCATGTCGTTGTTTCGCATGCCGATCGCTCGGCCCATTCCAACGAAAGGGGTGGCCAGATGGTAACGGATACCCGACCCGCCGGTGTCGAAGGCGGGCAGGACACCCAGGTCGTCCCGGGGATCGCCGCCCCCGCAGGTCCCGCGCCGGTGAGCCGCTCCCGTGGAAAGAGCCCCATTTCCGGATTGCTCAGCAACCGCAAGGCAACCGTTGGAGCCGCGATCCTGCTGGTGTTTTGCTTCCTTGGCGTCTTCGCGCCCTGGATCACCCCCCATTCACCCAACGAGTTCCTCGCCCGGCCCCACCAGCCGCCGTCCCGCGAATTCTGGTTCGGCACGGACGGCTACGGGCAGGATGTCTTCGCCCGCACGGTCTACGGAACGCGCATCTCGCTTGGCACCGGCCTGCTCGTCGGCGTCGGAGTCACCATCATCGGCACCATCGTCGGCATGACGGCCGGGTATTTCCGTGGCCGCGTCGACGATGTGCTCTCGGTCATCATGAATGTGGTCCTGATCGTTCCAACGATTCCCCTGCTGGTGGTGCTCGCCGCCTTCCTCAAGCCTGGGTTCTGGACGATCGTTTTCGTCCTCACCGCCACCGGCTGGGCATGGGGCGCGAGAGTGCTCCGTTCGCAGACGATGGCGTTGCGCGAGAAGGACTTCGTTTCCTCGGCCCAGGTCGTCGGCGAGCGAGCCCCAACCATCATCTTTCGCGAAATCCTGCCCAACATGCTGTCGATCCTGATGGCGGGAATGTTCGGCGCCGTCATCTTCGCCATTGGCGCCCAGGCCGCCCTCGAATTCCTCGGACTTGGCAACCCCAGTTCCATCAGTTGGGGCACCAACCTCTACTGGGCCCAGAACAACGGCGGCCTGATCACCGGAGCGTGGTGGACGTTCGTCCCCTCCGGCGCCTGCATCGCCCTCGTCGCCTTCTCGTTCGCCATGATCAACTTCGCCATCGACGAGCTCACCAACCCGCGCCTCCGCTCGCAACGCGAAACCCAGGAGGTACTCAGGAAGAGCGGGAAGCGACTGAGTTCGTCACGCGCCACCCCGGTTCTGCGCGAAAGCACGGGAGACTAGCATGGCCATCACCACCCGGGGGTCCTCCCCCGGCGCTTCAATGGCGGGAGATCCCAACGCTCCCCTCATCAAAATCGAAGACCTCAAGGTTGAGTACCTGTCCGGGCGCGGGCCTGTCCGCGCCGTCGATGGAGTCTCGTTCGCCATTCGCCCTGGCGAAGTGGTTGGCCTCGCGGGCGAGTCCGGTAGCGGCAAGTCAACCATCGCCCAGGCGATCCTCCGTATCCTCCAACCGCCCGCCATCATCACCAACGGCCGCGTCGAGTTCAACGGCCGCGATATCCTCTCGATGAACGACGCCCAGCTCAAGGAGTTCCGCTGGCGCGATGTCTCGATGGTCTTCCAGAGCGCGATGAACGCCCTCAACCCGGTCATAACCATCGGCGACCAGATCACCGACGCGATCCGGGCCCACTCGAAGATCGGGAAGGATGAGGCCCGCGGGCGAGCCGCCGAGATGCTCGATGTCGTCGGCATCGAAAAAGGCAGGATCGACTCCTATCCTCACGAGCTTTCGGGCGGCATGCGCCAGCGCGCCGTGATCGCCATTGCCCTCGTGCTGAACCCCCCGCTCATGATCATGGACGAGCCGACCACCGCGCTCGACGTCGTGGTCCAGAAGGAGATCATGTACCAGATCTCCGAACTCAAGCAGCGGCTCGGCTTTTCGATCCTGTTCATCACCCACGACCTCTCGCTGCTGGTCGAGATTTCCGACCGCATCGCCATCATGTACGCCGGCCAAATCGTGGAAATGGCCCCGGCCCGCGAACTCTTCGAGAACCCTCTGCACCCGTACACGCAGGGCCTGATGTCGTCGTTCCCCTCGCTCACCGGCGAACGGAAGCGGCTCACCGGCATCGCGGGCTCGCCACCCGATCTCATTTCGCCGCCTTCCGGATGCCGGTTCCATCCCCGCTGCCCGAAACGATTCGACATGTGCGACTCAGTCGTGACGAACCTCGCCGAGGTCAGCCCCGGTCACTTCGTGGCCTGCCATCTCTATCCCGAGGAACGAGCGGAGGCTGGCATCCATGGCAATTGACCTGAAATCGCCCAGCGGCGCCACCAGCCGTTCCACCTCCACGGTGGACAATGTGCTCGACGTGCGCAATCTGACGAAACACTTCCAGGTCGGAGGGATCATCGGCGGCAAGGTGGTCCATGCCCTTGAGGACGTGTCATTCACCATCCCTCGCGGCGAGGTCGTTGCCCTCGTGGGCGAATCCGGGTCCGGCAAGAGCACCACCGCCCGGATGCTCGCTCGCCTCATGCCGCCCACCGGCGGCGAGATCTTTTACGACGGCCAGGACATCCTCAAAACCGAGCCCAAGTCCGCCTCGCTCTCGTATCGTGGCGATGTGCAGATGGTCTTCCAGGACCCCTTCGGGTCGCTTAACCCGGTCCATCCCATCCGCTACCAGCTCGAACGCCCGCTCAGGATCCACAAGAAGACCCGGGGCCGACGCCAGACTCGCGAGCGCATCCACGAACTGCTCGATATCGTCGGCCTCCAACCCGCCGCCGAGGTCGCCGCCCGGTTTCCGTATCAGCTATCGGGCGGACAACGCCAGCGCGTCGCCTTCGCCCGGGCCCTCGCGGTCGAGCCGAAGGTCATGCTTGCCGACGAGCCGGTTTCCATGCTGGATGTCTCGATCCGGATCGGCATCCTCAACCTGATCGACCGGCTGCGGCAGGATCGCGGCATCTCCTTCCTTTACATCACCCACGACATCGCCAGCGCCCGCTACATCGCCGACAAGACCAACGTGATGTACGCCGGCCGGATGGTGGAAGGGGCCGAGAGCACCGAACTGATCGCCGAACCGGCCCATCCTTACACGAAGCTGCTGCTGGCTGCCGTGCCGAATCCGCACGCCGGGCTCCGCACCCAGGAAACTCCGGCCAGGGGCGAGATTCCCTCGCTGATCGACCCTCCTCCCGGTTGCCCGTTCGAACCCCGCTGTCCCTATGCGATGGATGCCTGCCGCCAGCGAATGCCGGGCATTTCGTGGCTGAACCAGCAACACTGGGTGCGCTGCCATCTCTACCCGGAAGGCGATGACGCCCTCGGGACCACCTCGCAAATCCTCGAGTCCGGGAACCCCGTTCCCGATCGAGCGGCTTCCACCTGACCAGCTGGCCATCTTCGCAGGCGGGCGATTTCGCTGTACTGTAGGCAGCGACATCGCCCCGCTGGGTGAAGCGTCCATCAATTCTCGTGCTGGATTGTGTTGGAAGGATTGAGTGTGGCAATACGAGTAGGCGTCGTTGGTTGTGGGTATATCGCCCAGTACACCTACCTGCCGGTAATAGCGCAGGTAGGCTCGGACCGCATCGATGTGGTCGCCGTGTTCGACACCATGGAAGAACGTGTGGCGGTCGCTCAGGAGCAGTACCCGAACGCCGCCGGGTACACCGTATACGACGAGTTTCTCGCTCACGAAGGCGGGCTGGATCTCGTCTTCAACCTCACCCCCGCTCCGCTGCACCGGGACATCACCGCGCGTGCGCTGGAGGCTGGCTACCACGTCTATTCCGAGAAGCCAATCGCGGCCACCCTCCAGGAAGCGAACGAACTCGGTCAGATCGCCGCCGAACAGGGACTTCACCTATTCGTCGCCCCATCCACCATCACCACCGCCCGGATGGTGTGGCTGAAGGAGCGGATCGCCAACGGCGATTTCGGCCACGCCCACACCATCAAGGCTCACATCGGCAACATGGGGCCGGCTGGCTGGAAGGAATACACTGGCGATCCCCGCGTCTTCTACAAGAAGGGTGTCGGACCGCTGATCGATGTCGGCGTCTACATGCTGCACACGATCACCGGCCTGTTCGGGCCGGCAAGGCGGGTCGAGGCTGTCGGTGGCATCGTTTACCCCGAGCGCTCGGCACTCACGGAGCGCTTCGCCGGAGAGAAGGTCGCCGTCGAAACACCTGACGTCCTCTCGGTCAATCTCGTATTCGACGGGAACCGCTACGCCAACCTGTTCACCACCTACGCGGTACACGCCTCCAGGGCTCCCATGTTCGAGCTGTTCGGCACCGCCGGAACGGCCAGCGTGTCGGCCGCGCAGTGGTATCAGGGCAATGGCCCCACCGACTTCCTGTTCGCCGGGGGCAAGGCTCAGGGTTGGGAAGAGAACGTCGAAACGCCGAACCCGCTTCCGATCGACGGCATTCTCGAGTCCGGTATCCTCCACGCCGTGAATGTGCTCGAAGACGGTGGTGACAACGTCCTGTCGCCGGAACACGCCACCCATGTGCTTGAAATCATGAATGGCGCGATCGCCAGCGCCGAATCCGGCGAAAGTGTCACACTGACCACGACGTTCTAGGCGCGCGAAGCGAAGGGAAACGCATGAACAGGAACCAGATCTCGATCCAGCTTTACACCATCCGTAGCCTCACCGAACAGGACTTCGACGGCGCGCTCGCCCAGGTCGCCGCCGCTGGCTACAAGGCCGTCGAGTTCGCCGGATTCCAGGGCAAGACCGCCGCGGAAATTCGCGAGATGCTCGATCGCCACGGCTTGCGAACCTCCAGCGCGCACATCCCGCTCGCCGATTTCCAGACGCGCCTCGATGGTGTGATCGAAGACCTCACCACCATCGGCTCCGAATGGGGCATCGTCCCCTACATCGCGGAGAACGACCGCTCCGCGGAATCGCTCCAGGCCATCGCCGCCCAGTTCGACGGTTTCGCCAATCGCCTGAACGAGGCCGGCATCAAGTTTGGCTACCACAACCACGACTTCGAGTTCCTCACCGATGCCGGCGACGGCCAGAACGTCTTCGACAAGATGATCGACGTCACCACGCCTGGCCTCGTCTCGTTCGAACTCGACGCCTTCTGGGCGGCCGTTGGCGGCAAGGATCCAGCTACCCTGATTCGCGATCACGCCGACCGCATCCGCCTCGTCCACCTCAAGGATGGCGACACCGCCAACCTCGACCGCGGCAAGGATCTCCCCTTCGGCGCGGGCAACCTCGACTGGGACGGCATCCTCTCCGCGTCCCGCGACGCTGGTGTCGAGTGGTACGTCACCGAGCAGGACACACCCAACCCGGACAACATCATCGGGGACATCACCACCGCCTACCTCAACGCCGAGAAGGCCGCCATTTAGCGAATCTCGTTCAATCCATGTCAATACATCCAGACACATTCTGGTCACCACGACCGGGGTGTGCTTCGTGTTGGCCGGATCTTCAGCCGGGGCCGGCACGAGCCAGTGAAAGGCGCAAAGTGTACGGATCCATATCAGGCACTTGGGTACGAGACCCCCACTTCCTGCTTCTCGTCCAAGAAATGCTCAGATGTATCGAACTAGTACAGAGGGTGGACAATCCCGCGGTGATCACTCGGGTGTCACACGACATCGGGTCCCGCCATGCCGCGGTCGTGCTCATTCGAGCCTGGCCGGGCGGCCGCGATTCGTCTTCGCGTATGAGGCCCGGCTACCGCGGCCAGAGTAGCTGGGCAGGAATCAAACACCGCGATCGGACGACGACGTCAGCACCGCCAGGGCGCACGATGAACAGGTCATCAGTTGATCGTTCGCTCATACACCGGAAAGGCTCACGTCATGATCATCGTGGATGCCATCACCAAACGCTATGGCGACACCGTCGCCGTCGATTCGCTCAGCTTCACCGTTCAGCCTGGGGTCATTACCGGCTTCCTCGGTCCCAACGGCGCCGGAAAGTCCACGACCATGCGCGTGATTATGGGGCTCGACGGTGCCACATCTGGTCACGCCACCGTCAATGGCAAGTCGCTCGCCGACCACCGGGCACCACTGCATGAGGTGGGCGCGCTGCTCGAAGCCCGAGCCATCCATCCTGACAGATCGGCGTACGACCATCTCTCGGCAATGGCGGCGACGAACGGGATTCCCACCCGTCGGGTTCAAGAGGTCCTTGATCTGGTCGGATTGACCTCGGTGGCGAAGAAGCGCGCGGGCGCCTTCTCGCTTGGCATGGGGCAACGGCTCGGGATCGCCGGCGCCCTCCTCGGAGACCCCGACATCATCATCCTGGATGAGCCGGTCAACGGGCTCGATCCTGAAGGCATCGTCTGGATGCGAACCCTGCTCAAGGACCTTGCCGACCAGGGTCGCACCGTGTTCGTCTCGTCTCACCTGATCTCGGAGATGGGTCTCATGGCCGAGCACCTGATCGTGATTGGCAGGGGCCGACTGATTGCGGACACCACGGTCGACGAGCTCCGGCGCATGGATGGCGACAATAGCGTTGAGGTCGATACTCCCGATCCCCTGGCTCTCACGCGGGCCCTGCTGGAGGACGGCGTTTCGATCGACACCACCGGCGAACCCCATGTGCTGCGAGTTAGGGGGCTGCCGGCGGCCATGATTGGCGAACGGGCCTTTGCGGCGGGCATCCCACTCCACTCACTCATTCCCCGAGAGGCCTCGCTCGAGCAAGCGTTCATGAAACTCACGCATGATTCCGTCGAGTACCAGCCCGTCGCGGCCTGACACTTCATCATCCAATCGCCATTCAGCCCGGCCTCGCCGTGGCGCCAAGGAGCACCATCATGGCTACCTTCATTGCAGAAACAGCCGTACCTGGACCTGCTCGCGACGTCGATCCGTCTACCGCCGTCAACAATCGGTTGGACACGCGTAACCTGGCAGTGACCTTCCCGCGCGTCGTTCGCTCGGAGTGGGTGAAGTTTCGCAGTCTCCGCTCGAACTGGCTGACTCTGCTTGCGACCGTCGTGGGGATCGTGGCGTTCGGAGCGATCTCCTCGGCCGTCTTCACTCCCGAGGACGACAACGACCTCTTCAGCAACCCGATTACCGTCGCGCTGAGTGGCTACGTGCTGGCTCAGATTATCATCGGCATCGTCGGCGTCCTCGCCTTCAGCAGTGAATTCGTCAACGGCATGATTCGCTCAACCTTCGCCGCGGTGCCGAAGCGGTTACCGGTCCTCGGGGCCAAGGCACTTGTTGTCGCTGGTGTCACCGCAGCGGTAACCGTGCCGACGATGATCGGAACCTTTGTGCTCGGACAAGCGCTTATCAGCGGTAACAACGCCAGCCTGACGGACGACGGCGTCCTGCGGGTCGTCCTGGGATCCGCCGGCTATCTCACCGCGGCGGCGCTGCTCGGCCTCGGCCTCGGTGCTATCGTCCGGCAGGCCGCGAGCGCAATCGGCATCATCGTTGTCCTGTTGTTTCTCGCCCCCCAGCTAGCTGGGTTCCTGCTTTCGACCTCGGCTCAAGAGACGTTCCTCAAGTACCTGCCGTCCAATGCCGGGGAAGCGTTCACCACGGTCGATCCAAGCGCCACGCTCCTTTCGCCTCTGATGGGTGCGGTGGTCCTGACTGGCTGGGTTGTAGGGACCCTCGGGATCGCCGCCGTCCTGCTGAAGCGCCGCGACGCCTAGCCCAACGACCTCACTGAGCAGGCAGCGGCAACACCCCTGATATCTCACCCCCAACCCATACGAATCCGGCCCGAGGTTCACTTCCGGGCCGGATTCGTATGGGTACTAGTTCAGTGGAAGCTCAATAGCACACGGCAGGCGAGCACAATGTACGAGGCTTTCTTCAAAACCGAGGAACGAGAGGTGGCCATGTTCAATGGGGCACGCTTTCCTGATTCATTGAATGGTTGTTGGTTCCTCTTGTCGCGGGCGCGGGCGACCAGGTCATGCTCCATGTTTACGTCGTCCCATCGCGGTGTTTTCTTCCGGCGCGGCTACGCAAACTGGAGTAGCTGGGTTAAGTACGCTAGGACCACGACAACGGGGTAGTCCGTCATTACGATTGCATTGAATCCATGCGGTCTCCCGGTGTGGAGCACAGATCTGCCCTTGTTGATCGCTAACCAGGAAACTCCAAGGAGCGCACCGCGCAGTGTTACGAATCAGGCGCCGCTTAGACTCACCACCTGTCCAGCCCTGGATCAGGAGGCGGGTGTCTGCGCTGTCCATTACGGTGTCTCCCGCAAACGATCCGGGTCGTATACCAATGCCTTCGATCATGGTGACCGCAACCGCGTGCTTTGATGGGAGAATTGACTCCGATCAAGGAATCACGTCGCCAGAGAGCGAGCGCTGATGAGAAACCTCACCAACGAGCGCAGGTTCCGCCCGGTCATCGATACGCTGGTAGCCCTCGTAACCGCAAGCACGTCATTCTTCTATCTCTACGTGGATGAGTTGTCGGGCCCGAGCAGCCCGCCGTTGACGTTCGCCACGGTTGGCGCGATCGCGCTCCTGATCGGATTACCGCTCCTCGTCCGAAGGCGGTACCCGTTTGCCGTACTGGCCCTATTGCTTCTGGCGTCAGTCAGTGCCACTATCGTTGGAGGCGAGGAGCTGGCGATCCCGATCCTCATCGCGACGGCTGTTGCGCTCTACACCGTCGCCACTATCGAGGCGAGGCGGGCGGCGGTGGCTGCTGGCATGGTCTCCGCGCTCATCGCGATTGTGGTTGAGGTGGTGACCGAGTCGGGCTCGATCACTTCGCTGGACTCACTGGATTCAGTGCTCTGGACCGCGTGCGCGGTCGCGGCCGGGGACGCCGTCCGCTCACGGCGTATCTCCATGCAGGTCCTGGAGGAGCGGGCCGTGCGGGCCGAAGCGACGCGGGAGCAGGAGGCTCGGACCCGGGTGGCGAATGAGCGCCTCCACATCGCCCGGGAGCTGCATGATATCGTTGCCCACCACATTGCCGTGGTGAACATCCAGGCCGGGCTGGCCGAACGCGCCATCTCGCGCAACGCTCACCAGACCGCGGCCACGGCCATTACCCATGTGAGCGAGGCGGCCCGCCTCGCGCTTGACGACCTCTCCGCCTTGCTTCGTCTCCTGCGTACCCCCGGGGATGTCGACGACCATGCGCCAGCACCGGGTCTCGCACAGATCACCCAGTTGCTCACCACCTACGCACGCGCGGACAATCACATCCAGGTGACCACCCGAGGTGAGGTACGACCGCTCGATCCCGCAAGCGAGCTGACGGCCTACCGCGTGATTCAGGAGTCGCTGACCAATGCCAACAAGCACGGTATTCCTGGTCAGACCCACCTGACCCTCTCGTTTGAACCTACGGAATTCGTGGTGACGGTCACTAATCTCATCCGGGGCGACCACCAGGGCAACCATCCCGCGGGGCCAGGAACCGGATACGGCATGATTGGCTTGCGTGAGCGGGTCGACGCGATTGGCGGGAGGGTGAGGGCGGAGCGGCAAGCCGACGGGACCTTCATGGTCGAGGCTCGCATCCCATACGCACTGGCCACGCCGGCACAAACGGAGGTCACCCCATGATTCGAGTCTTGATTGCCGACGACCAACCGCTGATCCGGGCCGGAATACGAGGAGTCCTGGACCTGGAAGACGACCTCCTGGTCGTCGGGGAAGTCGCCGATGGGCAGGCTGCCGTACGACGGGCGCATGGTGAACGTGCCGACATCGTGATGATGGATATCCGGATGCCGGGCCTGGACGGGATCGAGGCGACTCGGCGCATCCGGGCTGACGAGAATCTTGCTGGGGTCCGGATCATCATCCTGACGACCTTCGAAACCGACGACAACGTGGTCGCGGCTCTCTATGCCGGAGCCAGCGGGTTCCTGGGCAAGGGAGCCAGCCCGGATGAGATCGTCGACGCGATCCGGATCGTGGCGAACGGGGAGGCGCTGTTGTCGGCGCGCGCAACCCGGTCGTTAATCGAACGATTCGTCGCCTTGCCCCAACCCGATTTCCAAAGCGCTGAGCAGATGTCGCGCTGGGCGTCAATGGTCGCCGACCTCACCGAACGGGAGCGGGAGGTACTCGTGATGGTTGCGCGCGGACTCTCCAACGAGCAGATCAGCCAGGCCCTCTCAATCTCTTCGTTCACGGTGAAAACCCACGTCAACCGGGCGATGGTCAAGCTTGATGCCCACGACCGAGCCCAACTCGTCGTCTTCGCGTATCAGGCCCGGCTAGTCCAGCCAGACGAGTGATACCGAGTCCGGCTTATCAGTCATGGTTCGATCGGCCTGGTCGGATAGCCACCACCAATAGCTCGTCAGCCCGGCGATCGGCGGCCGATCGGCGCGCAGGGTCTGGCATCGGGTGACCAGCACCGCCTCCAGTGCATCCAAATCCACGAACGTCCGGTTGGCCACCAGCTCGTTCACCAGCGGCCACAGGCGCTCAGCCGGTTGCGGTTCTGGGGATGCCGGGGGCAGGAAGACCAGGTCGATGCCCTCCGACACGCGGAGTTGCTGACTCCGGTGCCAGCCCGCCCCATCGAGCACCAGCACCACCCGGTGCTGGGCGTCGATTCCTTCCTCCCGCGCAAAGATATCCAGCGCCAGTTGCTGCATCGCCGCCGTGTTCACCGTCGGCGGCAGGCACCACCAGGTCGCCTCCGCAGCGGGGTGCACAAACCCATAGACGTACAGCCACTGGTAGCGTCGATGGACCGGGGCGGACGGGCGGTGGCGTGTGTCCGTGGCTGCTGGAGGGTGAAGCCCAGCGCGCGCATCGCCTCCCAGGCACGTTGCTTTGAGACCGGTCGTCCCAGGCGCTGGCCCGGGTTCGCGTGACGCCGGTCGGTGACCCCGGCGGGTCCCGCGTCGTTGTACCGGTGGACAATGGTGCGGCCCCAGTCGTCTGAGTACCCGAGCAGGGCGGCGACGGCAGGACAGGTGTGACCCTGGCTAACGAGCCAGCGCATCTGCCAGTGGGTGCGTTCGACCGCGTCCCGGCGCTGCCGGTAGCGGGCTTCGAGGGCGTCAGCGGACGGGCGCGGGGCGAGGGAGAGACAGCGGGGCATGGCGGGACCTCCTCGGATCGTCCCGCCCGCCATGCCCCTCCTGTCTACACGGACTCGGTATTACGGGGCGGTGATCGGAACCGGGCAGCTTTCGCCCTCGCAGGTGATGCGGCCCTCGATCGCCGGGTTGATCGGTTGGCCCCCGCTCGTCTCTGTGGTCAGGTACTCCGCGACAACCTCGTCGAGGATGCCGAGCGTCACCATCCGCTCGGAGAAGTTCGGGTAGCCGTCGCCACCGCTCATCGAGAAGTCATTGCTGATAACCGTGTACAACGCGCCTTCGCTGAAGTCGATCTCCTCGCCCGTGCAACTCCCATCCTCGGCCTGCCGCACCGCGCTGGTGATCCGATTGCCGGGTTCCAGATCGACGCTGTAGGTGAGGCAGAGGCCCGATACCTGCTGGAATCCGCCGAACTCGGCTGGTGAGTCGACCAGGCCAGCCTCCAGCAGTTCCCTGAGTTCCGCGCCGTTCAGGTCAATCGTCACCGCCACGTTGCCGAACGGCAGCACGCCCAGCACCTGGCCGCGCGTGATTGCGTTGGCGGGCAGGTCGGCGGCGCAGAAGTCATCGGGGTTGTCTTCCAGCGGGCAGGTCATGTCGGCCCTGATCCCGCCGGAGTTGGTGATCGCGAAGTCGGCGTCGTAGGTGACGCGCATCGCGTCGGTGATGACGTTGCCAATGACCGATTCGCACAACCGCCCGGTGTCGCCCCCGCAATTGTCCGACCGAAGGATCGGACCTTCCGCGATGCCCACCTGCTCGCCGAGAATTGGTTCGATGTCGGCGGTCAGTTCGGCGATCCGCGCGTTCACGATTGGGTCCGCCTCGACCGCGATCGTCCACGGTATGTGATAGTCAGCCGTCACGTACACCACGTCGCCGGTACGGGTATCGACCACGATCCGGGTCCGCGTTATCGACGCGCCCTTGGCCGGGTTCTGCGTCAGCAGCGTGCCGTTGTCGCGAATCGAAAGCACCTGCATGCTGGAGTGGTCGCCCATGACCGTGTCGACGCCCACCGACTGGTCGGCGATGTCCACGATCGGTCCGGTCGGCTCGCTGAGCGTGCCAGCCGTAGCGCCCTCGTGGGCGAGCACCACGACGATATCGGCGCCATCGGCCCGGAGCTGCTCCGCATACTGGTTGATCACCGGAACCGGTTCCAGCATCACGTATGGACCGAGTGCTCCCTCGCGGGTCACGCGCGGGGTATCGAGCGTGGTGATGCCGATTACGCCCACCGTGACCCCGTTGAAGTCGAACGTCGCGGTCGGGGCCCACGGGGCGCCGGTGTCCGCGATTGGGGTGGCTCCATCGCTGGGCAACGCGATCGGGGTCCCACCGTCGCCCAGCACGATGTTGGCCGCCAGCGATGGATACCGCGCTATTGGCATCAGGTCGATGAACCATTGGTAGTCGATATCGAAGTGATGGTTGCCGACCGCCGCCGCGTCGAGCCCGAACGCGTTCATCATCTCGATCGCCGGCATGTCATCGAAGAACGACGATAGTGGCGGGGTCGCCCCAATGATGTCGCTGGCCGTCAGGAACAACTCCCCATCGCGGGCCTCGCCGCGGAAGAAGTCGAGCCACGGCAGCAGGTACGCCGCTCCACCGAGAGGCGCCGATACGCCTGGCGCGTTCTCGTCATCGAACGAGTCCGGGCTCCCCGAGAGCGAGGAGAACTGCGCGTGGTAGTCACTGATCGAGAGCATCGTGATTTCGCTGAGGTGCTCGCCATCTGCTAGCGCGTCATACAGGATCACGCCGCTCGCGTTGACCGGTCCCGGCGCCCCCAGCAGGAAGGAGGCCGTCGGCGCGATGTCGATCGCCTCCACATCGCTCACGGTTGTTCCGCTTAGGAAGGCGGGGCCGCTGGCGATGAACGTCGCGTGCAGGTTGATGTTGGCGTCGAGGTCCACCAGGTCAGGAAGGTAACCATGTTGTCCGAAGAACACCGAGGGCGAAATGAGCTGGCCTGGGGTGGCGGAGTCGAACTGATACGGCGGGTTGAGAATGACCACCACATCGCCGGTGCGGCTGGGGTGAACCGATGTTGGCCCGAATTCCTGGGCCACCTCCTCGCGCAACATGACTCGCGCCACGACCTGCGCGTCGGGATTGTCCGGGTCGCTCAAGGCGTTGAACGCGTCGACGATCTGATGCCGAATGGCCTCGTAGTCTTCCTCGGCCACCGCGCCCGGCACATCGCGGTCGATCAGGTTGACATAGACATTGGCCGAAGCGCCGGTCGGGCAAATCTTCGCCAGCACCTGGGTTGGGTCCGCGTCGTCGGGAATCCGGCAGCCACTGCTGGCTTCACCTGGGGTGAGCCCGGCCTGCTGCATCACGAATCCCGCATTGACCGAGAACCACTGCGGCGCGAAGCCATGGTCGGATGCCACGATGACATTCGGCGCTTCGTCCAGCAGCGATATCGAGTGCGCCAGTAGCGCATCGGTTTGCGCGTACGATTCGGCGATGTAGCCCTCGCGTGTCTCCACCAGGCCATCGGGTTCGCCGTCGTTGTTCGCGTCGTCGTAGCGTGGGTTCACCGTGCCGTTCGGGCCGTTCTCCGTGACCAGCGCCAGGAACTGGTGGGTGAACTCGTCCGTCACTGGCGCTCCCACCATCAGCAGGTCGGGTTCCACGCCCAGCTCATCGATGATGTACGAAAGGTGCATTTCGGAGATGGAGAGCGCCATCAGGCCCTGCTCGACGTAGGTCGCTTCGTCGATCAGCCCGTTCTGCTGTGGGAAGTAGTCCGCTCCGGTCGCGCTCGGGAACTGTGACGCGATGTCCTCGGCGAAGCCGGAAGGCTCGGCGCATCCTGGCGCGTAGTCGCACCCGTTGTAGGTGGCATTCGCTCGGGCGATGCCTGTGACATAGATCCGGAAGTTCGATGCGTCCGGCGAGAGGTCCATCAGCTTCACGTGGAACCCTGCCGTCAGGCCCTCCATCTCGCCGCCCAGCGTTACCTTGATGTCCCGCCAGTCGCCAACCGCCAGGTCGGCGACAGCGTTCGCGCCATCCTTGCTTCCCGTATCGACCGGGGAGGCTACCGGAGACGCCACCGGTGATGCGGCATTGGTTGCAGCCGCTGTGGCCGGGACGACGAGCAGCCGGTCGTAGTTGACCGTGCCGTCGTCGGTGGTGTCATGGATGTAGAGATTGAACGCGCGATCGGGATTGACGTCCGGCGCTAGGCTCGCGATTGTCAACGTCTGCTCGAGGGGAGGGGAGTACGACTCCGGAACGTTGGTCCAGCCCGTCGCCTCGACCAGATCCACTTGTTGGTACCCAACCGATGCCTGCAGGTCGTAGTTTGCCAGCACCGTGCTGTACGAATACGAGGTCCAGTAGTCGATTGCCGGACCATCGATTTGCGGCGCCAGGCCACTGGTGCCGGTCCACTGAACCGCCACCACGTTCTTGCCGTATTGCTCCGCCGACTGCGCGATGGTCTGTGCCTGCAGGACGCCGGGTTCGTAGGCCGACGAGCGGTTGTTGAAGTCCGAGTCGCCCGTCCGGTAGAAGGTGTTGTTCACCGACCCATGCACGCCCGGCCACGTACCGGTCGACATCGACGCCCAGCCAGTGCCGGTGTTCGGCGGGAATGCCTGGCGCATGCCGTTGTCGCCAACCACCCCGTTGGCCGCCAGGTCCGCGAAGGTCGGCGTGATGCCCGCTTCGCTGTATTTCTCGATGAAGTCCGGGCGCATCCCGTCGCTGGCGAATAGCACCACTGGGGATTCGCCGCCGGATGCCACTGGCGTTGCCTCGGGAGTCGCCTCCTGGGCCGAAACAAACGGATTCAGCAGTCCCATCAGGACCGCCGTTACGAGAAGGAACGTCCACCGTCGTTGCCGTCTGGCGCGTCGCATGCCTTCGCTCCCGCACGTGGGCGGTCCACGGGAGCGATTCCCCGCTGGCGCCGCCCTGTCAACCATCCTCCAAACACCTACTCCACTAGATCGTAGCGGAATCGCGGCCCATTGGTTGTTGGCTAGGAGTTAAAGGGGAGCAAGCTACCAGTCCAATCGCGCATGGGTCAGACCGGACACGCGTCCCACAGGCCGCTGTCATTTTTCCGGGCGAGTTGCTGCGCTTCAGCCAAAACGTCGTCGTAAAGAGTGTTGGGCGGATACGAACGAGCCCCGGCAAACCCGCCAAGCACCAGGATCTCCGACACCAGATATGCGTTCCTGGTGTCTTCCTCGTAGATGAAGACGTGCCGCAACCGCCGGCCGTTCGGGTCCTCGTCCTCCATGTCGACCTGGACATAGACCGTGGTCCCGACTGGCAACAGCTCCTTCAGGAATTCCTTGGCTTCGGGCCCATAGCACTGCTCTTTGGTCCAGGGTCCGTCCATCTCTGGCGCCTGGATCCCGATCAACCGGGTGTTGTAGTAGTAATCGTTGTTGGGATACGTCAGCCGCACTGTGTCGCCGTCCGTCACTGAATGCACCATCATCTTCTCGGCGTCGTCCGGCAACTCCCACGGCAGAGCCCCGTGATAGAGCGGGTTCTCGCCCGCTTCCGGTGTTTCCTGTGCCCCCGCCGCGGGCGCCAGACCCGCCATCACGACCGTTGCCATCGCAAGCACCATCACCACCGATTTCGCCAATCGCATCGCGAAAATCTCCCGCCCCAACAGCATTCGAGTCCCACCGGTAACGCCGAAAGTATAGCCCCACCAATGGCCGGCCCCGCACCGGCAACGATCAGGCGCCTGGCCGCTGAACGCAACGAGGGCGAGTGATCGGCGTCACCTGCCCTCGTCTCACGCTCGCTCCGACAATTCCCGCCAGACCGGCTCAGTGTCCGGTCGTCTCCCGCCGGGTCAGCACCGCCGTCATCGCCAGCAGTGCCGCCAGCAACGCCACGATCCCCGCCAGCCCGGACGGGGTCGCCTGTCGTGAACCCGTCTCCGGCAAGGCCGTCACCACCACCTCGTCCACCGGTGTCGCGCCGGGGTCGGCGAGCGTGGTCGGCTCCGGGGTCACCGGCGCCGGCTCGGCCAGCGTCTCCACCGTCACCCCGCTCACGTCCGAGACGATCTCGCAGGCATCGTCCGCCTGCATGAACGTCAGCGTGTCGTCATCGATATCGCAGGTCGGATCGACCGCCACCGCGCTCGCCTCATTCGTTACGACTCCCGCCGTCACGTCGGCGGAGGTCACCACATACGTCGCGGTCACCGTCACCGACTCGCCGCGGGGGATGGTTCCCACGACACCATCTGGATACGCCGCGTCCCAGACCAGTCCGGCCAGCGGATCGTCGATCACGACCTCATCGAGGCTCACGTTGCCGGTGTTGGTCACCACGAAGGTGTAGGTCAGCGTGTCGCCGTCCTTCACCGGTCCGGTTGGCTCAACCGACTTCTCGAAGGTCAGTCCCACCTCCACGGTCCGCATCGTGACCGTCGCCGTCGCCGAGGCTTCGACCACCAGCTCCACCACGGATGTCTGGGCGAAGCTGAAAGTTCGTGCCCGTGGCTGCATTTCGACTGGCGGTGCCTGGAAGACGGCGGTCACCGAGACGGAATTGGTGTAGCTGCCCGCCAGCAAGTGGATTTCGGTCAGTTCGGTGCTCGCCGTGCACTCCAGCACGGCTTCGGGGGCAAGGCTTGCCGGGATGGTCCCGCAGTCGATCGTGTCCGCTCCCGGATCGAGCACCTCGACCCCGGAGAGCGTCACGTTCCCGGTGTTGGTCACCGTGATCGCGTAGGTGACGACATCCCCGGCATCCAGATCGGATGTCGCCGAAGTGACGGTCTTGGTCACGGCGATATCCGGCTGCTGGACGATGGCGACCGCCGCGCTCGCTTCGTTCGAGTCCGCCTGATCGCTGGTGACCATCGCCGTGTTCTCGATCACCACGCCCGCGTCGATATCGTCCTGGTCGATCCCGAACGGAACCGAACAGGTCACCGCTACCGATCCCACCGCCAGCGTCGATGGCGCCCCCTGGATGCCATCCGCCGGATCGCAGTCGATCAGGCTGGCGTCAACCAGCGGATCGACCAGCGACACGTTCGTCAGCGTGATATTGCCGGTGTTCTTGATGGTGAAGGCAAAGGTCGCGATTCCGGGAGCGGTCATCACATCCGGATCCACGGACTTCGCCAGGGCCACCGATGGTCGCTGGACGATGGTGACCGTGGCCGATGAGTCGTTCGAGTTCACCTGGTCGCTGGTCGCCCGCGCGACGGTGGAGATCGCCGCTCCGTCGTCAATCGCGTCCTGATCGACCGCGTATGAGGCAGTACAGGTGACCGGACCGGATCCAACGGCGAGCGTCGCCGGAAGCGATTGCAACCCATCGGCCGGACCGCAGTCGACCGCATCCGGAACAATCGCCACATCAACCAGCGAGATGCCGGTCAGCGTGACATTGCCGGTGTTCTCGATCACGAACGTGTAGGCGATGTCGCCCAGTGCGTCAACCGACGTCGGATCGACGGACTTGCTCAGGCTGAGCCCCGGTTTCTGATTGATCGTCACCGAGGCCAGCGCCTGATTCGAGTCCGCCTGATCGCTCGTGACCTGGGCGGTGGTCGTGATTGCCGTCCCCGCGTCAATGTCGTCCTGATCGATCGCATAGGGCACGGTACAGGTCACCTCCGCGCCAGCGGCGAGGGTGGACGGCAACGGCTGCACCCCATCCGCTGGGTCGCAATCGACCATGTCCCCATCCACCAGCGGCTCGATCAGGTCCACGCCGCTGATGCTCGCCGTCCCCTGATTCGCGATGGTGTAGGTGAACGTCACCTCGCCCGGCGCATCGACGGTTGCCGGATCGACCGAGGTCGTCAGGCTCAGGCCGTCCACCGGCATCACGGTGATCTCCGCGTCCGCCAGGTTGGAATTCGCCTGGTCGCTCGCCACGGTCGCCAGGGACCCGAACGGCTGCCGTCCATCGATATGCCGCTGGATGACCTCGAACGGCATGGTGCAGGTCACCGGTTCCGTGCCCGCCGCGAGGGTCGATGGCACGCCCTGCACGCCATCGGCCGGGTCGCAGTCGATCAGATTGGCGTCCATCATGGGATCGTGCAGCGCCACATTGGTGAGCGTGACGTTCCCGGTGTTCTCGATCACGAAGGTAAAGGTCACGATTCCGGGAGCGGTCATCACATCCGGATCCACGGACTTCGCCAGCGTCACCGATGGTCGCTGGACGATGGTGACCGTGGCGCTCGCCTCGTTCGAGTCCACC
>CAZUPA010000042.1:0-14899 GCA_964622205.1 uncultured Sphaerobacteraceae bacterium
GCTGGGCGAGGTCGGCGCGCATCTCGTTGGTGGCGGTCCAGCCGACGTACTCCGAGGTCCAGGTTTCCCCGAGGCGGATGACCTGAATGAGGATGGCGAACCCGATGTAGACGCCGGCGATGATGAGCAGGGTGCGGAGGGGCTCGCCTTCGAGGGCGTCGTCGATGAATCGGCGGAGGACAAGAGGAGATGCGAGCTGGAGACCGATGCTGGTGAGCACCAGGGCCGCCAGGAGCATGACCTTGCCGCGCTGCGGTTTCAGATAGCTGGCGAGCAGACGCCAATAGTCGCGTGGGGATGTACGCGTTTCCATTCATCTTCCTGGTGGAGGGTGGACTCTACTGGCCGATAGACAGGACGCGAAGGATACCACAGGGATGCAATCGCCTTCTTCGAGCCGGATGGGGTCGATCATACGCCTGAGGTTTGACGAATGTGTGTCGTGGTGTGACGGTCGTCGAGGCGGATGGCGAGGGCGGCGACGATGATAATGATGCCCATCAGCGCGAAGGTAAGCGGAAGCGACCGGTTGGCGAGCCAGCCGAGGAGGATTCCGCCGAGGCCGATGTAGACGGTGGTAGCGCCATTGATGAGCGAGAGCGAGGTGGCGCGTGCTTCGTCTGGCAGATGGATGTTGAAGAGGCCGGAGAAGAGCGGTCCGCTGAGGTGGATGACCGCCCACTGGAGGATGAAGAGGACGACCGCCAGCCAGGCGAGCCCGTTGAGGGCCATGACGAGGTAGAGGATTCCGGGCATGAGCGTGCTGAGCAGCATGGCCCTGGGCGTGCCGATGCGCTTCGGGAGTTTCCAGGCGTAAAACTGGGCGACGACGACGCCAACCGAGGCGAGGCTGAGACCGAGACCGAACCAGATACCGGGCACGCCGGTTTCGAGAAAGTACTGCTGGTAGAAGACGAGCAGGTGAGCGCCGAAGGCGTGGGTGGCGACCGAGAGGGCGATGATCTTCAACAGTGCGGGGTTGGACCGGATGGCGCGCCACGATGTGGTCAGGAGCTTTCTGCTGTCCGGGCGTGGGCGTTCGGCGACGTGGGGAGCTTCGTGGAGGCGGAAGCTGAGCGCGGCGGCGGTGGCGACGGCGATGGCTCCCATCGCGATGGTGATCGTTATCCGGGAGAGGGTGAGGTCGGCGGCGATGATCCCGCCGATGCTGTAGGCGACAACGCTGCCGGTTTGGGTGGCGGCGCCGAGGAAGCCCTTGGCGCGCTGCATGCCGGAGAGGCGATCTCCGGCGGGGAGGGCATCGTAGAGAATGGCGTCGACGCTGCCAGAGCCGAAGGCGAAGCCGGCGCCAGTGATGACCTGGACGGCGAGGAAGGCCCAGTAGTCGCGGGCGAAGAGGAAGGCGAACTCACCGGAGGCGAGGACGATGAGGGCGATGCGGTAGCTCCAGACGTGACCGAGCCGGTCGGCGACAACGCCGGTGGGAATCTCCATGACGAGCATGGCGAGCATGAGGGTGGTCTGGAGGCCCGCGATTTCGGCGATGGTCAGGTTCCGCTGAAGCAGGTAGGGAGTCATGAACGGGACGAAGAAGTAGAGCTGGCCGAAGAAGGCGATCAGCCCGAGCAAGCGGACGGTGTCGAGGGAGCGGATTGATCGGAGCGACGGGAGCCGGTGAAACATCGAGACCTCACGGAGGATGGATGAGGCTCGGCCCAGGCGGGCTGGTTCGCGCTATCCGGGAGGGGGAGGCAGACACAGGAACACCGTGGGGAACCCCACGGCGAATGACCAGAGACACAGGGTTGGGCTGTGCGGGAACGACTGAACCAGGATGCGGCGAGCGCATGACTGGCGTACACCCTGGCCGGGTGGAGCTACGCGTATGTGCTCGTTGTGTCCGTCGCGCCCATGCGGTGGCATTTCCTGTATGGCGGGGCCAGTTCGCCCCACGAGTAGACCAGGAGTGATTGTAGCACCAGTTGCCGAACTTCCACGTCATGTACGAGGAAAGATGGCAACCATTGCTGGTTGCCGTCTTTCCCGAAGGGGAGTGTGATTGCGAGAGTCGCATTTCCCGCCAGGCTGCACCGCCCGGTGGTCCCGTATCAGCAACTCGCGAATTCGATATCAAGCGCGTTGGTCCAGGTATCGGTGCGGGCGTCCCAGCCGTTGACGAGAAGGTTTGGGCAGGCTCCTTCCCACAGCATGGTTGACGATGCGTAGCCCTGGGCGGGGTCCTGTGACCCATGTGGGCCGAAGACTTCCATCACGGGCAGTTCGGATGGGAGCGTGCCAGGTACATATCCCTGGGCGGGGTCCTGCGAGCCGTTTGGGCCAAAGGTGGCCCGGGTGAGGTAGGGAACCGTGATATCGACGGCTCCCGTTGTGGAGACGAGCCAGACATCGATGGTTGGTCCGACTCCGACCAGATCGAGGACGACCAGGCGGACGAGGCCGCCGGGGGTGAATCCTTCGCCCGAAATGGTTGCCGTGCCGAAGGGCGAGGCCATGGTGACCCGGGAAAGAGCTGGAGAGGGGATTGTGTCCTGGGCGGCGGTGGGCGATGTGAAAAAGAGACTTCCGAGTAGCAGGCAACAGAGGATGACCGGGGTTCGGAGCAGGTATGACATGACGCGGTCCTTTCGTATCGCTTCGATTCCCCACTGGTCACCGTGGGGTGGATCGAAGCTGGTTGATGGTGTGGTCCCAGGCGTCGACAGGACCATCCTGCGCCATCAATGGCGCTGGTGCATCGTGGGAAGTGCTCATTTGTGGAGGTGGGATGAGGTGGGTGTTTCTACTCAGGGCCTGGCGAGGTACTCAGGAGAGGTTGTGACGGACGGCCCAGGCAGCGGCGGCGGCTCGATTGGAGACATTCAGTTTGGCAAAGATGTGCTGGATGTGATTCTCGACCGTGCGCTCGCTGATGAAGAGGCGTCCGGCGATGGCGCGGTTGGAGCATCCTTCCACCAGGAGCAGGATGACTTCCAGTTCTCGAGCGGAGAGCGGTCCGTCCTGATTGGCCGCCGCGGTGGTGGAGTCCAGGAATTCCTCAAGCCGATGGAGCAAAGGCTGGATCCGGTCAGGATCGGCATTTCGACGGGCGGCATCAATCCGACTATCCACGCTGTTTCCGGCCAGTTTCCGCAGTTCGGCCAGCGCCTCCTCCAACTCTCTTTGGTCCTCGGGAAATGGGGACAGGATCGAGTATCCAAGTAACTCAATGGCCAAGTCGGGTTGCTGGCAGGCAATCGCGATGCGGGCAATCGACACAAGCGCGACGGCCAGAGTGTCGTGTTGCAGGGTGTCACTGAGCGCGACCGTCTCGCGAAGCAATGCCAGCGCCTCCTGGAATTCGCCTCGACTCCTTGCTTCCTGGCCCGCTTGCAGCGTGCCCCAGCAGATCATCGTCGGATTTCCGCACGCCCTGGCCAATTCCAGACCACTCGCCAACCGCACGCTGGATTCCTGGCGCCGGCCGATGAACGCATTGGCCATGCTTACGGACAGCAACGCCGACGCCATGTGATTGTCGGGATTGCGGATGGTTGGAGCAAGGGGCATGCACTGCTCCCACTGCGTGATCGCTCGATTGATATCTCCGCTGGTGTAGTGGGCGTGCGCCTCACTCATCAGTGCCCAGTACTTCCCGTAGTCGTAATCAACTGTTGAGGCCCGGCTCCAGAGTTCGCTGGCAAACTCCGCACCCGCTTCGGTATTTCCCAGGACGGTGGAAAGGTTGGAGGCTCCCGAGAGGAGTTCGGTGACTGCCTCGACCTGGAGTCCTTCGATACAGGGGAGTGCCTGATTGACGATGGACATTCCCTGAGCGACCCGATCGAGCCAGACGTATTTCTGGGCGGTTAGCGACGAATGCCAGAGTCGCCAAAGTGCTCCCGCGAGACGAACTCCATCTTCAACGTCACCACCATTGAGGGACCAATTGATGGCGGCGAGGAGGTTGTCCATTTCGACAGCGGTATTGCGCATGGCAACCAGGAGTTCGGGGCCGTCGTACAGGGGGAGCGAATCCTCCGCCAGCGCGGTGAAGTAGCGAGCATGGGCGAGTCGAATATCACGGGCCCGGTCGGCGGCGGAGAGCTGTTCAAAAGCGAATTCGAGGACGGGGTCGAGCAAGCGATAGCGGGGAGTAGTCGTTGTCTGACTTGGGGCGGGTTGCACCAGATTGCAGGCCAGAAGGGTGCTGACCTGATCGATGCAGGCTGCTTCTGGTATGTCCAGCACCGCACTCGCCGCCGCAATGGTGAATCCGCCGCTGAACACACTCAGACAGTCGAGTGCCTGTTGATTCGCTGGCGCCAGCAGGTCGTAGCTCCAGGCGATGGTGTCACGCAAGGTTCGCTGCCGGGCCGGGGCATCGCGAGGACCGCCGGTGAGCAGGGAGAGTTGCGACGACAGTTGGTCGAGCATCGAGGCCGGAGGGAGCATGAGGCTGCGCGCGGCGGCCAGTTCGATCGCGAGTGGAATGCCTTCGAGGCGTTTGCATATCTGGGCGATGGCTTCTGTTTGGTATGGCATGAGGGAAGCGCCGCGTGACCTGGCGCGGTCGACAAAAAGCTGGACAGCGTCGCCCATGCCATCGCCAGCGTTCGTGGACAGGGGTGTCAGGGGAAAGACCTGCTCCGCGGACAGGTTGAGCGGGGAGCGGCTGGTGACGAGGACAGCGAGCCTTGGCCAGGTTTGGAGCAGGGCGCCCACGTGATCGGCCACGTCGACCAGATGCTCGAAGTTGTCCAGTACCAGCAGGCAGGAGCTGGTTTGCAGGTCGTGGCGGATGGCGATGTTGGCGCCAGCGTCAGCGGCATCCAGACCGAGTTCGCGAGAGATGAGTGATGTGGCGGCGGTGGGTTCGTGGACGTGGGCAAGGGATATGAACCAGATCCGTTTCCATCGTGTGGCGGTATGCCCAACTACTTCCACGGCGAGGCGGGTTTTGCCGATGCCGCCGAACCCGGTGATGGTGACGAGGCGGGTTGTGGGCGAGAGCAGGAGATCGCCAAGCAACGCGATGTCGTCTTCCCTGCCGAGGAAGCTCGTCAGGTAGGACGGCAGCCCAGGAATTGGGTGCGAGGACCCATTGGAGGTGGAGGAGAGCTCCTGGTCCATGGTGAAGTCCTGTATGGAAGCGTCTACTCCGATCATGGGGCTCGCGGGGAAATATGTCAACACGTCGACCAGGGATGCTGGGCGACGTGGAGGCGTGTTTCGCTGGAAAGGTTTGGGGCCCTCCCAGGCGCGGTTGGCTACCGATAGCTGGCGGCCTGGAGCTCGAAGAGGTCGGCGTAAGAGCCGTTGGTGAGCATCAGTTCGTCGTGGGTGCCGCTCTCGATGAGGCGGCCGCGCTCGAGGACGAAGATGCGGTCGGCCATGCGGGCGGTGGAGAACCGGTGGGAGATGTAGAGGGCGATGCGGTCGTCGGTGAGTTCCTGGATACGGCTGAAGAGTTCGTGTTCGGCGCGGGCGTCGAGGGCGGCGGTCGGCTCGTCGAGGATCATGATCTGGGCGTCGCGCATGAAGGCGCGGGCCAGGGCGATTTTCTGCCACTCGCCGCCGGAGAGCTGGTGTCCCCCTTCGAACCACTTGCCGAGGGCGGTCTGGTAGCCGCGGGGCAGGCGGTTGATGACGGTGTTGGCCCCGGCGCGTTCGGCGGCGCTGACGATGGCTTCCTGGTCGGTCATGTGGTCGACATTGCCGATGCCAATGTTGTCGGCGGCGCTGAACTGGTAGGTGGCGTAGTCCTGGAACATGACGCCGATCTGCTCGCGCAGTTCGACCGGATCGTAGTCGCGGATATCGACTCCGTTGACGAGGATCTGGCCCTCGTCGGGGTCGTAGAGGCGGCCGAGCAGCTTGACGATGGTGGACTTGCCAGCCCCGTTCTGGCCGACGAGGGCGATGGTTTCGCGCGGGTCGATGGTGAAGGAGACGTTGTCCAGCGCCTTCACGTCGCGGTCGGGGTACTGGTAGGTGACGTTGCGGAACTCGATGCCCTGGGTGAAGGGAACGGTGACTGGGACCGGGTTCTCCGGGGCGGCGATCCGTGGTTCGCGGTCCATCAGGTCGGAGAGCGTGGTGAGGTAGAGACCGTTTTCGTAGATGCCCTGGATGCCGCCGAGGATGCCCTGAAACGATTGCTGAACCTGGTTGGCGGCCTGGGTGTAGACGGTGAGCCCGCCCAACGTGACCTGGCCACGGATGGCGAGGATGGCGACGTAGAGGAAGGTTCCGGACGAGGCCAGCGTGGTGAGCGAGCCCCAGCCGAACCCCGCCGAATAACGCCGCACGAGGAGATTTTTCGTTTCGGTGTAGTAGCCCTCGGCGACGGTGTTGTAGCGGTCGATGAAGTGGTCGCCGGCGGTGAAGAGCTTCACCTCCTTGGCGTACTGGTCGGTGGTCATGAGCGAGGTGAGGTAGCTCATGGCGCGGCGGACGGGCGAGTGGCGGCGCATCATGCCGAAGCCCTGCCAACCGTAGCGGGAGTCGGAGATGAAGGCCGGGATGGGAGAGAGCAGCGTGAGGGCGGCGATCCACCACGAGAGGCTGGCGAGGAGGGCGATCATCGAGCCGAAGGTGATGACGGAGCGGATGAGGCCGAAGACCTGGGAGACCATCTGCACCGGGCGCCGCTGGGATTCGCGCTGGGCTTCCTGGAGCTGGTCGTAGTAGGTGGCGTTCTCGAAATCGGCGAGGTCGAGGGTGTTGGCGTGCTCCATGATCTGGGTTTGGACGTGGATGGAGACACGCTCCTGCAGCAGTTGCTGGCTGATGTTGCCGAGCGACTGGAGGAGGCTGGAGGCGAGGAAGATCAGCAACTGGACGATGGCCAGCACGATCACGCCCTTGATGTGCTCGTCCCGGTTGCCATTGGCTTGAATGCCCTTGACTACCTCGTCGATCAGGCGACCTGCGAGCCAGACCTGGATGACGGGGACGATACTCTGGAGGATGTTGGTGGCGGCGAGGCCGGTGGTGAGGGTGCGGCTGGTGCTCCAGACCAGGCGGAGGACCTGGACGATGCCTCGGCAGGTTTCGGCGATGCCGCGGCCGATGACGGACGGATCGACCCGGAAGCGGGGCGATCTGGGCTCGTCGGTGGGGTGGCTGAGCGGGGGCCGGTCAACGGAACCGTTGCGGCGGGATCGATTGGATTGATTTGGTTTCCGGGGGGTATCTGGGGCGTCTATGGGCCTTCTCCTGTCTCATCTTCTCACATTTCATTTTAGTCGAAGGCGATAGTACTCGATATATCGCTAATGAACCATCCGGCATTTGGCTAGTTGAGCGGTTGTTAGGAGTACGAGCATGATGCGAACGCCGTTCGAGCGGGGTCGGACCTGCCCCGATGCGGGCGCGCGCATTCCTTGCGGGCGTCTTACAGCCGGGTGGGGGAGGCGTTTTAGGATGGTATACACCACGCGGGAGACAGGGAGTATTCGAGCGATGTCACGTGGCTGGACGCTGACCGGAGTCGACCGGAAACCACACGAGAGCCGGGAGCCTGGCCGGCTCGGCGGGCGCCGGCGCGGGCGGATCTACGGACAGCTCGATTGCCCGGCGGCGTTGAGGGCGCTGGCGAAGGGCGGCTACGCCCGGGATCGGGTGTTCTTCCGGGACGAGGCGACGGCGGTCGCCGCGGGGTACAGACCATGCGCGGTGTGCATGCCGGAGCGATACCGTCGCTGGAAGGCCGGTCTGTCATGGGAGGTGAAGGCATGACGTCGCACCAACTGACGATGGGCATGGATGGGGTCGATTCGCCCCGGACCGGAAACAAGCGGGCGGACAGGGTGCTGGGACAACTGGAGGAGGCGTGGGATGCCTTCCGCGCGGCCTGGGCGGACCTCGATGATGAGACGCTGCTGGTTCCGGGCGTGACCGGGGAGTGGTCGATTCGCGACCTGATCGCCCATGTGACGTGGTGGGACGAGGAGTCGATCCGCCACCTGCCGGAGGTGCTCGAAGGCGTGCGGCCGGCGAAGTATTCGGACCTGTACGGCGGGATCGATGCCTTCAACGCGCTGATGACGGAGCGGAAGGCGGGTCTCTCGCTGGACGAAGTGCGGCGGGAGTTCGTGGAGACGCACCACCGGCTGGTGGCCTACCTGGTGGGGCTCGATCCGGACCGGTGGGTGGGCGACCAGCGGTTCCGGAAGCGGCTGAAGCTCGATACGTGGGGGCATTACCCGATTCACACGGCGGACATCCTCCGCTGGCGAGAGCGGAACGGGCGATAGCGTTGGGAAGCGCCCGCAGCCCCGGCCCGACGCTATCGTGGGAGGCGGCTAGACCTCGTCGGCGCGAAATCCCTGGCCGCCGGACATGGGGAGTTCGGCGGTTTCGGAGGGGATGTAGACGAGGGCGGTGATCTGGCGGCCTTCGCGGTGGATGATGACTTCGGCCTCGGGGTCGTTCATGGCGCGCTCCAGCTCGGTGTTAGCGTTGGCCGAGCGGGAGCCGACGACGTAGACGGCGACGTCCCGCATCCGATGGGCGATGCCGAGCACGGCGCCGTCGGCGTTGGTGATGACCTCGCCGTCGAGGGGATCCTCGTAGGCTTCCTCTTCCTCGATGTACTCCTCCTTGGTGGAGGCGGGCGGGTTGAGGATTTCATCCTTGATCTTGTTGGCGATGTACATGCCGACGGTGCGTTGCATCATGGTGTGGCTCCGAAGCTAGTCGAGTTTGATATAGCGATACGCCTCGGCGTATTCGCTGGCGCCCTCGCGGTTGGGATTCTTGCGCGCGGCGCCCCGTGCCCAGTCGCGGATCATGTCGGTGGGATCCCAGCCCTTGAGCTGGCTGGCGTGGGCCTTGAGGGCCTCGATCCTGATATCCATTGTATCCGTGACATCGACCCAGGCGTTGGGTTCGTTGGTGGCGTAGAGGTAGATGTGGGGAACCTTGTGGGGTTCGTGGCCCTCGGCCAGGAGTTCGGGGAAAGTCATGCGGTCGCGGACGGAGGGGAAGACGGCGGCGAGCGAGGCCTCGCCGGTTGCGATGTGGTCTGGGTGGTTGATGTAGGAGTTGTCCAGAATTCGCGCGGTGGGGTCGAAGGTGAGGATGGTGTCGGGTTTGACCTGGCGCATCACCTCGGTGAGTGCCCGTCGCAGGTCGAGGTCGGCGACGAGGGTCGCGTCCTTGTAGCGCATGAAGATGACGTGCTTCACGCCGAGAATCTTCGCGGCGGCCAGTTGCTCGTCTTCCCGGATGGCGGCGAGTTTCTCACCGGTCATTTCCGGATCTTCGCTGCCTTTGTCGCCGCTGGTGAGGGAGCAGTAGATCACCTCGGCGCCTTCGGCGATCCATTTGGCGATGGTCCCGGCGGAGCCGAACTCGACATCGTCGGGATGGGCCTGGATAACGAGGACGCGCCGGGGAGTTGGCGCTATTTCGGTGGATTCGGACATATGGTTCCTTGACAGTGAGGTTCGTTCGGGCCGGTCGGGAACGAGTATCGGGTTCCTCCGGGCAGTATGGCAAGGTGACGGGGTTCGCGCATCCGCCGGTTGGACGGGCGTGGCCAGGGAGAGCCGGTGGGATCGTTTGAGCATGGGCCGGGAGGATGGGGCGAGCGGCGGGGTGGTTCGGGAGTGGAGGGTGGCTATCATTGACGCCAGTAGGCAGGCATGAGGCATTTCATCCGGTGGCGGGATGCCTCGCGAAGCGTATCGGATGAATGAATGACCGACGTCTCTTCTCCTGGCCTCGGCCAGACAGCACCTGGAGTTGACCGGCGACTGCTTCCGCCGAAGGAGCATCTCGATCCGCGGGCGCGGACCATGTGGTACGTGTCCGACGGGATTCAGTGCGCGATCTGGACCGTGATCGTCGGGGCCGCGGCCTGGGCGCTGGTCCGGTATACGTCGATCACCACGTGGTGGGTGGTGACGGCGGCGGCCGCTTTGATCGCGATCAACGTGATCGCGACGGTGGTGGGTCCGGAATTACGGTACCGGTACTGGCGATACGAGATTCGCGAGGACGAGGTCGACCTGCAGCACGGATTCCTGGTGCAGGCGCGGCAACTTGTGCCGATGTCGCGTATCCAGCACGTGGATACCCGGCGCGGACCGCTGCAACAGCGGTTTGGGCTGGCGAGCGTGGTGTTCTTCACGGCGGCGGGGGCGATGGAGATTCCGGCGTTGTCGCGGGAAGTGGCGGCCGACGTGCGGGACAGGATCGCCGAGCTGGCGAAGGTTCACGATGACCTTTAGCGAGGAGCAGGGCGATCAGCCAACCGGCGTGACCGGCCAGACGCGGGCGGGCGCCGTGGTTTCCGAGGGACGTCCGAGGCAGGAGCCGGATGGAGGTGAGTGGCGCCAGGCGAACTGGGTGTTCGTGCTGATTGGCGCGTTGCGGTATTTCCGGGGCATGCTGCTGCCCCTGGTGTTCGTGATCTTCACCCAGCGGCGTGGGGATTCCCGGGCGGACTTCGTTTGGTATGGCATCGCGGGGCTGGCCGGGGTGGTTTCGATTGGGGCCAGCCTGATTCAGTGGTGGTTTTACCGCTACCGGGTATCCGATCGCGATATCATGCTGCGCTCCGGGATCATCTCCAAGCAGGAGCGGGTCATTCCGTTCGAGCGCATTCAGTCGGTGAACCTGGAGGATGCGCCGCTGGAGCGGATCTTCAAGGTGGTGAAGGTAAAGGTCGATACCGGCGCGGGGGGCGGCGGCGATTCCGAGATCGAACTGCAGGCGATGTCGCACGCGGACGCGATGGCGTTGCGAAGCCAGTTGCTGGCGGCGCGGCAACGACTGCGGGCCGGTGAGGCGGTGCCCGTCGAGGTGGAGGCCCCGCGGGATGGGACGTTCGTTGAGTCGCCGGGGCTGACGGGCGATGGGGAGCTGATCCGGAGGCTCTCGACGAGCGAGTTACTGATCGCGGGGGCGACGTCGGGCCGGGTGGGCGCGGCGGCGGCGATCGCCGGTGTGCTGCTGCAATTTGGCGAGGAACTCGTGCCGCGCCGGATGTGGGAGCGGGTGCCCTGGGACGGTCTGGCGGATGCCGCGCGGCAGGTCGAGGTGCTGGTGGGCCTGTTGCTGACGCTGGCGGTGGTGGCCTGGGTGATCTCGATCGTCGCGACGGTGCTCACCTACGGCGGGTTCGAGATACGGCGCCAGGGCGACCAGTTGCATGTTCAATACGGATTGCTGGATCGGAAGCGGACGACGATTCCGATCCGGAGAATCCAGGCGATCCGGGTGTCGGAGGGGTTGCTGCGGCAGCCGTTCGGATTCGCCGAAATCCGGTTCGATTCGGCCGGATTCGGGGCGGACCAGGGGGCGAGCGGGGTGTTGAGCCCGTTGCTGCCACGGCGCGAGGCACGGGCATTCCTGGAGGCGGCCTGCCCGGCGTTCGCGCAGGATCTCCAGCCCGCGGGCATGCGGCGCCTGCCGGGCCGGGCCCGTCGACGGTACATCGTGGCGGCGTCGATTGGCTGGGTGATGACCGTGCTGATCGCGGCCGTGCTTACCTGGCGACTCTTCGATTTTCCGGTGGCGATCGTGCTGGCGGCCCTGGTGGTGACGCCGGTGTTCGCGTGGTTCGGGAACCTGCGGTACCTGGACGCGGGATGGACTGTCGATGGCGGGCAATTCCTGCTGCGGTGGCGAGCGGCGTCGCGGGTAACGGTGCTGACGCAGGTGAAGCGATTGCAGTACCGGGGATTGCGGGCCGATCCGTTCCAGCGGCGGGCGGACCTGGTGACCTTCCAGACGGCGGTGGCCTCGGGCGGATCGCGCGAGGGCTTCAGTCTTCCCCACCTGGACGCGCGGGACGGGGAACAGTTGCTGGAGCGGTTGGGGAGCCCATTGCCGTGGGAGGCGGCTGGGGAGAGGACGCGAGGATTTGCTCCTCCGGTGGATGTTGATTTCTGAACATGGCGAAGAGGGTCAGGTCGTAGCAGACCTTGAGTGAGCCGCTGATGATCAGCGGCCAGCCGAAGACGGTGGTGTTGAGCAGCGATCCGGCGATCAGCGGGCTGATGGCGGACGCCAGGCTCTTGGGGACGGCGGTGATGCTGGCGGCGGCGGGGCGTTCTGGCGGGGTGACGACAGCCATGACGTAGGACGTGCGAGCCGGAACGTCCATTTGGGCCAGGCAGGCGCGGATCAGCAGGCAGGCGATGGCAAGCGGCAAGGTGGGCATGAACGGGGTGAGGATCAGGAAGACGTTGGCGGGCAGGTGGGTGAAGACCATGGTGTTGACGAGACCGATTTTACGCGCCAGGACCGGGGCGAAGAGCTGCGAGAACGCGGAGCAGAGACCAGCCCAGAAGAAGATGGTTCCGGCCGTGGTGACGGACATGTCGAAGCGGAGGAAGAGCCAGAGGGCGAGCACGGACTGCATGGTGAAGCCGCTGGCCAGCGAGTCGACGCTGAAGAGGGCCGCGAGGCGGTAGACCGCGGGTTTGGACGGCCCGAGGCGGGAGGACTTTTCGGCTTCGGTGGGTTCGATGCGCGGTGAGAGCTGGTGGTAGAGCAGCATGATGAGGACGCCGAGGGCCGCGTAGAGCAGGAACATCGAGCGCAGGGCGGTGACGAATTCGATGCCGAACCAACGCTCGAGGAGGTCGGGCAGGCCAGCGGCGAGGGCTCCGAAGGCGCCGATGAGCGAGCCGATCAACGAGTAACGGGCGAACAGGGACGTGCGAGAAGAACTGGGCGTTGTTTGGGGCAGGAGCGATTGCTCGATGGGGAGGAACATGCTCACGTCGCCGGCGGACGGATTGAGGGTTCCCACGAACGCGACGATGAGCAGGGGCCAGAAGTCGTCGAGGAACGTGAAGCCAATTCCGGTCGCGATCATGATGGCGCTGGCGCGGATCAGGAGGTCGGCGCGTTTCCAGCGGCCGGCAAGGTTTCCGACGAGGAGGGTGAGGGCCGCGGAGCCGAGCAGGGTGGCCGTGGTGAGGACGCCGATCATGACGGCGGAGTAGCCGAGGGTGGTGAGGTAGAGCGGGAACAGGATGCTGACGAAGCCATCGGCGAAGGCGCGGACCCCGCGCGAGGCGAGGATAATTGCGGCGTCGCCGCTGGTGCCTTGTGGCAGGAAGGTGAAACGGCGGCTGTTCGGGAGAGCGTTGGTTTGGGCCATGGTGGGAGTGCGATTCCTGCCTGGGATGGGGTGACGACGACGGCATCCGGCCGGTGGCCAGGTGTTGTCGTCATATTAAGGCAGAGTGGCCGTTCTCGCGCTGGATTCGAGGAGACGATGGGCTGGGTATCGCCGGAGCGGCGGGCCGCGCATGATGCCTGCCTTGCCCGGAACCCGCGCCGGAAGGATGCTATCGGCACAATGGTTTCGGCGTGTGGGGCACTTCGATATGTCAGCTACCGTGGGGAAAGCGCATTGGAGAGCGCGAAAAGGGATTCGAAGCCGCCGAAAGGCGATGTACAGCGATTGCCACGCGATCCGGCACGTCGCCCTTCGACGCGGCACAGCATCGCGAGCATTCGACCGGACGATTTCAGCGACTCGCACGACCGAAACACGATGATCGCCCGCCACTCGGCCCCGGCCGCCGTCGCGGGCTGATTCCCTCAGGGTGAGCCGTTCTATGGAATCTGATGGAGGACAGCCGCAACCTCGCTGGACCGTCCCCGCGAACGGCCGGCAGCGATTGGCGAGCGTGGGCGGGCCGACACAGCCGCCCGCACTCTCGCCGTGACGATTCGATCGATTCGGGCGGCAGGATCGGCCCCTACCATGGGGTGGTGGTGTGGGGCGGAGTGATGCTTGTTCGAGTCCGGCTGATGACCCATGCGCTGGGCAAGCGCATGGGGTTGGTTTTGTCTGTCGCCTGGGCCAGTCTTGCAAGCGGGGATGGGATGACGACGGCGCGTGCGATCAGGCGGGGAGCATGGCGTCGATGAGCCAGGTCTCGCCGGACTGGACGAAGACGAGGCGGGCGGTGGTGGCGCCGCTGGATTCGGGATCGAGCTGCCCGGTGGGGTCTTCCACCTCGACCGTGGCGATAACCCGGCCGTCCTCAAGCTCCTGCACGTCCCGGATGGCGACCAACCGCAGCCAGGATTCCTGGGGGAGCGGTTCCGCGTTCCCGGCGGTGGACGCGAAGCTGGCGGGAACGCCCGAGACGAACTCGGTGGCGAGATACGGGCCGGAGAAGAGCGACAGGCGACGCATGGTGTCCATCGCGTTGGTGCAGGCCAGGAGCTGGTTGGTGGTCTCCGAGATCGCATCCAGGGTGGCGTCGTCGACCCTGGTGTTGGCGACGGCGGGCAGGGCCGTGGAGGCGACCTCGCCGGATTGGGAGTAGGACTCCAACTGCTCCATCGTGGTGGGCTGGACGGTGCAGGCGGACGGCTCGAACGCCTGGGCGTCGGACGTGAACCGGTCCTGCTCGCGCTGGATGTAGCTGAGCACGGCGGCGATATCCTCGTCGGAGAGGACATCGCCGAAGCCCGGCATGCCGGTGCCCTGCTTGCCGTTGCGGATCCAGTAGATGAGGTCTTCGACGGAGTGGACCATGGTGTGCGGCGCGGAGAAGTCGGCGGGTGGAGGATCGAGACCCTCTCCCGCCGGTCCCTCCCCACGCAGCTCCGCGCCATGGCAGGAGAGGCACTGCTGGAGGTAGATGTCTTCGCCGCGCTCGACCATGGCGATGTTCTCGCTGTCGATGGCGCCGGAGCGTCCGGCGGTGGCGAGGATGGGGTCGATGCGGGCCTGGAAGAGGAGGATGCAGCCCAGCAGGAGGGCGGCCACGCCAAGGCCGATGGATTCCTTGCGGGTGACGGCGCGGCCGGATCGCCACCCGACGATGACCCCGGCGATGCCAGTGAGCACCAGGACGAGCCCGGTGAGGCCGCCGAGGGTTTCGAACCGCCAGGGATCGCCGGGAACGTCGACATCGGGGGCGGTGTTGCCAATGGTGGCGGTGGTCGAGGCGGA
>CAZUPA010000042.1:14999-22605 GCA_964622205.1 uncultured Sphaerobacteraceae bacterium
TCGGATTCCTCGAAGTCGATGGAGACCTGGCGGGATTGCTCGACCATCACGTCGCGAGCGGGTTGGAGGCTGGTCATCTGACCGACCGCGCCAAGCAGGATGAGGGCGAGGATCAACTCGCCGGTCACGGTCCAGCGGAGGCGAGGTGACCAGACACTGGCGACTTCGCCAGCATCACGCTGCAGGATGCGACGTTCGATGATGAAGAGATTGATGGACGCGAGTGCGAGGATGACGGCCAGGGCCGCCAGCTTCACGATGAGGGCGCGCCCATAATCGGTGCTGGTGAGGGCGGAGAGGTTTCCGACGTGGAGCCAACCGGCGTAGAAGCCGGTGAGCCCTATGGTGGCCATGGCGATGAGCGACATGACCGAGAACCGGGGCAGGACGACGCGAAGCACGCCGCCGCGCTCTTCGGCGGTCATCGATCGGAGGGCGGGAAGCAGGACGGTGACGAGCAAGGCGATGCCGCCGAACCAGACGGCCGAGGCGAAGAGGTGAACGGCATCGGCGACGATGGCGAAGGTTCGCCCGCTGGGCTGGGCCGAGGCGTGGGCGATAAGGCTGAAGGGAATGGTGACGCCAATGGCGAGTCCCCATGCGGCGAGTCCTTCAATCTGGCGGCGCCTGGCGAACCACCAGCCGCACGCTGGCAGCACAAGGGCGAGGCAGACCAGCAGGCCGACGCGGAGCAGCCAGAGCTTGCCATAGCGCGTTTGCCCGAGGGTGTTGATGACCTTGTCCAGCGGTGAGCCATCGGTGAGGGCGCCGGCCTGGACAAGGAGCGCGTAGACCGACCCGGCGATCGCCAGGATGGCGGCGACGAGGATGAACCGGTGGACACGGCCGACTATCTGGCGAGCATGCGGGCGAGCCCCGGTGAGACCGGGCCGGATGACGGTGGACCAGACTGGCCAGGCGGCCATCAGCAGGGCGGCGCCAAGCAGGGCAGCCCAGCGAGACGTGGTTTTCATCCATTGCGGCACGGAGTCGCCGTCGCTGCCCGTGCCGGGGATAACGATGGGGACGATGTTGCTGTTCGAGCCGACGGTGAAGGTGATGTAGTTCTGGGCCGTGTGCCCGTCTGCTTCGGAGAGCGTGCGCCAGAGCACGGAATAGGTGTCGTTCGGCAGGTTCCCGGGGAGGGTGAGCACCATGGTGAACCCATCCTCGCCGAACGTGAGGATGACGTCCTCGACCTTGGCTCCCTGGCTGTCGAAGAGTTCGAGCCGACTGTACGACTGTTCGAGCGGCTCGGTGAAGGTGAGGGTGAGTTCGGAGGGCGCGGAAGAGACGACCTCGCCGGCGAGCGGGGTGCTGCTTTCAAGGGCGGCGTGGGCGGACGTGATGGCTGGCGCGGCCAGGAGCAGCGCCAGCATGAGCAATCCGGCGAGGATTGCTCCATGCACGCCGGGGCGGGCCGCGCAACGAGCCGCGCGTGGGGCGGTCATGGGGGTTTCCTCGATGGGGAGGGCACCGCCTGGCGCCCTCCCCATCACGAATGGCCCAGTTTCAGGGCCGGGGTGGGAAGGGGTCAGGACGCGCGGCGACGCGACCCCCAGAGAGCGATGCCCCCGACGAGCAGGGTTGCGGCGGCAAGCGGCATGCCGACGGTGATGGCGGTGTTGCCGGAGTCGCCTTCCTCACCGGTGGACGGGAATTCGAGATCGGCGCGTGGGGCGACGGAATCGAAGCCTTCCGGGGAGGAGGTGAAGCTCTCGTCGACATCGACGCCGTCGATCTGTCCGGAGAAGCGGAAGGTGTAGTCGCCTGGCTCGGTCGGGATGAAGACGGCCTGGTAGACGCCGTCCTCGCCCCAGGCGGGAACGAGGGCGAAGTCGCGGGTCTGGTCGCCGAAGATGGCCTGGGCCTGAAGAGTGTCGGCAAGGCCGGTGACCGGCTCCTCGCCCTTCATGACTTCGACCCAGATGCCGTTGGTGTCGCCCTGGATGGCGGGTTCGTTGATGAAGCCGACGGTGAAGGTGTAGTCGCCGACGTCACGATGTTCGTGGGCCAGGCCCGCCAGCGGTTGGGCGAGGAATGCGAGAGCGAGCAGGAATGCGCCGAAAAGCGACGCGATGCCGCGAGGCGTGCTGATTCGTGCGGCGATAGTCATTGCGTTGTCCTTTATTGGGACCATTCGAGATGGCCGCCTGATGTCACGCGAGGGGAAACGGTATCGAATCCGGTGAGCGTTCGATCAGGCGGGGCGCGGTGGAGGCGTCTCGATGCGGTTGGGCATCGGGCGCGGGGCACGGAGCGATGCCCAGGTGGGCCGGTAGGGGCCGAACAGCAGCATGCCGGCGACGATGAGGGCGAGCAACTGGATCGCGGAGGTATCGCTGATCGGGGAGGTCAATTGCAACATGACCGGCGTGTCGGATTCGGCGGCTGGATCCACCCTGGCATCTGCCTGGACGGCCGCCGCGAGTGGCACCGAGAGCGGGGCGAAAGGTGATGGCGTGTGGCGTTCAGGCTGGTGGACGGGTTCGCCGTGAGTGTGCGGCGTGCCGGAGATGGCGTCGATCATGACCTGGAAAATGGTGTGTGGGTGGGATGAACCGGTTCCGGCCCGGTAACTGACGGGCATCATGAGGGTGGCGAGCATGAGCAGGCACAGCACGATGTCACGCCGGTGGGCGAGGATGCGGTGGAGGCTGGATTGGGCGGGAAACGTGGCGGGCTGTTCCGGCACGGCGCGTCACTCCAGGTGAGTCGCGATTCCGGTCAGGGTGTCGCGAACGCATGTCACTATCCATAGGATATGCCAGATCAGACGAGGCGGGAGTGGTTGAGGTTCCGGGGATCGTGCATTTTGGCCGGGAACCCGATCGATTTGGGTGGGATCGGTGCTGGGTGGCCGCGGGCAAGGTGGGTGATCTGCCCGATGTGGCGAGTGCGACGGGTCGATACCCTGCGCGCGTGTTTGGAATCGGACGCTCTGTTCAGTGGATCGACCCCTACAAGAAGGTGTCGTATTTCGGGGGATCGCGTGGCGACATCTGCCAGGCGAAGACGAGCTTCGCCGCTACCGGGGTTGTTGGTGCGAGTCGGCGGTGGTGCGCCCCGGTATGCCGGATGTGGAGAACCGGTGGTGAGGAAGTTCCTCGCCACCGGTTCCTCGCGTACTGGATGCGTTCTGGTGGGTTACCAGTGGATTTCGACGCGGGCTCCGAGGGGCGTGATTTCGTAAAGCCAGGCGGCGAGATCGACCGGGACGTTGATACAGCCGTGGCTCATCACCGCGCCAAAGTTGTTGTGCCAGTACGCGCCGTGAATGGCGTGGCCGACATTCGTGAAGTACATGACCGATGGGACGTTGGGCACGTTGTAGTACTCGCCGCCCAGCACGCCTTCCATGTCCTGCGTGCCGTTCTTGAGGCTGATGTGGAACGTACCGGTGGGCGTGTCGAATCCGGGGCGGCCAGAACTGATGTAGGTCTGCATGATGACGGTGCTGCCCTGGTAGACCTGCATGTACTGGGTGCTGAGATTGATGTCGATCCAGATTTCTCCAGCGCCAGGGGTGTATGCGCCGGTGGTTCCGGCGACGGCGGGTGGAGCGGGCGGTATGAAGAGTTCGTCGCTGTATGCCGGGAGGTCGCCCTGGGCGGCGCGGGATTGGTCGAGGCCATACTTTTCGGCCAGCAGGCTCCCGACCGGGACGAGGTGGACTCCGTCGGTGTCGTTCTTGGCCAACTGGCCGCGCTCGAAGACCTGGTAGGTGGTGTCGCCGGAGGTATAGGTCTCGGTGACCGGGAAGCCCAGGTAGCCTTCCTCGCCGGTTTCTTCCCAGAATGCGCGGAAGTCGCCGCTAATCGAGTGGCCGGATTGCGCGACGAAGCGCTCGCCGCGCGCGACCTCGCTCTCGCTGACGGACAGCCAGGCCTGGGAGATGGCGAGGGCTTCGGCGGAGCTGGCGCTGGAACTGCTGGTGGATGACCAGCCCAGGGTGGATCGCTGGACATTGATGGGACGAAGTTCTTCGCCGATGTTTCCGAAGTGGAAGTGCTGGCCGTTGGCGTCTCCCTCTGGCCAGTATTCGAAGCGGGCGTACTGGAAGTACTGGACGATGTGCCCGTTATCAAGCGTGATTTCGGGGGTGATGGGGTAGCCGAAGGAGGCCTGCTTGCCGTTTTCGCGCCACACATCGAGGAAGACCTGGTCGAGCGATTGCCCGGTTTCCTCAATGAAGACGGTGCGTGGCGCGGACCACGCCGAGGCGGGGGACGCAAATGGCGCGAACATCGTCAGCAGCATGGCGAACGCGGCCATGACAAGGGCGACCGAACCCAACCTGAGGCGGCGTGGCCCAACAGCGGCTTTCGACATCACTCCAGCGATTGAAGCGGTACCGGCAATCATTTCCGAGATTCTCCCATCCTACCCAGCATATGACCCGATGAACGATCCCGCATTGTCGAGTGCCTCCCAGGCGCGCATTTTCCGTTTGGCCCGCTCCGGTGAGACTGCGGGCCGACCAGCTATGTGCGAGGCGGTGCGGGGTTTCCCTGTGTGTGAGTGCCGCCGTTTTGGCATCGGTGGCAAACCGGCGACTACTCCCTGTCCTTGTAAACGCGCTTTTGGCGAAACCGGTTTCCCTTACCGATGGATATGGCTCGCCTGTGCTTCAAGGGTAGCCGGTAACTGGCCCGGATACCTGTGTACGTACACTATAAGTCTTTCGACGCCGGGATGCATCCATCAAGGGCTAGCCAATGGTGAGATCGAGGCTGATATCCAGCGATGGCGCGGAGTGTGTCAGCGCGCCACAGGAAATCAGGTCGACACCGGTGTTCGCCAGCGACGAGATCCGTTCGAGCGTGATGCCGCCGGATGCCTCGAGCAGGATACGCGAAGCGGTCCGATCGCGGCGAGCGACAGCCTCGGCGATCAGGCCGTTGTCCATGTTGTCGAGCATGACGATGTCGGCGCCCGCGGCGAGTGCCTGGTCGAGTTCGTCGAGGTTGGTGACTTCGATCTCGACCTTCAGGGTGTGCGGGGCGGATTCGCGGGCGTTGCGGACGGCGGTGGCGATGCGGTCGGGGCCGCCGATGGCGGCGAGGTGGTTGTCCTTGATCAGGATGCCGTCGGCGAGTCCGAAACGGTGGTTGTGGCCGCCGCCGTGCTGGACGGCGAGTTTTTCGAGCAGCCGCAGGCCAGGGGTCGTCTTGCGGGTATCGACCACGCGGGAGACGCTGCCTTCGGTTTCGGCGACGTACCGGGCGGTGATGGTGGCGACGCCGGAGAGGCGCTGCATGAGGTTGAGCGCGGTGCGCTCGGCGGTGAGCAGCGAGCGGGCGTTGCCGCTGATGTTGGCAAGCGGGGTGAATGCTTCGACCCGGTCGCCATCGGCCACGAGAGGTTCGAAGTCGGTGACGGGGTCGACACGGTTGAAGACAAACTCGGCGACTTCGATGCCGGAAATCACGCCCGCGGCCTTGGCGAGGATCGTGCCCGAGGCGGTGGCGCCGGCGGGAACCGTGGCCAGGGTGGTGATGTCGCCGGTGCCGATGTCTTCCGCCAGGGCGAGATCGACGATGGCCTCCCAGCCGCGGCGGTGGGTGGCGGATTGCTGTTCGAGCGGCATGCGGTCAGTCTCCGTGGGTCAGGAATGCGGGGTGTCGTCGATGGGATTGTGCTGGAGGGCACTGGATGTGCCGCCCTTGAATTTCGCGCCGGGGGTGTGCCATCCGACCCGGAAGTACACCTCGCCATCGGGCCGCACGCGCCTGCCGACCAGTTTGAATCCGCAGGCCTTGAAGAAGGGGAGGATGTCTTCGGGAGTCTGGGCGGCGAGCGGGCGGCGGCCGGAGCGGCGCAGCGCATCCTGAAGCAGGGTGCGGCCAATGCCGTGGCGACGTTCGCCGGGCAACACGACGATAAAGGCGAGGTCGTTGGCGAGACCGTCCTTGCGCAGGGCGTAGGCGGCGACCATGATGCCATCGCGGTAGCCGCCGAATATCTGGCCGTCGGGGAGACTGGTCAGCGTTTCCCGCATCGCGGCTTCGCGCGCTTCCGTGCTGGAGCCGACGATGACGGTGTCGACCATTTCGCGTTCGGAGGCCGAGATCGGCCGGATTTCGAAGCCGGATGCGGGATCGATGAAGACCAGGTTGCCGGAGGATTGCTCGCTCATTGCCCGCTCCTCACGTACTAGCGGAACGCCAGCAGGTCGGCGAAGGCGCCGTCGTGGTCGTACGGGCCGATAAGGGTGAGATTGAGGCGGTCGCCGCGGAGGATTTCGGCGGCGACTTCCTGGACATCCTCGATGGTGACGGCGTCGATGAGTTCCATCACGTCCTCGGGTGACTTGATTTCGCCATAGGTGGCTTCCTGGCTGCCGATCCATGAGGCGACGGAGCGGCTGTCTTCCAGGCCCATGAGCAGGCGGCCCTTGCGGAGGGTCTTGCTGTTCTCAAGCTCGTCGGCGGGAACCGGGATGTCGCGAATCTTCTGGAGTTCCCCGATGATCGCTTCGATGGTCTCCTCGACCCGCTCGATGTCGGTTCCGGCGTAGACGACACCCTGGCCGACATCCTCGTAGCCCCGAAAGTAGCCGTAGACGGAGTAGACGAGCCCGCGTTTCTCGCGGATTTCCTGGAAGAGGCGGGAACTCATGCCGGCGGAGAGGATGGCCTCGATGGTGGATTGGGCGAAGCGGCGCGGGTCGTGATAGGAGAGGGCCGGGAAACCGACGCAGAGATGCGCCTGCTCGGTTTCGCGATTGATGACCTGGACCCGGCGGGCGTCCTGGTTGACCGTGGCGGGAACGTAGCGGTCGACCTCGCCGGTGGCGGTGAGGTCGCCGAAGAAGCGCTCGGTGAGTTCGACGACCGTTTCGTGCTGGATATCGCCGCCGGCCGCGACGATCAGCCGTTCGGGAGTGTAGTTGCGTTGCCAGAAGCTGACCATTGCGTCGCGGTCGATGTTGGCGACGGTTTCCTCGCTGCCGGCGATTTCGCGGCCAACCGGGTCCGATCCCCAGATGAGCTGGTCGATGAGGTCGTGGACGAGGTCTTCGGGGATGTCCTGAACGGAGCGGATCTCCTCGAAGATGACCTTGCGTTCCTTGTCGAGTTCGGCGGCGTCGAAGGTGGAGTTGCGGAGCATGTCGGCGAGCACGTCAAAGGCGAGTTCGAAGTGGGTGCTTGGCACCTTGCACCAGTAGGAAGTGGACTCGCGGCCGGTGGCGGCGTTGAGCATGCCGCCGACGCTCTCGATCTCCTCGGAGATGGTCATGGGATCGGGACGGCGCCTGGTGCCCTTGAAGAGCATGTGTTCAAGGAAGTGGGAGACCCCGGCGATGGGTTCGGGTTCGTAGCGGGAGCCAATGTTGTAATAGAAGATAAGGCTGGCGGAGCGGACGCCGGTCATGGGGCCGGTGACCACGCGCACGCCGTTCGGGAGCGTGGACTTGTGGTAGGGGGATCCGGTGGCCCCGCTCGCGCCGCTCGCCGTTGCCGTGGAGGCCATGGATCGGGTGTGTGCCGCCATGTGGGGCAGCGGCAGGCCCCGTTCCGTCAACCGATTTCCGCGCTGTTGCAAGAGTCACCTCATCAATTCCGTGGCCAGTTAATTCCGGGAACGATAGCCGGTATCGGGT